>NZ_CP029188.1:3510000-3852500 GCF_003097515.1 Streptomyces tirandamycinicus | reverse complement strand
GAGCTTTCCACCACCAGGGATGCCCCCGATGGTCATATCCGGTATTAGACCCCGTTTCCAGGGCTTGTCCCAGAGTGCAGGGCAGATTGCCCACGTGTTACTCACCCGTTCGCCACTAATCCCCTCCCGAAAGAGGTTCATCGTTCGACTTGCATGTGTTAAGCACGCCGCCAGCGTTCGTCCTGAGCCAGGATCAAACTCTCCGTGAATGCTTCCCCGTAATCGGGGCGAACACATCACGAGAGCGGAACCAGGAAGAGGAATAGTCTCCCCGGTCCACAGCGTCCTCGCTGTGTTATTCAAAGGAACCACGACCAACCGAACCGAAAATGATCCGGATGGACGGGGTTATCAACATATCTGGCGTTGACTTTTGGCACGCTGTTGAGTTCTCAAGGAACGGACGCTTCCTTCGTACTCACCCACAGAACACTCTCTGAGGCTTTCCTCCGGGCGCTTCCCTTCGGTTTTTCCAGCTTAGCAGATCCGATTTCCGTCTCCGCCACCCGCCGGACCGGGCTCCCGGGCCGTTCCTCCGCTTCCGCGAATTCCCTTTCCGGTGGTTCCGACTCTATCAGACCCTCTCGGGCCCGATTCCCAGTCGAACGGGATTGTCTTCCGGCCACCAGGCCGTTCCGACGAGTGAGACTTTAGCGGAATCACCATCCCCGACGCTAATCGGGGTGCGCCCATTCGAACGCGGATTCCTCATTTCGCAAAAGCGCACGGAAAGCGAGGCGACAGTACGTCGCTCGCTTGGAGTGGTTCTTGCGGGTTGGCTGTCCGGGGCCGACCTGGGTCGGTGCTCACGTCGGACAACCCGAAGGACTATACGGACCGGCGATTTGCGTGTCAACCCCGCTCCTGCGGCGTAGTCTCCAGGCATGACCACGCACGCGTGCACCTTCCAGTGGTGGGCCGCCTGACGGCGGCCGGCAGTCACGCGCGCATCCACGGCCGCCGCCTCGGCGGCCGTTCTCGTTCCTCCTCCGAGGAGCCCGGCCGGCCGGTCGCGGCGGCTCCTGCAGGAGAGGGAGAGGACCTATGAAGCGGACGTTCAGCGGGGTCAAGCCGACGGGGCATCTGACGCTCGGGAACTACCTCGGTGCCGTGCGCCGGTGGGTCGGGACGGACCAGCACCGGTCGGACGCGCTGTTCTGCGTCGTGGACCTGCACGCCCTGACCGTGCAGCACGATCCGGCGCGGGTTCGCAGGCTCAGCAGGCAGGCGGCCACGCTGCTGCTGGCGGCGGGCCTGGATCCGGAGCTGTGCACCGTGTTCGTGCAGAGTCATGTGGACGAACACGCCCGGCTCTCCTATCTGCTCGAGTGCACCGCCACGGACGGCGAGATGCGGCGGATGATCCAGTACAAGGAGAAGGGCGCACAGGCGAGGGCCGCGGGGGCGAGCGTGCGGCTCTCCCTGCTCACGTACCCGGTGCTGATGGCGGCGGACATCCTGGCGTACGCGACGGACGAGGTCCCCGTGGGCGACGACCAGGCACAGCACGTGGAGCTGACCCGCGATCTCGCGGTCCGGTTCAACCAGCGCTACGGGCACGTCTTCACGCTCCCCAGGACCGTGCATCCACGGGTGGCCGCACGGGTGATGGATCTGCAGGATCCGGCCTCGAAGATGGGCAAGTCCTCGGACGGCGGGGTGGGCACCGTCTACCTGCTGGACGACCCGGACGCGGTCCGGCGCAAGATCATGCGCGCGGTGACCGACAGCGGTCAGGACGTCGTCTACGACCGGGAGACCCGGCCCGGGGTGGCCAATCTGCTGGAGATCCTCGCCGCGTGTGAGAACGGGGAGCCGGAGGGTCTGGCCGGTGCGTACGAGTCCTACGGCGCGCTCAAGAAGGACACGGCCGAGGCGGTGGTGGAGCTGCTGAGGCCGCTGCGGGAGCGGCACGCGGAGCTGGCGGCCGACCCGGCGTACGTGGACGAGGTGCTGACGGCGGGAGCCGCGCGGGCCAGAGGGATCGCCCGTCCTCTGGTGGATCGCGCCTATCGGGCGATCGGGCTGCTTCCGCCCCGCTGACGGAAGGCCGCCCGGTAGTCGCGCGGGCTGGTGGCGAGGTGGCCGGCGAAGTGCTGGCGCATGGTCACCTCGCTGCCGAATCCCGTGCGGCGGGCGACCTCGGAAATGGGGTGGTCGGTGAGTTCGAGCAGTTTCCGGGCTGCGGCGACGCGCTGGGTGATCAGCCAGCGGAGAGGAGTGGTGCCGGTGGTGGCCTGGAAGTGACGGGCGAAGGAGCGCGGCGACATGCCCGTGCGGGCGGCGAGCGAGGCGACGGTGTGCGGCTCGGCGAGGTGGGCGAGGGCGTAGGCGCGGACGGCGGCGAGCGCGTCGGCGTCGCGATCCGCCCGGGGAGTGGGGTGCTCGATGAACTGGGCCTGGGTGCCCGTGCGGAAGGGGGCGGTGACCATCGAGCGGGCGATGGCGGCGGCCGCTTCGGCGCCGTGGGTGACGCGGACCAGATGGAGGCAGAGATCGATGCCGGCCGCGGTGCCGGCGGAGGTCCAGATGTTGCCGTCCTGGAGGAAGAGCGCGTCGGGAACGACGGCGACCCCGGGGTGGTGCTTGCGCAGGAGGTCGGTGAGGTTCCAGTGGGTGATCGCACGGCGGCCGTCGAGCAGGCCCGCCTGGGCGAGGGTGAAGGCCCCGCCGCAGAGGGCGGCGATCGGAGTGCCCCGGTCGTGCGCATGGCGGAGGGCGTCGAGGACCGGTGAGGGCGCGGGGGTGAGGTGGTCGTCGAGGCCGGGCACGACGACGAGGTCGGCGCGGCGGAGCCAGGCGAGGGTGCGGTCGGGGGTGAGGCTGAGGCCGCCGCGCATGGTCACCGGTGCGCGGTCCGCGGCGGCGCGGCGGAGTTCGAAGGCGGGCACGCCGCGTTCGGTGCGGTCGACGCCCCACACCTCGTTGATGACGGAGACGTCGAAAGCCCGGACGCCGGGGAAGGCGAGGAGGGCGATGCGCTGGGGTGCCGCTGCCGTCGAAGGCGCCATGTCTGGCAGTAAACCATCGGTCGCCGTCTTTTGTGCCTCTGTGGCGCCGTTCGGCGCCGGGGCAGCATGGCGGACATGGAGATCGCGGAGAACGCAGCGCTGGTCGTCGTGGACGTGCAGAAGGGGTTCGAGGAGGAGGAATTCTGGGGACGGCGGAACAACCCGGGGGCGGACGGGAACATCGCCTCACTGATCGACGCGTGGCGGGACGGCGGCCGCCCGATCGTGTACGTGCGGCATGACTCGTCGAGCGCGGGGTCCCCGCTGCGGCCCGGCCACCCGGGCAACGGGTTCAAGGACTACGTGGAGCGGAGACGAGGGACCGGCGACGGACCGGAGCTGCTGGTCACGAAGACCGTGAACTCGGCGTTCTACGGGACGCCGGATCTGGCGGAGTGGTTCGGCTCCCAGGGGGTGCGGCAGTTCGTGGTGGCCGGGATCCAGACCAACATGTGCGCGGAGACCACGGCGCGGATGGGCGGGAACCTGGGGTACGAGGTGCTGTTCGCGCTGGATGCGACGTACACCTTCGACCTCGAGGGGCCCTTCGGCTGGCGCCTGGGGGCCGACGAGCTGGCGCGGGCCACCGCCGTGTCGCTGCACGGCGGCGGGTTCGCGACGGTGGTGGCGACGGACGCGGTGGTGGCAGCCGCCGGGAAGTGAGCGCCGGCCGCGGGGCGTGCGGCCCGGTCGGACGTCGGGCAGCCTGGGAGACGGCCTGCCGCTCCCGCCCCGTCGCGGGGTTGGTCGGACCGCAGGCGTGAGGGGAGGTCCGCCCGAGCGGATGACCTCCTCGCTGCGGAGCGTGCGCCGTCCTCGCGTCGTGCGACGGGCCGTTGCCGGCAGCGGCTCCGCGGCCGCCGTACGTCAGCCGTTGCCGGAGGCGAGTTCGCGGCTGCGGTCGCGGGCCGCTTCGAGTGCGGCGATGAGGGCGGCGCGGACGCCGTGGTTCTCGAGTTCCCGGATGGCGTTGATGGTGGTGCCCGCGGGGGAGGTGACGGCTTCGCGGAGCTTCACCGGGTGCTCGCCGGAGTCGCGCAGCATCACCGCGGCCCCGATGGCGGCCTGGACGATCAGGTCGTGGGCCTGCGCGCGGGGCAGGCCGAGGAGGATGCCCGCGTCGGTCATGGCCTCGACCAGGAAGTAGAAGTAGGCCGGGCCGGAGCCGGAGAGGGCGGTGGCGGCGTCCTGCTGGGACTCGGGGACCCGAAGGGTCTTGCCCACTCCGCCGAAGATCTCCTCGGTGTGCGCCAGGTGCTCGGCGGTGGCGTGGCTGCCGCCCGAGATCACGGACATGCCCTCATCGACGAGGACGGGGGTGTTGGGCATGACGCGGACGACGGGGGTGTCGGGGGCGAGCCGGCTCTCGATGGTGGCGGTGGTGATACCGGCGGCGGCGCTGATCACCAGGCGGTCGGCGGAGACATGGGGGGCGAGCTCGTCGAGGAGCCGGTTCATGTCCTGGGGCTTGACGGCCAGGATCAGCGTGTCGGCGCGCTTGGCGGCGTCCGCGTTGGTGACGGCTTCGACGCCGTAGCGGGTGCGGAGCTCCTCGGCCCGGTCGGCCCGGCGGGTGGTCACCAGCAGGGCCGAAGCGGGCCAGCCGGCCCGGATCATGCCGCTGAGCAGGGCCTCGCCGATCTTGCCGGTGCCGAGGACTGCGACTGTCTGGGTCATGCGGGTCACCTCGCCGGGGGTGGTGCGCGTGCGTGTGGGGGTCGTCCGGGTCCGTGGCCGGTCGCTCCCGGTGTTTCCACGGACAGGGACATCCTCGCACCGGGCCCGCCGTGGTGTCGGCGCCGTCCGAGGAGCGGTCACGCGGTGCGGCGGCGGAGCGTGGCCGCGCCGAGGGAGAGGACGAGGAGCGCGCAGAGGGAGACGACGAGGACGTCGCGGACGAAGTCGGCGGTGACGTCGGCGTGGCGGAGGACCTCGTTCATGCCGTCGACGGCGTACGACATGGGCAGCACGTTCGAGATGCCCTCGAGGACGGGTTGCATGGTGTCCCGGGCGGTGAACAGGCCGCAGAGGAGGAGCTGGGGGAAGATCACGGCGGGCATGAACTGGACCGCCTGGAACTCGGACGCGGCGAAGGCGGAGACGAACAGGCCGAGGGCCGTGCCGAGCAGCGCGTCCAGCAGCGCGACGAGGAGCAGCAGCCAGGCCGAACCGACGACGTCGAGGCCGAGGAACCAGACCGAGAGCCCGGTCGCGAGGGCGGACTGGACGACGGCGAGCAGGCCGAAGGCCAGGGCGTAGCCGGCTATCAGGTCGGCCTTGCCGAGGGGCATGGCGAGCAGGCGTTCGAGGGTGCCGGAGGTGCGCTCGCGCAGCGTGGCGATCGAGGTGATCAGGAACATCGTGATCAGCGGGAAGATGCCGAGCAGCGAGGCGCCGATGGCGTCGAAGGTCTGCGGGCTGCCGTCGAAGACGTAGCGCAGCAGGAAGAGCATCAGGCACGGGACCAGGAGCATCAGGGCGATCGAGCGGGGATCGTGCCGCAGCTGCCGCAGGACCCGGGCGGCGGTGGCGAGGGTGCGGGACGGGGACAGCGCGGTACGCGGCTCCGGGGCGGCGGCGAGCCTGGGCGCGGGGGACGGGCCGGTGTTCATCGGGCCTGCTCCTTGAGTGCGTCGGCGGTGTCGACGAGGTGGAGGAAGGCCTCTTCGACGGTGGCGGTGTCGTTGCGGCGGCGGAGGGCCTCGGGGGTGTCGTCGGCGAGGAGTTCGCCCTGTCGCAGCAGGAGCAGGCCGTGGCAGCGCTCGGCCTCGTCCATGACGTGCGAGGAGACGAGGATGGTGGTGCCGCGTTCGGCGGCGATGCGGTGGAAGAGGTCCCACAGGTCGCGGCGCAGCACCGGGTCGAGGCCGACGGTGGGTTCGTCGAGGACGAGCAGTTCGGGCGTGCCGAGGAGGGCGACGGCGAGGGAGACGCGGCTGCGCTGCCCTCCGGAGAGCCTGCCCGCGAGCGAGCCGGCGTGGGCGGTGAGGTCCACGTCGGTGAGGGCCTGGGAGACGTGGCGCCGGCGGCGTTCGGCGGCGGCACGGCCCGGGTCGAGGACCGCGGCGAAGTAGGCGAGGTTCTGGCGGACGGTCAGGTCGTCGTAGACGGAGGGGGCCTGGGTGACATAGCCGATGCGGGAGCGCAGCGCGGCGTGGCCGGCGGGCCGGCCGAGGACGTCGAGGGTGCC
The DNA here is from genome assembly GCF_003097515.1 of Streptomyces tirandamycinicus. Lineage (NCBI taxonomy): Bacteria > Bacillati > Actinomycetota > Actinomycetes > Kitasatosporales > Streptomycetaceae > Streptomyces > Streptomyces tirandamycinicus. Next base: position 3,846,299 of record NZ_CP029188.1, on the reverse strand, counting down.
GGTGACCTTGGCCTGGGTGCCGACGACGGCGCGCATCAGGGTGGACTTGCCGCAGCCGGAGGGACCGAGGAGTCCGGTGATCCGGCCAGGCGGCACGTCGAAGTCGAGGTTGCGCAGGACGGGTCGGGGGCCGCGGACGACGGTGAGGGAGCGGGCGTGGACGGCCGGTGCCGGAGTACCCACCGCGGATGGATTATTCATCACGCGATGAATAATCCATCCGGAGGGGGTGGCCGTCAAGGTGCCGTGTGGGGAGTCAGGACATGCCCGGCGTCAGCGGGATGACCCAGGGGCGACGGGCGGCGATCCGCAGCAGACCGACGGTGGAGCGGACGACCTGCTCCTTGACCCGGGCGGCCGGACGCCCCGTCAGAAAGCGGTCGCGCGGGGAGTCGTCCGCGCGGACGAACTGGACCAGCCCCTCCCGGCGGCCGAGACTGACGCACTGGGTCAGGAAGCCGTAGTCGAAGGTGCGCGGCTCCCGTCCGCGGAACTCGGAGATGATCGAGGCGGCGGCGTGCGAGCCCATGGGCATGGCGGTCGCGCAGGCCATGCGCAGCGCGCCGGCCCTGGCCGAACTCGCCGCGGCGGCGTCCCCCGCGACATACACCTCGGGGAACGCCGTCGAGCGCAGGGCGCCGTCGACCCGGACGCGGCCCGAGGGGTCCAGCGGGAGACCGGCCGCCGCGGCGAGCTCGGTGTTCGGGACCATCGAGGCCGCCCAGACCACCTCGTCGGCGTCGACCGAGTCGGGCTCCGCGATCCGCCGGCCCTGCTCGATCCGCACGCCCCGCGCCCTCAGCACGCCCAGGGCGTGGTCACGGGCGCGCGGCGTGAAGCCCGACCCGACCCGACCCTCCGAGTGCAGGCTCACGCGCCACTCGGGCCGGGACTCGGCCAGTTCGGCGGCGAGTTCGATTCCGGTCAGCCCGCCGCCGACGACCGCCACCGAGCCCGGGCCGTCCTGCAGCCGCTTGGACAGGCCGGCGGCGGTCTCGGCGGTGTGGGCGCGTTCTCCCGCGGGCGCGGTGCGGCTGCCCAGGGCGTAGACGAGCCGGTCGTACGGCAGCCTCCGGCCGTCGTCCGTCGTGACCGTGCGGGTGGCCGGGTCGATACCGGTGGCCCGTGCCGCGATGTGCTCGATCCCCGCCGGGCGGAGGAAGTGGGAGAGCGGGTGGCTCACGTCGGGGCGGACTCCCGCGGCCAGTTCGTGGAGCCGTACGCGCTCGGTGAACCGGTCGCTGGGGTCGACGAGGCTCACCCGGGCGTGCGGGGCCAGCCGGAGGGCGGCCATGAGCCCGGCGTAACCGGCGCCGAGGACGAGGACGTGGGGGCGATCGCCGCTGCTGTGTGTCGTCATACCCATGAGACGGCGCGGCTCCGCCGGATGTGACACGGGAGGGAACCGGATGTGACACGGGAGGGGAGAGGCCGTCGGCCGGACCGCCGGCGACCGGACCGCGGGGGCACGGCTCGCCGGAGCCCACGATGGACCGGACCGCGGGCGGCGCGGATCCGCCCGGTCACCTGCGCCTGGGTTTCCTCCGGGCCGCCGGGTTCCCGGTGCGGGCGCCGTGGCGCTTCTCGTACCGGGCGAGGGCCGTCTCGTACTCCCCGCGCCGCAGCTTCTCCCCCGGCGCCTCGGCGAGGGAGCGCAGGAAGTAGGCGAGCAGCACCCCGATGAAGCCGATCATCCGCAGGCTGCGCAGGGACTCCTCGCGGGCGGGGTCGGCCGGTCGGCGCGAGAAGCCCTCCCAGGTCTTGCGGAAGGCGACGGCGCTGCACACCGAGAACGTCACGATCACGAGCAGGTCCACGAAACCGCCGACCCGGGCGGTCTCCAGGCCCTGGTAGGCGAACCGCAGGACGAGGCACCCGGCGACCGCCGCCAGCAGCGATCCGGCCGCGACGGCGACGCGGCGGAGACCGTAGCCGCCGTCGTGGTCGACCCAGGTGGTGCCGAAGAACCGGATCTCCTCGGGCTTCGGCCCGGCTCCGGGGCGGGGAACGCCGCCCGGCCGGTTGTCGGGACCGGCCGCGGAGCCGGGTGTACGGCTGCGGCGGGGGCTGTCTTCGCGGGGCTCGCTCACGCACCCGATTATCCCCGGCCGCCCGGCGCCCGGGCGGGGCCCGTGACGTGCGGGCCCCGGCGCGGTCAGGCGCAGCGCACGGCGACGTAACCGTCGCTGCCCGTGTTCACATAGGCGTCGGACACGAACTGGCCGTTGCCGATGTTGTCCCACAGGTCCGACGTGCCGTACGGGCCCGTCACCCTCTCCCCCGGCTTCTGGCAGTGGACGGGCACCCGCGCGCCGTACGGCAGCACCCTGACGACCTGGTACCCGGTCCCCGGCCCGCTGCGGACGTTCACCCGGTAGCCGGGGGCGACCGGGTAGCGTCGTGCGGCGCGCGGCTCGGCGAGGGTCTCGGGCCCCGCCCCGTGCACGTTCTCGTTTCCTTCGACGGCCATGACGGCCTCCCCCCGTGGTCCGACGGACCTGCCCGCTGCTCGAGCCCGCAGGCTAGCAAGCCCCCGCCGGCTCGCACGCACCATCGACTAGGCTCCGTGCGTCGCGCTCGCGGGCCGAGAACACGGGGAAGCACGGGGAAACACGGGGGAACACGGGGGGTGGACGATGCCGCCGCTGCGCAGCACCGGGCCCGTCCCGGAAGCGGAACATCCTGAGTACGCCGGGCAGTACCGCCTGGAGCGGCGTCTGGGTTCGGGCGGTATGGGCGTCGTGCACCTGGCCGCTTCGGCGTCCGGACTGCGCCTCGCCGTCAAGGTGGTCCATCCGCAGCACGCCACGGACCCGGAGTTCAGGGCCCGTTTCCGGCAGGAGGTGGCCGCTGCCCGCAGGGTGAGCGGCGCCTTCACCGCGCCCGTCGTGGACGCCGACCCGGAGGCCGGGCGCCCCTGGATGGCGACGCTGTTCATCGAGGGGCCGACTCTCTCCGAACGCGTCAAGCGGAACGGCCCGTTGGGCCTCGACGAGCTGCGCAGGGTGGGCGCCGGGCTCGCGGAGGCGCTGCGCGACATCCACCGCGCGGGTGTCGTCCACCGCGACCTCAAACCGGGCAACGTGATGCTCGCGGCCGACGGGCCCAAAGTCATCGACTTCGGCATCTCCCGTCCCTCGGACAGCGATCTGCGCACGGAGACGGGGAAGCTGATCGGCACCCCGCCGTTCATGGCGCCGGAGCAGTTCCAGCGACCCCGGGACGTCGGGCCCGCGGCCGACCTGTTCGCGCTGGGCGCGGTACTCGTCCACGCGGCGACGGGACGGGGGCCGTTCGACTCCGGCAGCCCCTACGTCGTCGCCTACCAGGTCGTGCACAACGAGCCGGACCTGACCGGGGTGCCCGCGGAGCTGGTGCCGCTCCTGACCCGCTGTCTGGCCAAGGATCCCGCCGAGCGGCCGGCGCCCGACGAGGTGATGGCCGAACTGCGCACCCCGGTGGGGGAGGTGGCGACGGAGTCCCTCCGGCCTGGACGGGCGGCCCGTCGGGCGCCCGGCGAGTGGTCCGCGGGCGAGGGCCCCGGCCCCGCGCGGGCGGAAGGGCCGGATCGGGCGCCAGCTGGGACTCCGGGTCGGGCATCGGGTCGGGCACCGGGTCGGGCGCCAGCTGGGACTCCGGATCAGGCATCGGGTCGGGCACCGGGTGGGGCACCGGGTCGGGTGTCGTGGCCGCGCCGGCGCCTCGTGAGGTTCGCCGCCGTCGGCAGTCTCGTCGCCGGACTGCTGGCAGGCGCGTACGCCGGAATCCGCGTGGCGCCGGACGGCGGCGCCCGCCCCGCGGGTCCCCCGGCCGCCCGCCCTGGAGCGCCCGCCTTCGCTCCCTGGCAGACCACCCTCTCGCGGGGCCGGGACGCCCTGCGGACGCCCGCCTGCGCCGCCCAGGGCGACTCCCTGTACTGCACGGCGCCGGGCGTGGCGGCGACCCGCCTCGACGCGGCCGACGGAAGGCCGCTGTGGACGCGGCGGACCGACGGGGCCGGGGCCGGGGCGGGTGCAGAGGCGGAGGCGCAGGCGGCGGCAGAGGCTCAGGCTCAGGCGGAGGGGGGCACGTCCTACGAGGCCAGGGCCCCCGTGCTCTCCGCCGGGCTCCTGCACATCACCACGGCCGGCGGCAAGCGGCTCGAAGCCCTGGATCCCGAGTCGGGCACCACCCGCTGGACGGCGGCCGCCGGTTCGTACGCGACGGTCGCCCACGCCGGGGGGTGTGTCCTCCTCGCGGGAGCGGACGGGGACGTACGGGCCCTGGACGGTGCGACCGGCGAGGAACTGTGGCGGGCACGACGGGGTGCGCCGGGCACCCAGTGGGCGCCCGCCCCGGACGGTTCGGGAACCGTCTTCGCCGTCACTCCCGGCGCCGACGGAGACGGCACTCTGGTCCGGGCCGTCGGCACCCGTGACGGGCGGGTGCGCTGGGAGAAGCTCCTGGACGGCTCGCTGTCCCCGGTACCGTCGTCGCCTCCGGCGGAAGGCGCGCTGTTCCTCCTCGCGGCCGACACCGACGACTTCACCACCGCCGTCGTACGCCTGGACACCGCCACCCGCGAGGTCCACCGCGTCCCGCTGCCGGTCGACGTCGACCAGGCCCAGGCCGCGGTGTCCGGCGGCACGGTCTACCTGGTGGGTACGGGCGGCTCGTTGCTCGCCGTCGGCACCGAGGGCGGCAGCGGTGGTGGTGGTCAGCGCTGGCGGCTGGAGACGTATGCGGCCCGGTCCTCGCGGCCGCTCGTCGACGGCGGCCGGGTCTATCTGAGCGGTGCCGACGGGCGGCTCCTGGCCGTCGACGCGCGGCGCGGCGTGCAGCTCGGCCAGACGGATCCGCGGATGGGGGCGGGCCGCTTCACCCATGCGCCCGTCGTGCCGGCTCCCGTCGCCGCCCCCGGCAGGGTCTTCGCGACCGCTCCCGACGGGAGCGTGTTCGCCGTGGACGCGGCGGACCCGTCGCGCTGGTAGGTGGCCGGGGCCACGGAGCCCCGACGGTGCCGTCCAGGGCGCCGGAGTGACCCGGCCGCCGGGGTGACCAGTGCGCCGGGGTGACCCGGCCGGCGTCGGCGAGGCCGCCGGGGTGACCAGCGGCCGCGGAGCCCCGCCGGGACTTGCCCGCGGGGCCGCCGCGCCGGCCGGTGTCAGCCGAGCCTGTCCACGTCCCGCACCGCGCCCTTGTCCGCGCTCGTCGCCATCGCCGCGTACGCCCGCAGCGCAGCGGAGACCTTGCGCTCGCGGTTCCTCGGCGCGTAGACGCCGCCCAGGGCCTCGCGGCGGGCGGCGAGCGTGGCGTCGTCGACGAGGAGCTCGATGGAGCGGTTCGGGATGTCGATACGGATGCGGTCGCCGTCCTCGACGAGGGCGATCGCGCCGCCGGACGCGGCCTCCGGGGAGGCGTGGCCGATGGACAGGCCCGAGGTGCCGCCGGAGAAGCGGCCGTCGGTGATGAGCGCGCAGGCCTTGCCCAGGCCGCGGCCCTTCAGGAAGGAGGTCGGGTAGAGCATCTCCTGCATGCCGGGGCCGCCGCGCGGGCCCTCGTAGCGGATGACGACGACGTCGCCCTCCTTGACCACCTTGGAGAGGATCTTGTCGACCGCCTCCTCCTGCGACTCGCAGACGACGGCCGGGCCCTCGAAGGTCCAGATCGACTCGTCGACTCCCGCCGTCTTCACGACACAGCCGTCCTCGGCGATGTTGCCCTTGAGGACGGCGAGGCCGCCGTCCTTGGAGTAGGCGCTCTCGACCGAGCGGATGCAGCCGCCCTCGGCGTCGACGTCCAGCGAGTCCCAGCGCTCGGACTGCGAGAAGGCGGTGGCGGAGCGGACGCAGCCGGGGGCCGCGTGCCACAGCTCGACGGCCTCCGCGGAGGGGGAGCCGCCGCGCACGTCCCAGGTCTTGAGCCACTCGGCCAGCGACGCCGAGTGGACGGTGTGGACGTCCTCGTTCAGCAGCCCGCCCCGGTAGAGCTCGCCGAGGATGGCGGGGATGCCACCGGCCCGGTGGACGTCCTCCATGTAGTACGTGCCGCCCGGGGCGACGTTCGGCGCGACCTTGGCCAGGCACGGCACCCGGCGTGAGACGGCGTCGATGTCGGTCAGGTCGTAGTCGAGCTCGGCCTCCTGGGCGGCGGCGAGCAGGTGGAGGATCGTGTTGGTGGAGCCGCCCATGGCGATGTCGAGGGCCATGGCGTTCTCGAAGGCCTCACGGGTGGCGATGTTGCGCGGGAGGACGGACTCGTCGCCCTGCTCGTAGTAGCGCTTGGTGATCTCCACGACCGTGCGGCCCGCGTTCTCGTACAGCGCGCGGCGGGCGGTGTGGGTGGCGAGGACCGAGCCGTTGCCGGGCAGGGACAGGCCGATCGCCTCGGTCAGGCAGTTCATCGAGTTGGCCGTGAACATGCCCGAACAGGAGCCGCAGGTCGGGCAGGCGTTCTCCTCGATGCGCAGCACGTCCTCGTCCGAGACGTTCTCGTTGACCGAGTCCACGATGGCGTTGATCAGGTCGAGCTTGCGGACCGTGCCGTCGACCAGGGTGGCCTGGCCGGCCTCCATCGGTCCGCCCGAGACGAAGACCGCCGGGATGTTGAGGCGCATGGCGGCCATCAGCATGCCGGGGGTGATCTTGTCGCAGTTGGAGATGCAGATCAGGGCGTCGGCGCAGTGGGCCTCGACCATGTACTCCACGGAGTCCGCGATCAGGTCGCGCGACGGCAGCGAGTAGAGCATGCCGCCGTGGCCCATGGCGATGCCGTCGTCGACGGCGATGGTGTTGAACTCGCGCGGCACCGCGCCCGCCGCCAGGACGGCGTCCGAGACGATCCGGCCGACCGGGGCGAGGTGGGTGTGCCCGGGGACGAACTCCGTGAAGGAGTTGGCGACCGCGACGACCGGCTTGCCGATGTCCGCGCTCGCTACGCCCGAGGCCCTCATCAGGGCGCGGGCGCCCGCCATGTTGCGGCCGTGGGTGACTGTGCGGGACCTCAGCTCGGGCATCGTCGCTCGCTCCTTCAGACAGTTTGGCTCAGTCGAGCCTACGCCGATGCTCCAAGATCTGGACGACACGTCCGGATTACGGGATGACGGTCCGCCTTTCGGTCAACTCCGCCGCCGGGCCGTGCGCCCGCACTCCCACCACGGCGGACGGCGACGGCGGGAGGGCGCGGAGGCGCACGGCACCGGGGAGCGGCGAGCGGGCCCCCGGGCGTCCACCCGGCGCCCCTCCCGGGGGTCCGGTCAGGCCGCGGTCAGGCCGCTCAGGCCTCGGTCAGGCCCCGCTTGGCCCCGCTCAGGCCTCGGTCAGGTACCTCTGAAGCGTCGGCGCGACCATCGCGACGATCTCCTCCGGATCCACCGTGGCCAGCGGCTCCACCTGGATCACATACCGGAGCACGGCAATGCCGATCATGTGCGAGGCGGCCAGCTCGGCGCGAAGCTTCGGGTCCGGTACGTCCAGGTCCGCCGCGATCCGCTCCAGCATCCGCCGCAGGACGAAGCCGCGCAGCACCTTCGCCGCCGCCTCGTGCGTCAGGGCGGACCGGAGGATCGCGAGCAGCGGGGCGCGTGTGGCCGGGTTCTCCCACACCCCGATGAAGTAGCGGACCAGCCGCTCGCCCACGCCGTCCTTGCCCTCGCCGAGGATGGCGGGCACCACCAGCGCCGGCTCGAAGGAGACCTCGATGGCGGCGGCGAAGACCTCGTCCTTGGTGCCGAAGTAGTGGTGGACGAGAGCCGGATCGACCCCGGCGGCCTTGGCGATGCCCCGGACGGAGGTCTTGTCGTACCCGCGCTGGGCGAACTCCGTACGGGCCGCCTCCAGGATCCGCTCCCGGGCGGCGGGCCCGGTCTCGGCCGCCGCGCGGGCGGGCCTGCCGCGCCGTCTGGGCGCCCCGTCCGTCATGATCCGCCCGGGCCCGCCGCGCCCGGGGGGCCGCCCCGGGACGGCGCGTTCTCGGAGGCCAGGTGCAGCCGGGTGAAGGCCAGCGCCTCCGCGAGGTCGGCCTCGCGCTCCGCGGCCGACATCGCCCGCCGGGTGTTGACCTCGATCACCACATGGCCGTCGAAGCCGCTGCGGGCCAGGTGCTCCAGCAGCTCGGCGCACGGCTGGTCACCGCGACCCGGCACCAGGTGCTCGTCCTTCGCCGAGCCCTTGCCGTCCGCGAGGTGCACATGGCCGAGCCGGTCGCCCATGCGGTCCACCATGGCCAGGGTGTCGGTGCGGGACGTGGCCGTGTGCGAGAGGTCGATCGTGAAGTGCCGGTAGTCCTCTTTGGTGACGTCCCAGTCGGGGGCGTACGCGAGCATCTCGCGGTCCCGGTACCGCCAGGGGTACATGTTCTCGACGGCGAAGCGCACATCGGTCTCGTTCGCCATCCGCCAGATTCCGGAGACGAAGTCCCGGGCGTACTGCCGCTGCCAGCGGAACGGCGGATGGACGACCACGGTCGAGGCGCCCAGCTTCTCGGCGGCGGCCTGAGCTCGCTGGAGCTTCACCCAGGGGTCGGTCGACCACACGCGCTGGGTGATGAGCAGACACGGCGCGTGGACGGCCAGTACCGGTATCCCGTGGTAGTCCGAGAGCCGGCGCAGCGCCTCGATGTCCTGGCTGACGGGGTCGGTCCAGACCATGACCTCCACGCCATCGTAGCCGAGGCGCGCGGCGATCTCGAAGGCCGTCGCCGTCGACTCCGGATAGACCGAGGCCGTCGACAGGGCGACCTTCGCATCCGGGATGCGCACCACTGGTTCTGCCACGTGGGACAGATTACGGGCCCGCATCAGAGGGCGGGGAGGTGATCCAGCCTCCGCAGGATCACCCCCTCGCGGAGCGCCCAGGGGCAGATCTCCAGCTCGTCGACGCCGAAGAGGTCCATCGCGCCCTCCGCGACCAGTGCTCCCGCCAGCAGCTGGCCGGCCCGGCCCTCGGAGACACCGGGCAGGGTGCAGCGCTGCGCGGCCGTCATCGCGGCGAGCTTCGGAACCCATTCCTCCAGTGACGTCCGGCTCAGTTCCCGCTGGGTGTACGCGCCCTCCGCGGAGCGCGCGGCGCCCGCGATCCGGGCGAGCTGCTTGAAGGTCTTGGAGGTGGCGACGACGTGGTCGGGCCGTCCGAAGCGGGTGAACTCGCCGACCGTACGGGCGATCTGCGCCCGCACATGACGGCGCAGCGCGCGCACGTCCTCCGGGTCGGGCGGATCGCCGGGCAGCATCCCCGCGGTCAGCCGGCCGGCGCCGAGCGGCAGGCTGACCGCGATGTCCGGGTCCTCGTCGATCCCGTAGGCGATCTCCAGGGAGCCGCCTCCGATGTCGAGGACCAGCAGCTTCCCCGCCGACCACCCGAACCAGCGGCGGGCGGCCAGGAAGGTGAGCCGGGCCTCCTCGTCACCGGTGAGGACCTGCAGGTCGATCCCGGTCACCGCCTTCACCCGCGACAGGACCTCGTCGGCGTTGGCGGCCTCCCGCACGGCCGAGGTCGCGAACGGCAGCACGTCCTCGCAGCCCTTGTCCTCGGCCGCCTGCAGGGCGTCCTCGAGCGTGCAGATCAGCCGGTCGACGCCGTCGGGGTGGATGGCCCCGCCGCCGTCGAGCAGCTCCGCCAGGCGCAGTTCCGCCTTGTGGGAGTGGGCGGGCAGCGGCCGGGCGCCGGGGTGGGCGTCCACCACCAAAAGGTGCACTGTGTTCGAACCGACGTCGAGGACTCCGAGTCTCATGTACGGAACGCTACTGCGGCGACCCGCATACGCTGGAGTCGTGCCAAAGACGAAAAAGGCGAAGCAGGACAAAGCCCGGCCGAAGAAGCCCATGGCCGGCTCTCACCACCCGCCAAACGCCGCACCGGACGAGAAGAACCTGGACTTTCCGCGGGCCTGGGTCGAGTTCCCGGACCCCGCGGACGGCGAGCAGGTCTTCCGCTGCGACCTGACATGGCTGACCTCCCGCTGGAACTGCATCTTCGGCAGCGGCTGCCAGGGCATCCAGGCGGGCCGCGCGGACGACGGCTGCTGCACGCTCGGTGCGCACTTCTCCGACGAGGAGGACGAGGAGCGGGTCGCCGATCATGTGGCACGTCTCACGCCCGAGGTCTGGGAGTTCCACGACATCGGCCGCGCGTCCGGCTGGGCCGAGGTCAACGAGGACGGGGACCGGCAGACGCGGCGCTGGAAGGGCTCCTGCATCTTCCAGAACCGGCCGGGCTTCGCGGGCGGCGTGGGCTGCTCCCTGCACATCCTGGCGCTGAAGGAGGGCCGGGAGCCGCTGGAGACCAAGCCCGACGTGTGCTGGCAGCTGCCGATCCGCCGCACCTACGAGTGGATCGACCGGCCGGACGACACCCGGGTCCTCCAGGTGTCGATCGGCGAGTACGACCGCAGGGGCTGGGGCCCGGGGGGCCATGACCTGCACTGGTGGTGCACGTCGGCGACCTCGGCGCACGGGGCCGGCGACCCGGTCTACGTGACCTACCGGCCCGAACTGACGGAGCTGATGGGCAAGGCCGCCTACGACGTGCTCGTGGAGCTGTGCGAGACCCGGCTGGCCTCGCAGCTGCCCCTGGTGGCACCGCACCCGGCGGACCCCGCGCAGCCGGACACGGCGTAGCCGGCAGGGTGGGTGGTCCGCCGGGGGCACGGCGCCTCGCGCTCCCGCCACCGGGTGAAACGCTTCGTCATCCGGGCGTGGCCGGGGCCTCGCTCAGGGGCTCCGCCGAGGGCGGCGGCTCCGACGGCGGCGGGGGCTCCGACGACGGGGGCGGCTGGGTGGACGGCGGCGGCTCGGACGGCGGCGGAGGTTCCGTGGACGGCGGCGGCTCCGACGACGGCGGGGGCTCCGTGGACGGCGGCGGCTCCGACGACGGGGGCGGCTCCGACGAGGGGGGCTCCGACGGCTGCGGGGTCTGCGGTTTCTGCGGCGAGCCCTCGCCGCGCATCTGCAGGACCGTTCCGGCGGGGTCGATGCCGACACGGGCGCTCCACTGACCGGCCGGTTCCGCCGCACGGTCCACATGGACGCGGACGATGGCCGTCTCGCCCGGAGCCAGCGTGCCGGAGGTGCGGTCGGCATAGAGCCACGGCGCGTCCGTCCACAGGGACCAGGAGACCGGGGCGTCACCCGAGGCGGTGAGGGTGAGCATCACGGACTCTCCGTACGGCCGCGCGTCGACGGAGAGCCTGCCCGCGCCGTGGCCGGCCGCCCCGGCGGAGCCGGGCGGGAGACCGGGACTGATCACCTCGACGGTGACTCCCCCGGTCCCCGGGCCCGGCAGGCCGTCGGCGGCCCGGGAGCCCGGACCGTCCCGGTGCGCGTTGCCGGCGTTCTCGTACCGGTCGTACGGCACACCGTCCGCGGACCACGCGTCGTCGCCCTCGCTCGCGGAGACCGAGGAGCCGTCGTGCGCCTCGCCCGTCAGGGGGGCACCCCGGTAGGACGCCCAGAGGGCCAGCACGGGCGCGGCGACGACGGCCGCCACCACGGTGGTGGTGACGGCCCGGGCCCGGAGCCGGCTCCGCCGGGCGGCGTGGTCCTTGGGGTCCAGGGGGAAGCCGTCGCGTCCGAAGCGGGGCGCCGCGGTGCGGGCTCGCCGCGCGTGCAGCATCGCGGCGTGCGCCTCGGCGCGGGGGGCGGCGACCAGCGGAAGCGCAGCGGGTGTGGCGGCCGGCGTGACGGTCGAGCCCGGCCACGGTCCCCCGGCACCCGCCCGCTCGGCCGCGCGGCGGCAGCGCGGGCAGTCGTCGACGTGACGGACGAGTTCGCGCCGCAGCGCGGCGGAGAGCAGCACCCGGCGGTCCTCGGTGAGCCGGGCGACCGAGGGGCAGTTCCCGGTCTCGACGACGGCGAGGGCCGCACGGGTGCGCTCCACCTCGCAGGCGGCGGACGAGAGAAGTTCGCGGGCGGTGGCCGGCTCCATCCCGAGCACGGCGGCGACGTCACGGGGGCCGAGCCGGTGCCGCACCGCCAGTTCCAGCGCCTCGCGCTGCTCGGGGGTGGTGCCCGCGGCCTCCGGCCAGGCCAGCCGGGCGAGCTCCGCCCGGTGCCGCTCCTCGGTCTCCGGCGGCACCGGCGGCACCGGGGACGCCGGAGACGCTGGAGACGCTGGAGACGCCGGAGACTCGTGCCGGTCGTCCGGTGCAGAGGTCCCTTCGGAGCGCACCCCGGTTCGCACTCCGGTTCGCACTCCGGTCCGCGCCGCGTGCGTGCCCGTTCGCGCCGCGTGCGCTCCCGGGCCCTGGCGCCGGCGGCGCCGCTGCTCGCTCAGCCTGCGCAGGCAGGACCACCGGGCGAGCGCGTACAGCCAGGCCTTTCGGCGCTCCTCGTCGGCGGGGCCGCGTCCGTGATGCCGCTCGGCGACGGCCAGCACCTCCCCGAGCGCGGCCGTCGCGGCGCCGTGGTCGCAGAGCACGGACAGGCAGTAGGTGAACAGCCCGTCCAGATGGGGCTCGTACGGCGCGGGCGGGGTCTGCCCGATCGTCGGCCGGGGCGCACGGCTCGGTGCGCGGTGTGCGCCGGTGGTGTGCGCGGGGGGCTCCAGCATGCTGCTCGTCACTCGGCGACCGTAGGCAGGGGCTGGCACACCCTTCGCGCGACTTGAGCGCATTTAATCCATACGGGTGAAGCGATCCCTCAAAAGAGAACAGATGCATTTGCCACGGTGCGGGTGATTGTGCTTACCAACGTGGCCTATGCGCACCGCATGTGCGGCCGTCACCGGGCGGGCCGTCCTTCCCGACCCGTCCTCCCGACCCGTCCTCCGGCCCCGTCTCCCGCCCCGGCGTCCCGGTCCGGGCACCCCCGGGCGGGCTGTCGGTGCGCGGCGCTACGGTTTCCCGCATGGCTGCCCGTACGAAGACCTCCAAGGACCGGCCGTCCTACCGCTGCACCGAGTGCGGTTGGACGACCGCCAAATGGCTCGGCCGCTGCCCCGAATGCCAGGCGTGGGGCACGGTGGAGGAGTACGGGGCGCCCGCGGTCCGCACCACCGCCGTCGGCCGGGTCACCAACGCCGCCCTGCCCATCGGCCAGGTGGACGGCCGGCAGGCGACCGCCCGGACGACCGGCGTCGACGAACTGGACCGGGTGCTCGGCGGCGGGCTGGTGCCGGGCGCCGTGGTGCTCCTCGCGGGCGAGCCGGGCGTCGGCAAGTCCACGCTGCTGCTGGACGTCGCGGCGAAGGCGGCGAGCGACGACCACCGCACGCTCTATGTCACGGGCGAGGAGTCCGCGAGCCAGGTCCGGCTGCGCGCCGACCGGATCGGTGCGCTCGACGACCACCTCTACCTCGCCGCCGAGACGGACCTGTCCGCGGTCCTCGGCCATCTCGACGCGGTCAAGCCGTCCCTGCTGGTCCTGGACTCCGTCCAGACGGTGGCCTCCCCCGAGATCGACGGGGCACCGGGCGGGATGGCGCAGGTCCGGGAGGTCGCCGGTGCGCTGATCCGCGTCTCCAAGGAGCGGGGCATGTCCACGCTGCTGGTGGGGCACGTCACCAAGGACGGCGCGATCGCCGGTCCCCGTCTGCTGGAGCATCTCGTGGACGTGGTGCTGCACTTCGAGGGCGACCGGCACGCCCGGCTGCGTCTCGTACGGGGCGTCAAGAACCGCTACGGGGCCACGGACGAGGTCGGCTGCTTCGAGTTGCACGACGAGGGCATCACCGGACTCGCCGACCCCAGCGGGCTGTTCCTCACCCGGCGCGACGAGCCGGTACCGGGCACCTGCCTCACGGTGACCCTCGAAGGCCGCCGCCCGCTGGTCGCCGAGGTGCAGGCGCTGACCGTCGACTCGCAGATCCCCTCGCCCCGGCGCACCACCTCGGGGCTGGAGACGTCGCGGGTGTCGATGATGCTGGCCGTGCTGGAGCAGCGAGGCCGGATCAGCGCCCTGGGCAAAAGGGACATCTACAGCGCGACGGTCGGCGGCGTGAAGCTCTCCGAGCCCGCGGCGGACCTCGCGGTCGCCCTGGCGCTGGCCTCCGCCGCGAGTGACACCCCGCTGCCCAAGAACCTGGTGGCGATCGGCGAGGTGGGCCTCGCCGGCGAGGTGAGACGCGTCACGGGCGTCCAGCGGCGCCTGGCCGAGGCGCACCGTCTGGGCTTCACACACGCGCTGGTCCCGTCCGATCCGGGAAGGGTCCCGCCTGGTATGAAGGTCACGGAAGTCGCCGACATGGGGGACGCGCTGAGAGTGCTCCCGCGCGGGCGCAGAGCGGAGGCCCCACCGGCGGACGGCCCGCGCCGGTAGACTTTGCCCTGGTCTCGCCCGCCCGTACGAGCCGGAGGAGTGCAGTGGCAGCCAACGACCGGGGCTCAGCACCCGGAAAGTCCGGCGGAGGCCCCGGGGGATCCGGCACGGACGCGCTGATGCGCGCCTCGCTCAGTGCGGTCGCCCCGGGCACCGCCCTGCGTGACGGTCTCGAGCGCATTCTTCGGGGCAGCACGGGCGGCCTGATCGTCCTGGGAATGGACAAATCGGTTGAATCCATGTGCACGGGCGGCTTTGTGCTGGACGTGGAGTTCACCGCGACCCGGCTGCGCGAACTGTGCAAGCTCGACGGTGCGCTGATCCTCGACAAGGACATCACCAAGATCCACCGGGCCGGTGTGCAGCTCGTTCCCGACGCCTCGATCCCGACCGAGGAGACCGGCACCCGGCACCGCACCGCGGACCGCGTGTCCAAGCAGTGCGGCTTCCCCGTCGTCTCCGTGTCCCAGTCGATGCGTCTGATCGCGCTCTACGTGGACGGTGAGCGGCGGGTCCTGGAGGAGTCCGCGGCGATCCTGTCCCGGGCGAACCAGGCGCTGGCCACGCTGGAGCGCTACAAGCTCCGGCTGGACGAGGTCGCCGGCACGCTCTCGGCCCTGGAGATCGAGGACCTGGTGACGGTCCGCGATGTCACCGCGGTCGCGCAGCGGCTGGAGATGGTGCGCCGGATCGCCACGGAGATCGAGCAGTACGTGGTGGAGCTCGGCACCGACGGCCGGCTCCTGGCGCTCCAGCTCGACGAGTTGATCGCCGGCGTGGAACCGGAGCGCGGACTGGTCATCCGCGACTACGTCCCGGAGCCCACCGCCAAGCGCTCCCGTACGGTCGACGAGGCACTCGCCGAGCTCAACGACCTGACACACGCCGAGCTGCTGGAACTGCCCATCGTGGCACGCGCCCTGGGCTACAGCGGCTCGCCCGAGACCCTGGACTCCGCGGTCTCCCCGCGCGGTTACCGGCTCCTCGCCAAGGTGCCGCGGCTGCCCGGTGCGATCATCGAACGGCTCGTCGAGCACTTCGGCGGCCTCCAGAAGCTCCTGGCCGCCAGCGTCGACGACCTCCAGACGGTCGACGGCGTCGGCGAGGCCCGCGCCCGCAGCGTCCGCGAGGGGCTTTCGCGCCTCGCGGAGTCGTCCATCCTGGAGCGCTACGTCTGACGGCGGGGCGGGTGCGCGGCCACGACGGGCGGCGGCCGGACGCGGTGGCGGGTCAGCGTGACGCGGCCGCGAATCGCCGTACGGCCCTCACCGGTCCCGTCCGGGCTGGTGCCGCATCAGGCACTAGTCCGTCTCCAGCCGGAACGAGGCCGGGGCCACCGAAGCCCCCGGGAAGGCGACTTCCAGCAGGTACGAGCCCGGGGCGGCGGGAGTGGCCGGCGGGGTCGCACACCGCGGAGCGCTCCCGCGCCGGTCCCAGTCCACGGTGTGGGTCACGGTCCGGCCCGCCGGGACCTTCAGCAGCAGGGAGCCGCCGCCGGTCGGGCAGTCCTTCGAGGACCACACCTTGTCGTTCTCGCCGTCGTTGATCGCCGACACGGTCAGCACCGCTCTTCCGGGACCGAGATCGGTCTTGCAGGTGACCGCCGAGCTGTTGTGCACGGCGAGTTCGAACCGCGGGCGCTCTCCGGGCGCGTAGGCGGGCTTGACGCTGCGCACCGTCAACTCCACCGCTCCCGGAGCGCAGTCGGGAAGGGAGGAGCCCGCCGCAACCCGCTCGGCCGGGCCGGCGCCGCCTCCGTTGGCGGCGCCGCTGACCCCCGGGTCGCCGTTCTTGCCGTCACCGCCGTCCGTACCCGCGTTCGCGTCGCCGCCCGCGCCCGCGCCCGCGCCGGTGCCGTCGCCGGAACCCGTGCCGGTGCTGTCGCCGGAACCGCCCGACTCGTCGCGACCGCCGGGCTGTTCGCTGATCGCGGGACCCGAACCGCTGGGGCCGGGGGTGATGGAGGGCGCGGGCCCGGCGCCGCCCGGCTTGCCGTCGTCGCCCGTCCCGGCACCGGGATCGCCGGAGCTCACGGCCCATGCGATCAGCAGTGCGAGCAGCGCGAGCAGGAGCAGCGCGACCGCCCTCCGCCGCCAGTAGATGGAGGAGGGAAGGGGCCCGACCGGATTGCGCAGAGATCCCACGTACCGAACTGTACGAGAGATCGAGGAGCAACTCAGGCCCCACCCGCCGCTCGTGGCTCCCCAATGTACCGATCATCATCATGCGCCGCTGATTCCGGCTGCCTTGAGGGGCCCGGCCGGCACCCGCCCGGGCCGAGAACGCCGGTGACGTGCCCCGGCACCGCGCGGCGACCGGAACCCACTCCAGACGCCGCCGGCAGGTCCCGGGACGGGTCGTCGGCCGGACCCATGAACGCGATGCCGCGACCATCGGACAGCGGCCGCCCGATCCGGTCGCCGGCGCGGCGGCCGCGACCACCCGCCCGGACCGCCGAGGGCGGAGGGCCACCCGCCAGCCGCCGTCGCGGAAGCCGCTCCGTCGCGCAAGCGGCGCCGTCGCGAGCCTCCGTGGCACCCGTGGCATGCCCCCGGCGGGGGCCCACCGCCCCGGGCGGCCGGCGCGGCGATGGCCACCCGCACGGACCCTGCCCCTCGGCCTCAAGCCCCGGGGCCCGGGCCCCGGGTCCGACCGCAGGAAGTCCCCCGCGGGCCCGCCGACGAGGCGCCCGGCGCCCTGACGTCCGAGCCCGCACGAGCCCGGAAATGCACCGATCCGGACGCGCGGGTGTACTCCGACCCGGATCCCGGCGGGGGCGACCCGGAGCGCATACGCCGCTACCGGCGCTGAACATGCCAGGATCGGAGGTGCCATGACTGCGACCGAGATGCCCTCCTCCCTGACCGACGTCCCCTCCGTCCCGGACGGTGTGCCCGGCGCCGCCGAGGCCGCCGCCGGGCTCCACACCCCCGTACTCGCCTGGTTCGACCAGCACGCCCGTGACCTGCCCTGGCGCCGCCCAGAGGCCGGCGCGTGGGGCGTGATGGTCAGTGAGTTCATGCTGCAGCAGACCCCCGTCAGCCGGGTCCTCCCGGTCTACGAGCAGTGGCTGGCCCGCTGGCCGCGCCCCGCGGACCTGGCAGCCGAGGCTCCCGGCGAGGCTGTGCGCGCCTGGGGCCGACTGGGCTACCCGCGCCGGGCGCTGCGGCTGCACGGCGCCGCGGTCGCGATAACGGAGCGGCACGGCGGTGACGTACCCAGCGAGCACGCCCAGCTGCTCGCCCTGCCCGGCATCGGCGAGTACACGGCCGCCGCCGTGGCGTCGTTCGCGTACGGGCAGCGGCACCCGGTCCTGGACACCAACGTCCGCCGGGTGTTCGCCCGCGCCGTCACCGGCGTCCAGTACCCGCCGAACGCGACGACCGCGGCCGAGCGCCGGCTGGCCCGCGCGCTGCTCCCGGACGACGAGCCGAGGGCGGCCCGCTGGGCAGCCGCCTCCATGGAACTGGGTGCCCTCGTCTGCACCGCGCGCAACGAGGACTGCGGGCGCTGCCCCGTCGCCCACCTGTGCGCCTGGCGCCTCGCCGGCAAGCCGGCGCACGAGGGACCGCCACGGCGTGGCCAGACCTACGCCGGCACGGACCGGCAGGTGCGCGGCAAGCTCCTCGCGGTGCTCCGGGAGGCCGTGCGGCCCGTGCCGCGCGCCGTGCTCGACCGGGTCTGGGACGACCCGGTGCAGCGGGCCCGGGCACTGGACGGCCTGGTGTCGGACGGTTTGGTCGAACCTCTGGAGAACGACCGGTTCCGGTTGCCGCTGACCTGAGGAGTCGCCCCTGACCTGAAGAGTCGCCGCCGGCCTGGAGAGCCGCTGCCGGCCTGGAGAGTCGCCGCCGGGCTGGAGAGTCGCCTGAGGATCGGTGGCCGACCGCCCCTGTTACACAACCGATGGATGGCCGTGCGGCCTCCGACGGCTTCTCCGCACAGCCTCGTGACAACCGCTCCGTAGCTTCTCCCGAGTAAGTGAGACCACGGAGACACACGGCTTGTCACGGGGCTGGAACGGGGAACGGAGGCGGTCGGCATGGCGCACGCAGAGGTGCTCGGGTTCGAGGAGTACGTCCGTACGCGGCAGGAAGCGCTGCTGCGCAGCGCACGACGGCTCGTCCCCGACCCGGTCGACGCCCAGGACCTGCTGCAGACCGCGCTGGTGCGGACCTACGGCCGCTGGGACGGCATAGCCGACAAGTCCCTCGCCGACGCCTATCTGCGCCGCGTCATGATCAACACGCGTACGGAGTGGTGGCGCGCCCGCAAGCTGGAGGAGGTCCCCACCGAGCAGCTGCCGGACGCGAGCGTCGAGGACGTCACCGAGCAGCACGCGGACCGGGCGCTGCTCATGGACGTCCTGAAGGTGCTCGCACCCAAGCAGCGCAGCGTGGTCGTGCTGCGGCACTGGGAGCAGATGAGCACCGAGGAGACCGCCGCCGCGCTGGGAATGTCGACGGGTACCGTGAAGAGCACGCTGCACCGGGCGCTCGCCCGGCTCCGCCAGGAGCTGGAGAGCCGTGAGCTGGACGCCCGGATGTCGGAGCGTTCGGATCGCAGGAACCACTCGCACGCACGGCGTGAGGAACGGGGGCAGGAGCGTTGCGCGGCCTGATCAGGGGCGGCGGCCCCGGGGACGGGACCGGCCCGCGGGGCGGTCCTCCCCACCGGGGCCTCCTGCGGCCATGGGCGGCGAGTGGCACGGCGATGGCCGGCCTCGCCGCCCTCGGGCTGCTCGCGGTGGGCTGCTCCACCGGCGGCATGGGCCCCCGTGACGAGGGTCCGGCGCCCTCGGGCCCGGTGGCCCGGTCGCCGTCGACGACGGCACCGACCGCCACGGCCTCTTCGGTGAAGAAGGTCGACGCGGTCGCGCTGCTGAAGAGCGACCCCAAGGTCAGCAAGCGGGCCAAGGCGGACCTGCGGCCCTGCGCGGCCGACGCGTACGCGATCGACACCTCGTACGGGAGCGTCACGGGCAACGCGACCGCGCCGGACGTGGTGGTGAACCTGATGACGTGCGGGGATGCCGTGGGGATCGGCACGTATGTGTACCGGGCGACGAACGGGACGTACGAGAATGTCTTCGCGAAGGAGGAGCCCGCCGTCTACGCGACGATCGACCGGGGGGACCTCGTCGTCACCCAGCAGGTGTACGCCAAGGACGACCCGGTCACGTACCCGTCGGGCGAGATCGTGACCACCTACCGGTGGTCGGGGAGCACGTTCACCGAGCACGACCGGGTGCAGAACGAGTACAGCCGGGTGGTCGGCGGTGAGGAGGAAGCGCCTCCGACGTCGGCGCCGAGCGAGGACTGACAGCCGTATGAGCATCCGGCGCACGCGGCGCACGGCCGGGTCCCCACCGGCGGCGTACGCGTACCGGCCGGGGCACCTCCGGGCCGGAACGGGGCGCCTCCGGGCCGCGCCGGGGACCGGCCCGGCACCCCACCCGGCACCGGCCGGGAGCCCCGGTCGAGGACCGAACGGCAAGAGCCGAGGACCCGAGAGCCGAGGACCCGGGAACCGAGAACCCGGGAACGGAGGACCGGGGACCCGGGAACCGAGACCGAGAACCGAGAGAGCTGTGGGATGGCCGAGACACATGTGCTGTTCGTCGAGGACGACGACGTCATCCGCGAGGCCACCCAGCTGGCGCTGGAGCGTGCCGGCTTCACGGTGACGGCCATGCCGGACGGGCTGGCCGGTCTCGAGGCGTTCCGCGCGGACCGGCCCGACATCGCGCTGCTCGACGTGATGCTGCCCGGTCTCGACGGGGTCAGCCTGTGCCGCAGGATCCGGGACGAGTCCACCGTTCCCGTGATCATGCTGTCGGCCCGGGCGGACTCGATCGACGTGGTGCTCGGGCTGGAGGCCGGAGCCGACGACTACGTCACCAAGCCCTTCGACGGGGCCGTACTGGTCGCCCGGATCCGTGCCGTGCTGCGCCGCTTCGGCCACGCGGGCGGGGTCGCGGGCGACTCCGGCGAGCCGGGCCGGCCCGGCGAGCGCGGAGTGCTGACCTTCGGCGACCTGGAGGTCGACACGGAGGGCATGGAGGTGCGCCGGGCCGGCCTGCCGGTGGCACTCACGCCCACGGAGATGCGGCTGCTGCTGGAGTTCTCCTCCGCGCCCGGCACCGTGCTCTCCCGCGACAAGCTGCTGGAACGCGTCTGGGACTACGGCTGGGGCGGTGACACCCGGGTCGTGGACGTCCATGTGCAGCGGCTCCGCACGAAGATCGGGCAGGACCGGATCGAGACCGTCCGCGGTTTCGGCTACAAGCTCAAGGCATGAGGAGACCGGCCCTGCGCACCGGCGTCCGCTGGAAGATCAGCATCGCGATCGCGGCGGTCGGTGCGCTGATCGCGTTCACGCTGAGCCTGGTCGTGCACAACGCCGCCCGGGTGTCGATGCTGGAGAACTCGCGCGATCTGCAGATGAGCCGGCTGCTCCTGGCCCAGCGCATCTACGAGACCACGAAGCCGAGGACCGAGCCGAAGCTCGGCTCCAAGCTCAACGACCCGGAACTGCCGAGGCCGCTGCGGAGCCTGCTCGCCGACGGGCGGCAGGCCACCTATGTGCAGGGGGAGGGCCCGGCGCCCGACATCTGGGCGGCCGTGCCGCTCGGCAACGGCGACGTGCTGTCCCTGCACAGCCGGATACCCGACCGCAGCGCCGGCATCATGAAAGACCTCGACCGCGCCCTCGTGATCGGTTCGGTGTCGGTCGTCTTCGGCGGCTGTGCGCTGGGCGTACTCATCGGCGGGCAGCTCTCGCGCCGGCTGCGCAAGGCCGCCGCGGCGGCGGGCAGGGTGGCCCAGGGCAACACCGACGTACGGGTCCGGGAGGCCGTCGGCGGCGTCGTACGGGACGAGACCGACGAACTGGCGAGGGCGGTCGACGCACTGACCGACGCCCTCAACGAACGGATCGAGGCCGAACGCCGGGTCACCGCGGACATCGCGCACGAGCTGCGCACACCGGTGACCGGCCTGCTGACGGCGGCGGAACTGCTGCCGCCCGGCCGCCCCACCGAGCTGGTGCGGGACCGGGCACGGGCGATGCGCACCCTGGTCGAGGACGTGCTGGAGGTGGCGCGGCTGGACGGGGCGTCCGAGCGGGCCGAGCTCCAGGAGATCTCGCTGGGCGAGTTCGTCAGCCGCCGGGTCGCGGTACTGGACCCCGAGGTCAGGATCAGCGTCGTGCACGAGTCGTGGGTCAGTACGGATCCGAGGCGGCTGGAGCGGATACTGCTGAATCTGCTGAGCAACGCCGCCCGGTACGGCCGACCGCCGATCGAGGTCACGGTGGAGGGCCGGGTGGTCCGGGTCCGCGACCACGGTCCGGGCTTCCCGGAGGCGCTGCTGCGGGAGGGACCGAGCCGGTTCCGCACCGGCGCGCGCGACCGGGCGGGGACGGGCCACGGGCTGGGCCTCACCATCGCCGCCGGGCAGGCCCGTGTCCTCGGTGCCCGCCTCACCTTCCGCAACGTGGCTCCCGAAGGGGACGCGCCGCCGGTCGCCGCCGGAGGGGCGATCGCCGTCCTCTGGCTGCCGGAGCACGCGCCGACGAACACGGGCAGCTTCCCCAGGCCGGTGTTCCCGGACTGACCGTGCCCGTGCCTGTGCCCGGGCCCGTGCCCACCGGGCAGCGGGCGGCCGTCAGCGGGCAGCGGGCAGCGGCTGGGCGCGCGATGCCGCGGAACGCCGACGGCGACCCCGAGGGGAGGCGTGAAGCCGTCCTGGAGGTCGCCGTCGATCCGGTGCCGCAGGCCCGTCACGGCCCGCGGAGGTGAGCCTTACCCGCCCGGTGCGGGGAGCGTCAGAGGGTGACGCCCTGCGCGCGCAGGAAGTTCGCGGGGTTCAGCGCCGAGCCGTAGTTCGGGGTCGTGCGGATCTCGAAGTGCAGGTGCGGGCCGGACGAGTTCCCGGTGTTGCCGGACAGGGCGATGAGCTTGCCGGTGTTGACGGTCTGGCCGACGTTCACGTTGATCTTCGAGAGGTGGGCGTACTGGGAGTACTTGCCGTTGGCGTGCTTGATCACGACGGCGTTGCCGTAGGCCGAGCCGTCGCCCCCGCCGTTCGGGCCCGCCTTGACGACCACACCGCTGCTGACGGCCTTGACCGGGGTGCCGACCGGAACGGCGAAGTCCTGGCCGGAGTGCTTGTGGGACCACATGGCGCCGCCCTGGTTGAAGCTGGCGGTCAGGGTGTAGCCCGAGACCGGCTTGACCCAGGCGCCGGCCTTGGCCTTCTGCGCGGAGGGCTTCGCCTCGGCGGCGGCCGGGGCGCTCCGCACCGTGTCGGCGGACGCGACACCGGCACCGGCTCCGACGACCATCGCGGCGCCGAGTCCGGCGGCCATGACGGCACCACGGGTACGGAGCGCGGACGGACGGAAACGGGTGAGGGCGGTGCGCTTCGACATGCGGGGAGAACCTCCGGGCTGTGGGACATGAAGCGACCCGATGCCTGAGCACCGGGGCAGCACCTTGGTAACCCGCACTCCCCAGCCAGCTCAAACACCCCATCTACGACAACTCGTCGTAGAGCGACCCCTGTGAGCGGGACCCTTGACACCGCCGCATCGCCCGTCCGGCATTGTCCGAAATCTTTGGACGAAGGCGGGTTTATGCACACGTGGCGGGTGTACGGATGCGTTGTCCGGATCGGACCGCTGCCGTGCCGGGCCCGCACGGCCGCAAGACCCGCCCTCAAGGGCCCGAGCGCGGTGGCTCCGAGCCCCGAAGGTCCACTAACCCGCCTAGTAGGCGCGGAAATGCCTGTGCGCCTTGTCACGGCCGGTGGGACCTAGGGCCTTCCGTTTCAGGACCAAAGTCCCGCGCGGCGCGGGCGCGGGCGAACGCGGGCGGCGGCCGTGACCCGCCTTCGCCGGATCCTCGTCGGCGATCCCGCCGGTCCCGAGGCGAACACCCCTCCACCCCCGCCTCACCGGGCGCCGGACCCGATCGAGAAGGGTCGCGCACGCCTCCTTCACGTCCCCGGACCGCTCCGCCATCCTCCTGTGGCATGAGCAGACCCGTGATGAGCCTGAACCGACGCGGGCACCTCCGCCGCGACCGCCTTCGCCGCGACCGCCTCCGCCGCAGTGTCCTGCGCGCCCGGACCTGGCCGCTCGCCCTCGGCCTCGTCGCCGCTCTCGCCTGGAGCGGCGGCAGCGCACCGGCCGGGGCGGGGCCCTCCGACACCGGACTCAAGGGGGCGATCGACACGATCCTCGCCGACCCCCGCATGGACGGCGGTGCCGCGAGTGTCGTCGTCGCCGACGCCACCACCGGGGAGCGGCTCTACGAACGCGACGCCGGCGACCGGCTGATGCCCGCGTCCAACACGAAACTCGCCACGTCCGCGGCCGCCATGGCGCTGCTCGGCCCGGACTACCGGTTCCGTACCGACGTGCTGTCCACCGGCCGCCGCCACGGTCCGGTCCTGCACGGGGACCTGTACCTCCGCGGCGGCGGCGACCCCACCGCGCTGGCCTCCGACTACGGGCGCCTCGCCGCCCAGCTGCGGGAGTCGGGCATCCGCAGGGTCACCGGCCGTGTCGTCGCCGACGACACCCGCTTCGACACCCGGCGCCTGGGCCGGTCATGGGCCGCCGACGACGAGTCCTCCTACTACTCCGCCCAGATCTCGCCGCTGACCGTGGCTCCCGACACCGACTACGACTCCGGCACCGTCGTCGTGGAGGCGTCCCCCGGCGCCGCCCCCGGCGACAGGCCGAAGGTGAAGGTGACCCCGCCGACGGACTACGTACGGGTCGACGTCCGGGGCAGCACCGTGCCCGCCGGGCAGACCGACACCCTGGCCGTCGAGCGCGAGCACGGCACCAACACCGTCGTGGTGAGCGGGGACGTCCCGGTCGGCGGCTCCACCACCAAGGAGTGGGTCACCGTCTGGGAACCCACCGGCTACGCGGCGGCCGTCTTCGCCGACGCCCTGGCCGAGCAGGGCGTCCACGTCGCCAAAGCCCCCCGCCTGGGCCTGCCGACCCCGCCCGGCGCGAGGCTCCTCGCGACCCACGGCTCCATGCCGCTGCGGGAGCTGATGCTCCCGTTCATGAAGCTGTCCAACAACATGCACGCCGAGACGCTGACCAAGACGATCGGCTACGAGACGTCCGGACACGGCACCTGGGGCGCGGGGCTCAGCGCCATCGACGGCTACCTGAGGGAGGAGGGCGTCGAGGCGGCGAAGCTGCGCCAGGTCGACGGCTCCGGCCTGTCCCGGATGAACGTCTTCCCCGCCGACCAGATCGCCCGCCTGCTGCTCGCGGTCCGCGACGCGCCCTGGTACGCGGACTGGCACGCCTCCCTGCCCGTCGCCTGCGCCCCCGACCGCGCCGTCGGCGGCACGCTCCGCACCCGGATGTGCCGCACCCCGGCGGCACTCAACGCCCGCGCCAAGACGGGGTCCCTGACCGGTGCCTCGGCGCTCTCCGGGTACGTGGAGGACGCCGCCGGCCGGGAACTCGTCTTCGGCATCGTCCTCAACAACTACCTCGCGTCCTCCGTGAAGAGCATCGAGGACGCGATCGTGGTGACGCTGGCCGGGTCCGACACCGCCCGAGGCACGATCGCCGCGGCGGTCGCGCCGGGGCACCGGAACGCCCACCGGACGGCCCCCGCGGATCTCGAGTGCACCTGGCGGAAGCCGGACGTCTGCTGATCCGCCCGGCACCGCGCAAGGGGCTGCCCCGGACCCGAGGGTCCGGGGCAGCCCCTTGTCTCTCGCGCTCTAAGCGCTCAGAGCGCTCAGGCGTCCTTCGACAGGTTCGGCCCGCTGCCGCCCGCCGCCGACTCGATCGGCGGGACGTCCGGCAGAGCCGACTTCTCCTCACCGCGGAAGGTGAACTTCTTCTCCTCACCATCGCCCTCGGTGTCGACCACCACGATGTGACCGGGGCGCAGCTCGCCGAAGAGGATCTTCTCGGAGAGCAGGTCCTCGATCTCGCGCTGGATCGTCCGGCGCAGCGGGCGGGCGCCGAGGACCGGGTCGTAGCCCTTCTTCGCCAGCAGGAGCTTGGCCTCCTGGCTGAGCTCGATGCCCATGTCGCGGTCCTTCAGCCGCTCGTCCACCTTGGCGATCATCAGGTCGACGATCTGGATGATGTCGTCCTGGGAGAGCTGGTGGAAGACGACCGTGTCGTCGACACGGTTGAGGAACTCCGGCCGGAAGTGCTGCTTCAGCTCGTCGTTGACCTTGGCCTTCATCCGCTCGTAGCCGGTCTTGACGTCGCCCTGGGCCGCGAAGCCCAGGTTGAAGCCCTTGGAGATGTCCCGGGTCCCGAGGTTGGTCGTCATGATGATGACCGTGTTCTTGAAGTCCACGACCCGGCCCTGGGAGTCGGTCAGGCGACCGTCCTCCAGGATCTGGAGAAGGGAGTTGAAGATGTCCGGGTGGGCCTTCTCGACCTCGTCGAAGAGGACGACGGAGAACGGCTTGCGGCGCACCTTCTCGGTGAGCTGGCCGCCCTCCTCGTAACCCACGTATCCGGGCGGGGAACCGAAGAGGCGGGAGACCGTGTGCTTCTCGCTGAACTCCGACATGTCGAGGGAGATCAGCGCGTCCTCGTCGCCGAAGAGGAACTCGGCGAGCGTCTTGGACAGTTCGGTCTTACCGACACCGGACGGGCCGGCGAAGATGAACGAACCACCGGGACGCTTCGGGTCCTTCAGGCCGGCTCGGGTACGCCGGATCGCCTGGGACAGCGCCTTGATGGCGTCCTTCTGGCCGATGACGCGCTTGTGGAGCTCGTCCTCCATGCGGAGCAGACGGGAGGACTCCTCCTCCGTCAGCTTGAAGACCGGGATGCCGGTGGCCGTGGCCAGGACCTCGGCGATCAGCTCGCCGTCGACCTCGGCGACGACGTCCATGTCGCCGGCCTTCCACTCCTTCTCCCGCTTGGCCTTCGCCGCGAGCAGCTGCTTCTCCTTGTCGCGGAGGGAGGCCGCCTTCTCGAAGTCCTGGGAGTCGATCGCGGACTCCTTGTCCCGGCGGACACCGGCGATCTTCTCGTCGAACTCGCGAAGGTCCGGCGGGGCGGTCATCCGGCGGATGCGCATCCGGGAACCGGCCTCGTCGATCAGGTCGATCGCCTTGTCCGGCAGGAAGCGGTCCGAGATGTACCGGTCGGCCAGGGTCGCGGCCTGGACCAGCGCCTCGTCCGTGATGGAGACCCGGTGGTGCGCCTCGTAGCGGTCGCGCAGGCCCTTGAGGATCTCGATGGTGTGCGGCAGGGACGGCTCCGCGACCTGGATCGGCTGGAAGCGGCGCTCCAGCGCCGCGTCCTTCTCCAGGTGCTTGCGGTACTCGTCGAGCGTCGTCGCACCGATGGTCTGCAGCTCACCGCGGGCCAGCATCGGCTTCAGGATGGAGGCGGCGTCGATCGCGCCCTCGGCGGCACCCGCACCCACCAGGGTGTGGAGCTCGTCGATGAACAGGATGATGTCGCCGCGGGTGCGGATCTCCTTGAGGACCTTCTTCAGGCGCTCCTCGAAGTCACCGCGGTAGCGGGAGCCGGCGACCAGCGCGCCGAGGTCCAGGGTGTAGAGGTGCTTGTCCTTGAGGGTCTCGGGCACCTCGCCCTTGACGATGGCCTGCGCCAGGCCCTCCACCACGGCCGTCTTGCCGACGCCGGGCTCGCCGATGAGGACCGGGTTGTTCTTGGTGCGGCGGGACAGCACCTGCATGACCCGCTCGATCTCCTTCTCGCGCCCGATGACCGGGTCGAGCTTGGACTCGCGGGCCGCCTGGGTGAGGTTCCGGCCGAACTGGTCGAGGACCAGGGAGGTCGAGGGCGTGCCCTCGGCCGGACCGCCGGCGGTGGCGGCCTCCTTGCCCTGGTAGCCGGAGAGCAGCTGGATGACCTGCTGCCGCACCCGGTTGAGGTCGGCGCCCAGCTTCACCAGGACCTGGGCGGCCACGCCCTCGCCCTCGCGGATCAGGCCGAGCAGGATGTGCTCCGTGCCGATGTAGTTGTGGCCCAGCTGGAGAGCCTCCCGGAGCGACAGCTCCAGGACCTTCTTGGCACGAGGGGTGAAGGGGATGTGCCCGGACGGGGCCTGCTGACCCTGCCCGATGATCTCCTCCACCTGCTGGCGGACCGCCTCGAGCGAAATCCCGAGGCTCTCCAGGGCCTTAGCGGCGACACCCTCACCCTCGTGGATAAGGCCCAGGAGGATGTGCTCGGTGCCGATGTAGTTGTGGTTGAGCATCCGGGCTTCTTCCTGAGCCAGGACGACAACCCGCCGCGCGCGGTCGGTGAACCTCTCGAACATCGTTAATCGCTCCTCAGAGCGGTCAGTCAGTTAGGGGTCGATCCCCTCCCTGTCCTTCCGCAGCTTAGTCCCGCAAGCGGGGACCGCTCATTCCAACTGCCGACACCCGTCTCTGGCCTCCTGCCCCGAACGCCGACAAATGCTCCAACCCGATGGTGCGAGACGATGTTCCCGCAGGCCAGGCGGTTACCCGTGCCATCAGTACGCCGATGGCGAACGTGAGACCCCGAAGCCCGCGTGTCACCCGTCCCCACTAGGGATGTCTTACCCGTATGGACCGACACTCCATGCGGCGCGCGCCGGTTCCCTCAGCTACGGGCGAACACCCTTGCGCCCCCGAACACGCCCTTGCCACCTCCTCTCCACAACTCCGAGTGACGGCCGCCGGACGTTGCGTAACCGCCGGGTTCTCCCGGCAGTTCCCCGGGCATGGCCTTCACTCTCCCGGCACCCCGCGTGCCGTTCGATGGCGGCAGCGCGAGGTGGTACAAGAACGAGCTTGGCTGGGCTACGGCCGAAGGGCCACCGGTACGGCTGATCACCGGGCTGCGCTTCGACGTGCTGCGGCTGCCGGCGGACGCCGGAACGGCTCTGCTGCGGCGCGGCCTGCGTACCGGGCCGGTCGCGCGAGCGGGGGGCGCGATGCTGCTCCTGGTCGCCGCAGGCACCGCCGAGGAGCTGCCGGCGCTGCTCGACTGGCTGGAGTGGGGCGGGATCGGCCTGGAGCTGAGCGCTCTGGGGCAGGGCGGGTCTGTGCCCGCCCCGGCGCCGCCGGGGCACGCAGTCCCGGCCGGGGCGCCGCCGGGGGCCGCCGAGTGGCTGCGGCCCCCGAAAGCGGGGCGCGAGGTGGAACCGTCACTGCCGGCCTTCGGCGCCGTGGGGCGCGTCGGGACCGGACCCGGGGGCGACGGCGGCGCCCCCGATCTCGTACGGCTCGTGGACGCGGCGGCGAACGCCTGCCACCGGGCCCGCCTCGTGCGCACGTGTGCGGCGGGGCCGCATACGCGTGCTCAGCCGTTGGCCTTCTCGTAGGCCTCGCGGATCTCGGCGGGAACGCGGCCGCGGTCGTTGACGCTGTAGCCGTTCTCCTTGGCCCACTTCCGGATCTCGGCGGTGTCCTTGCTGCCCGTCGAGGACGCGGTACGGCCCTTTCCACGGCCGGCCGACGCGCGGCCACCGGTGCGCCGGCCGCCCTTGGTGTACGGCTCCAGCAGACCGCGGAGCTTGTCCGCATTGGCGGTGGTGAGGTCGATCTCGTAGGTCTTGCCGTCCAGAGCGAACGTCACGGTCTCGTCCGCCTCGCCGCCGTCGAGGTCATCGACAAGAAGGACCTGAACCTTCTGTGCCACCGGATTTCCTTTCATCGAAAATGCAGTACGCGGAAAGGAAACCGCTTTTCTCTGGAAAACACAAACCCTCGGCAGAGGTTCAGAACCCGGGGAACGCGGGAAACGTGCGCGATTCGGACATAGGGTTCGGCGGCGCGGCCGAGTCCCGCTTCGCTTGCCGCCGCGGCGGGATCACAGGTGCAGAAGCATCCGGCTGTTGCCCAAGGTGTTCGGCTTCACCCGTTCGAGACCGAGGAACTCCGCGACGCCCTCGTCATAGGAACGCAGCAGCTCGCTGTAGACATCTCCGTCGACCGGAGTCTCACCGATCTCCACGAACCCGTGCCTCGCGAAGAAGTCCACTTCGAAGGTCAGGCAGAATACCCGCCGCACACCCAGCCAGCGGGCGGTGTGCAGCAGCCTGCCCAGTACCCGATGGCCCACACCCTCGCCCCTGAACTGGGGGTCCACCGCGAGAGTCCGGACTTCCGCGAGGTCTTCCCACATCACGTGGAGGGCCCCGCAGCCGACCACCCGGGCGTCCGAGTCGCGTTCCGCGACCCAGAACTCCTGGATGTCCTCGTAAAGCGTCACGGTCGCTTTGTCGAGCAGGATGCCGTCGCTCACGTACGGGTCCACGAGTCGGCGCACCGCCGGCACATCGCCGGTCCTGGCCCGGCGGACGGTGACGGCATTTGCTGCGGCATTGGGGAGCGACTGCGCTGACGACATGAGCGGACGCTATCGCCCCGCCCCGTCCGCTCCGTCGGCGCCCTCGGCGTCCCGTTCGGGAGAACCCCCCGCCGCCCCTTGTGAAGACCCGTCCCGCTCCGGTTCCGCAGCCTCTGCCGCGGGGTCGCGCTGAACGACGCGGATCGCGTCCCGCAGCGCCTGGCGCTGCTCCGGCGACATCATGCCGAAGAAGGCGACAAGGGCCGCGGCGGGGTTGTCGCTCTTCGACCAGGCTTCGTTCATCAGTGCGGCGGAGTAGGCGGCCCGGGTGGAGACCGCGGTATATCGATAGGCGCGGCCTTCGACTTCCCTGCGCACCCAGCCCTTCTGATGGAGATTGTCCATTACGGTCATGACCGTGGTGTAGGCGATGGACCGTTCCTGCTGGAGATCCTCCAGCACTTCGCGCACCGTCACCGGGCGGTTCCATTGCCAGATGCGCGTCATGACGGCGTCTTCGAGCTCTCCCAATTGGCGGGGCACATCGCCACCATAGTCGGAGATGTCGTAATGACTGGCTATTGACGTACTTCGGGTACGAAAAAGGACGTACGGCCGGGATGAGCCGTACGTCCTGCGGGGGCCGCGCGGAGCGCCGTCAGGCCTCGGTCGGGCGGTCCGACGGGGCGGGGCCGCGGGCGGCCTCCGCGCGGGCGATCGCCGCGTCCACGGCGGCGTCCTCCTTGGCCTTGTTGGGGCCGCCCTGGCTCTTCACGATCGTGACGACGAGGGCGGTGAAGAACGCGGCCATCACGACCGGGGGCAGAAGCGCGGCGACGTAGTCCATGCCCCCAGGGTAGCTATCCGGCGGCCCGCTTCTCCGGCGGGGGCGCCGGGCGCCGGCGCGGCGGGAAGACCTCGCCCGGGGTGGGGATGGGACGGTCCGGGCGGGGGGCCGGACGGGCGGGCTTCGGGGTCGACGGGCGCGGCTCCTGCTTGTCTCCGGCGGAGGCGCGGCCACCGGGCAGCGCGTGCAGCCGGACGCGCGACGGGGCCGCCGCGGGCTCCCGGGCCCCCTGCCGGGAGGGTACGGACTCCTCCGCCACGCCCCGGGAGCGCTCCGGGAGGGCGCCGTGGCGCGGCGCACGGTGCAGGGAGCGAAGCGCCGCGAGGTCCTCGGGGGCGAGCTCGTGGCCGGCGGCCAGGGCCTCCTGGAGGAGTTCCAGATAGCCGCTCGCGGAGCCGGGAAGGGCGTCGCGGTACCGCGCCAGGTCGGCGAGCAGGAACACCCGCAGCCGGCCCGCCTCGCGGACGGCCTCGTCCACGGACTGCGCGAGCCGCAGGTATTCCTGGGCGGCGGGGGAGCCGGAAGCTTCACCCCGGCCGGAGCGACGGGACTGGTCGGGATTGAGGGCGATGGCGAGAGCGCGGCGGAGCACACGCAGTTCGTCCGCACTGAACGCCATGCCGCCGCGGGATCCGTGTGGCGTGGGCATGGACCGACGATACGCGCTAATCGGACAAAATTCGTTTAACGTCTCATTTCCGGCGCGGCGTGCACGGCGTGCGCGGCCTGCATGGCGTGCACGGCGTCGTCACGGTGCCCGGCGCCTCGGTGTTCGGCGCCTCGCCGGCCGGGCCGTCGCGGACGTGGTGCCCGGCGGCGACGCGCACCCGCCGGGTACCGCCCTGGCGCGGGCGACCCGTGGGCGCCTCGCCCGCCCGCCGCACCGGCGGGTCACATCCGCGAGACGTTCCGCTCGTAGACCAGCCTGAGTCCGATCAGCGTCAGCCACGGCTCGTGCTCGTCGATCGCGGAGGACTCGCCGAGGACCATCGGGGCCAGACCGCCGGTGGCGATCACCGTCACGTCCTCCGGGTCGTCGGCCAGCTCGCGCTTCATGCGCTGCACGACGCCGTCGACCTGGCCGGCGAAGCCGTAGACGATGCCCGCCTGCATGGCCTCGACCGTGTTCTTGCCGATCACGCTGCGCGGGCGGGCCAGCTCGATCTTGCGGAGCTGGGCACCCTTGACGCCCAGGGCCTCGACCGAGATCTCGATGCCGGGGGCGATGACACCGCCCGCGTACTCACCGCGGGCGCTCACCGCGTCGAACGTCGTCGCCGTACCGAAGTCGACGACGATCGCCGGGCCCCCGTACAGCTCGACGGCGGCGACCGCGTTGATGATGCGGTCCGCCCCGACCTCCTTCGGGTTGTCCATCAGGATCGGCACGCCGGTCTTGATCCCGGGCTCGACCAGCACGGCGGGCACGTCGCCGTAGTAGCGGCGGGTGACCTCGCGGAGCTCGTGGAGCACGGACGGCACGGTGGCGCAGATCGCGATGCCCTCGATGCCGTCGCCCAGCTCCTCGCCGAGCAGCGGGTGCATGCCCATCAGGCCGTTGAGGAGCACGGCCAGTTCGTCGGCCGTGCGGCGGGGATCGGTGGAGACGCGCCAGTGCTCGACGATGTCCTCGCCGTCGAACAGGCCGAGGACGGTGTGGGTGTTCCCGACGTCGATGGTGAGCAGCATCGGATCAGACCTCGGCCTCTCGCAGGTCGAGACCGATGTCGAGGATCGCGGAGGAGTGGGTGAGCGCCCCGACCGCGAGGTAGTCCACGCCCGTCTCGGCGTAGGCCCGCGCGTTCGCCAGGGTGAGCCGGCCGGAGGACTCCAGCACCGCCCGCTTCCCGACGATCGCGACGGCCTCGGCGGTCTCGACGGGCGTGAAGTTGTCCAGGAGGATCAGGTCCGCGCCGGCGTCCAGGACCTCGCGGACCTGGTGGAGGGTGTCCACCTCGACCTCGACGGGCAGGTCCGGCGTGCCCAGGGCGGCCAGGGTCTCCCGTACGGCCTTGAACGCCTGGGCCACCCCGCCCGCGGCGATCACGTGGTTGTCCTTGACGAGGGCCGCGTCGGACAGCGACATCCGGTGGTTGACGCCGCCGCCGCAGCGCACCGCGTACTTCTCCAGGGCGCGCAGGCCCGGCGTCGTCTTCCGGGTGTCGCGCACCCGGGCGCCGGTGCCCTCGAGCACGTCGGACCACGCCCGGGTGGCGGTGGCGATGCCCGAAAGACGGCACAGCAGGTTCAGGGCGCTGCGCTCGCCCGTGAGCAGGTCCCGGGTGCGGGCGGTGACGGACAGGAGCCTCTGGCCCGGCTCGACGCGGTCGCCGTCCTCGACATGGCGCTCGACCTCGAACTCGTCGGTGCAGACGATCGAGAGGACCGCCTCGGCGACGCGCAGGCCCGCGACGACACCGGCCTCGCGGGCGGTGAAGTCGCCGGTGGCCACCGCGTCCTCGGGGACGGTGGCGACGGTGGTCACGTCGACGCCGCCGTCCAGGTCCTCCTCGACGGCGAGGTGCGCGATGTCCTCGACCTGTACGGGATCGAGGCCGGACTCGGCGAGGAGCCCGGCGAGGGCGGGGTCCAGGCCGCACTCGTAGACCTCGTCGACCTCGTCGACCTCGTCGCCGCAGCCGCAGTCGTCACCGCAGCCCTGCGCTTCGGCGGCGCGGGCGCCGATCTGGATCAGCGGGACGTCCACGGGCTCCGGACGTTCTTCGGGCGTGCTCACTGTTGCGGCTCCCTGTCGGCGGTGGGGGTGGGGGTGGGACGGGCGGGCGGGAACGCCTCGGTCGCCGTGCGGCGTACGACGAGGCGGCGGTCGGGGGTGAGACGCACGACGATATGGCGGCGCCACCCGGCGTCGTCCCGCCCGGGGTGGTCCTCGCGCCAGTGGCAGCCGCGGGTCTCGGTGCGCTCGCGGGCGGCGGCGACCAGCACCCGGGCGACGAGCAGCAGGTTGGTGGCCTCCCAGGACTCGACGCCGGGCTCGGCGGCCTTGGCGGCGGCGTCCGTGGCGCCGCACTCGTGCCGCGCGGACAGGTGCAGGGCCTCCAGGGCGTCCGCCGCCTGCTCCAGGCTCGCCGCGGAGCGCAGCACTCCGGCTCCGTCCGTCATGATCCGCTGGATCTCGTGCCGGGCCTCGGGCACGAGGAGTGGCACGGGACCCCGGGAGCCGCCCTCCGCCTGGGCTGCGGGGGCGGGCGCCGGTGCCCCGCCCGCGGGAGGCGGTGGACCGCCGGGACCGCCCGGCGGGACGGGACGGGCGGCCCCGGCCGCGCGGGCCCCGGCGATCGTCCCGGCGATGCGCTCCGCGAAGACGAGGCCCTCCAGGAGGGAGTTGGAGGCCAGCCGGTTGGCGCCGTGGACGCCGGTGCAGGCCACCTCGCCGCAGGCGTACAGACCGGGGACGGTGGTACGGCCGTGGAGGTCGGTGCGGACGCCGCCCGAGGCGTAGTGGGCGGCCGGGGCCACCGGGACCGGCTCGGTGACCGGGTCGATGCCGTGGGCACGGCAGGCGGCGAGGATGGTGGGGAACCGGTTCTCCCACATCTCGGCGCCGAAGTGCCGGGCGTCCAGGAACATGTGGTCGGCGCCCTGCTCCTGCATGCGGCGCATGATGCCCTTGGCGACGATGTCCCGGGGGGCGAGCTCGGCCAGCTCGTGCTGCCCCACCATGAAGCGGGTGCCGGCCGCGTCGACGAGGTGGGCGCCCTCGCCGCGCACCGCCTCGGACACCAGCGGCTGCTGGCCCTCGGAGTCCGGGCCGAGCCAGAGGACCGTCGGGTGGAACTGGACGAACTCGAGGTCGCTCACCTCGGCCCCGGCGCGCAGCGCGAGCGCCACCCCGTCACCGGTGGACACCGGCGGATTGGTGGTGGCGGAGAAGACCTGGCCCATACCGCCGGTCGCCAGGACCACCGCGGGGGCGTGCACCGCGCCGACGCCGTCGTGCTGGCCCTCGCCCATGACGTGCAGGGTGATGCCGGCCGTACGGCCCTCGGCGTCCGTCAGCAGGTCGAGCACCAGCGCGTGCTCGATGACGCGTACCGCGCCCTCGCGTATCGCCGTGACCAGCGCGCGGGAGATCTCGGCGCCGGTGGCGTCGCCTCCCGCGTGGGCGATCCGGCGGCGGTGGTGGCCGCCCTCGCGGGTCAGCGCGATACCGCCCGCGTCGTCGGTGTCGAAGCGCGCTCCGGTCGCGATCAGCCGCCGCACCGCGTCCGGGCCCTCCGTGACGAGCGCGCGCACGGCCTCCTCGTCGCACAGCCCGGCGCCCGCGACGAGCGTGTCGTCGAGATGCTGCTCGGGGGTGTCGCCCTCGCCGAGCGCCGCGGCGATACCGCCCTGGGCCCAGCGGGTGGACCCGTCGTCCAGCAGCGCCTTGGTGACCACGACGGTGCGCAGGCCCTCGGCCGTGCAGCGCAGTGCCGCCGTGAGGCCGGCGACGCCGGAGCCGACCACGACGACGTCCGCGTCGATGGCCCAGCCCGGGGCCGGGGCGTCGAGCCGTATACCGGTGCTCGTCACGGGGCGGCTCCGAAGGTCAGGGTGATGTTGTCGATCAGCCGGGTCGTGCCGACCCGCGCGGCTACCGCCATGATCGCCTCGCCGCTGTGGTCGTCGGCGACCTCGGAGAAGTCGGCCGGGTCGACCAGGGCGAGGTAGTCGAGTTCGAGGAGCGACGAGGACGCGGCGGCCTCGTCGAGGACGGCGCGCGCCGCGGCCCGCACGGCGTCGGCACCGCCGCCGGGCTGGGCCGCCGCGACCGCGTGGGCTCGCGGCCGCCGGGCCTCGCCGAGCGCGGACAGCGCGGCGGCACGGGCGCTGGAGGCGGGCGCGGACTCGGCACGGGCACGCAGGGCGGCCTGGGCGGCGAGCCGGTCGCGGGCGGCGAACAGGGCCCTGGACAGCGCGAGGGCGGTGGGGCGCTCCTCCGGTGAGAGGTAGCGGTTGCGGCTGGAGAGGGCGAGGCCGTCCGGCTCCCGCACGGTCGGCACCCCGACGATCTGCACCGGGAAGTCCAGGTCCCGGACCATCCGGCGGATCAGGGCCAGCTGCTGGGCGTCCTTCTGCCCGTACAGCGCCACGTCGGGGCGGGTGAGGTGCAGCAGCTTGGCGACGACGGTCAGCATCCCGTCGAAGTGGCCCGGCCGGGAGGCGCCCTCGAGCAGCTCCCCCATGGGGCCTGCGGTGATCCGGACCTGGGGCCCACCGTCCGGGTACACCTCGTCCGCGGACGGGGCGAAGACGGCGTCGGCGCCTGCCTCTGCGGCGGTCTTCAGGTCCGCTTCGAGGGTGCGCGGGTAGCGGTCGAGGTCCTCGCCGGCGCCGAACTGCAGGGGGTTCACGAACACCGTGACGACGACCTGGCCCTCCGGCCCGACCAATGAGCGGGCCGCGCGGATCAGGGTGGCGTGGCCGTCGTGCAGGGCGCCCATGGTCATGACGACGGCGCGGCGCGCGGTGGCCGCCGGCGGGAGGGCGCCGAGTTCCGCGGCGGTACGCAGATGGGTGATCATCGGCCGGTCTCCCCGTCCGCGGCGTCCGGGCCGCCCGGATCACCCGGATCGCCCGGACCATCCGGACGGTCCGGACCGTCCGCGCGGCCTCGACCGTCCGCGCGGCCCCCGCGGTCGGCTCCGCCGGGGGCGTCTCGGCCGTCGGGGGCGTCCGCGAGTACCACCAGCAGGTCCTCGGCGAGCTCGGGCTTGAGCACTCCGTGGGCGAGGGCGCGGTCCGCGGTCGTACGGGCCATGGCCAGATAGCCGGCGACCATCCCCGGGGCGTGTTTGCGCAGCTCGGCCACGTGGGCCGCGACGGTCCCGGCGTCACCGCGGGAGACCGGCCCGGTCAGCGCGGCGTCGCCGGAGCGCAGGGCGTTGTCGAGCGCGGCCCCGAGCAGCGGGCCGAGCATCCGGTCGGGGGCCGAGACCCCGGCGGTGCGCAGCAGCTCCATGGCCTGGGCGACGAGGGTGACCAGGTGGTTCGCGCCGAGGGCGAGGCCCGCGTGGTACAGCGGGCGGTCGGCCTCCGCGATCCACTCGGGCTCGCCGCCCATCTCGATGACGAGGGCCTCCGCGGCGAGCCTCAGCTCCTCGGGGGCGGTGACGCCGAAGGAGCAGCCGGCCAGCCGCTGGACGTCCACGGAGGTGCCCGTGAAGGTCATGGCGGGGTGCAGGGCGAGCGGGAGCGCCCCGGCCCGGCGGGCGGGGTCGAGGACGGCCGCGCCGTACCGGCCCGAGGTGTGCACGAGCAGCTGGCCGGGGCGCACGGCGCCGGTCTCGGCGAGGCCCTCGGCCAGTCGGGGCAGCACGTCGTCGGGGACGGTCAGCAGCACCAGTTCGGCCCGCGCGAGCACCTCGGCGGGGGTGACGAGCGGTACGTCCGGCAGCATCGAGGCGGCCCGGCGCACGGAGGCGTCGGAGACACCGGAGACGGCCACCGGGCGATGGCCGGCGAGCTGGAGGGATGCGGCGAGGGCCGGGCCGACCCGGCCGGCACCCACGACACCCACGGTGAGGCGCGCCGGACGGTCCTTGGGGTCGGCCGGCTCCCGTGCCGGTGGTGGTGCTGGCGATGGTGCGTTCACGCGCGGCCTTCCGTTCCAGTCCGCAGGGGGTACCGGACGATTCCTCGCCATGCTACGCCAGCGTTTCGACGCGGCTTCCGCTTGTCCACAGCCTGTGGAGACGACACCGGCCACAGCCCGGCGGAACCTGTGGACAACGGCATGGCACCACCGGGTCTGGGCGATGATCGCAGCATGACTCAGAACGCGGAGCGGACGCTGCCCGTCGATGCCCCGGTGGCGGACGCCGGCACGGAGGGGGCGGCCGGAGCGGACCCGGCCGGCGCCCGGGTACGGCGCACGGACGGGATCGGGGACGCCGAGCGCCACCGCAGCCTGGCTGCCTGGCGGGGCTCGGCGCGGCGGCTGTGGCACGGCTCCGCGGACGGCAGGCTCGGCGAGCGGCTCACGGCCCTGGCGGCCGACGCGGGTGCCGTCCACGACCTGGACGAGCATGTGGACCTGTACGGCGACGGGGTCGTCGCCGAACTGGAGCGACGCGTGGCGGCGCTGCTCGGCTTCCCGGCGGCGGCCTTCTTCCCCACCGGCACGATGGCGCAGCAGGTGGCGCTGCGCTGCTGGGCCGGACGCACCGGGAACCGCACGGTCGCGCTGCATCCGCTCGCCCATCCCGAGGTCCACGAGCGGGGCGCGCTGGGGGCGGTCGGCGGGCTGCGCACGGTCCACCCGACCCGGGAGCCGCGGCTGCCGACGGCCGACGAGATACGCGGCCTGGACGAGCCGTTCGGCACGCTGATGCTGGAGCTGCCGCTGCGGGACGCCGGATTCGTACTGCCGCAGTGGGACGAACTCGTGGAGGTCGTCGAGGCGGCGCGCGAGATGGAGGCGGTGGTGCATTTCGACGGCGCGCGGCTCTGGGAATGCGCCCCGCATTTCGGCCGCGCACTGGACGAGATCGCCGGACTCGCGGACAGCGTGTACGTCTCGTTCTACAAGTCCCTCGCGGGCCTTTCGGGCGCGGTGCTGGCCGGGCCCGAGTCCCTGGTGGCGGAGGCACGCGCCTGGCGCCACCGCTACGGCGGGCAGGTCTTCCAGCAGTACCCGGCGGCGCTTTCGGCGCTGCTCGGCCTGGAGCGGGAGTTGCCGAGACTGCCGGCGTACGTGGCCCATGCGAGGACCGTCGCGGCGGCGCTGGCGGCCGGGCTGGCGGAGGAGCCGGGCGTGCCCTGGTTCCGGGTGCACCCGGAACCGCCGCACACCCACCAGTTCCAGGTGTGGCTCCCCTTCGACGCCGCCCCGCTGGACGAGGCCGGCCTGCGGCAGGCGGAGGAGACGGGCGTGACCCTCTTCCGCCACTGGTTCCCGGCCCGGTCCGGTCCCCCGGGAGTCAGCGCCACGGAGGTGACCGTGTCCGCACCGGGGCTGTCGTGGACCGCGGACGACGTCAGGGCGGCCGTCGCGGACTTCATGGCGCGGGTGCCGGGCGGTGCCGGGCGGGGTCGCCGCTGACCGGCGGGGCACTCGTGCTCACCCGCCGGCGTCACGGCGACGGACGCGCTGGTGGTGGTGCGTGGGGTGGCGCCGGTGGTGGTGGCGCCGGTGGTGGTGGCGCCGGTGGTGGTGGCGGTGGTGCCGGTGGTGCCGGTCGCGGCACGGCGGAGTGCGGCCGCCTGGCGCCGGGGCACCTCCCCCTGGCAGACCCTGCGCCCGAGGCCGCGATCACCGGATGATGCGTCGACGACATCCGGTTCCGTATCGGGCGCGGGCAGGCGGCCGGAGCGCAGTGCCTCGGCACGCAGACGCTCCAACCCGCCCGCCGAGCCGGTGCGGCGCAATGTTGACCTCCAGGTTGAACATTCCGAGCTCGGTCTGGAAATCACGGCTGGCAATCCGGTCGAGCACCTCGGCATTCATCATCCGGGGCAGGCCGTCGGAGCCCGCGAGATTGAGTTCGATCTCCAGCCCCATCAGATTCCGGGGGCGGTCGAACCTCTTCTCCGCCAGGAGTCTCCCCAGTCCCGCGAGGCACTGCTGGAGCTTTCTCCGGGCGGCGGCTCGTACGCCCGCCGCGTCCCGCCTGTCGCCGCGCAGACCGTCGGCCATCGCGACCAACCCGGTCAGGACGCGGCCCCGCCCCCCGCGCGGACCAGGCCGCTCTCGTAGGCGAGCACCACGACCTGCACCCGGTCCCGCAGCCCCAGCTTGGTCAGGATGCGGCCCACATGGGTCTTCACCGTCGCCTCGGAGAGGACCAGCCGGGCGGCGATCTCGCCGTTCGACAGGCCCTGCGCGACGAGCAGCATGACCTCGCGCTCCCGGTCGGTGAGCCGCTCCAGCTCCTTCTGCTGCGGCTCCTTCCCGTGGGAGGGCAGCATCGGCGAGAACCGGTCGAGCAGCCGACGCGTCGTGGACGGGGCGACCACCGCGTCCCCGCTGTGCACGGAACGGATGGCGCCGAGCAGTTCGGCCGGGGGCACGTCCTTCAGCATGAAGCCGCTGGCGCCCGCCTTGAGTCCCGAGAAGGCGTACTCGTCGAGGTCGAAGGTGGTCAGGATCAGCACCTTCGGCGGATCGGGCTGGGCGCAGATCCGGCTGGTCGCCTCCACCCCGTCCAGCCGGGGCATACGGACGTCCATCAGCACCACGTCGACCGCCGTGGCGCGGAGGATCTCGATGGCCTCGGCCCCGTCGCCGGCCTCGGCGACGACCTCCATATCGGGCTGGGCGGCGAGCACCATCCGGAAGCCGGTGCGCAGCAGCACCTGGTCGTCGACGAGCATCACGCGGATGGTCATGGGCGGGTCCTTGTCTTGTGGCCGGGCGGGCGGGACGGGTGTACGGGCGGGATTCGGGGGCGGGCGGGACGGGCCGGGCGTACGGGCGGTGTGGCCGGACCGGATCGGATCGGATCGGACAAAATCGGACCGGACCGCAGACGGGTTCGACGGGACGGAAGGGCCGCAGCCGAGGACGGGTGGCGGCGGGCTGGCTAGTGGGCGGGTTTGAGGGGCAGCAGCACGCTGATCCGGAATCCACCCCCCGGCCGTGGACCGGCGTCGAGCGTGCCGCCGACCATGCCGACGCGCTCCCGCATGCCGATGAGGCCGTGGCCCTTGCCGTCCGCGCCGCCGTCCTCGTACAGCTCGTGGGCCGCGCCGCGGCCGTCGTCCTCGACGAGGAGTCCGAGGCCGTCGTCGAAGTAGACCAGCCGGACGCTCGCCCCGGCGTCCGGGCCACCGTGCTTGCGGGTGTTGGTGAGGGCCTCCTGGACGATCCGGTAGGCGGTGAGCTCCACACCGCTCGGCAGCGGCCGCGGGGTGCCCTCGATCCGGAAGTCGACGGTCAGGCCCGCGCCGCGCACCTGCTCCACCAGTTCCTTGATCTGCTCGACGTCCGGCTGCGGCACGTACTCCCCGCTCTCGGGTGCGTCGCCGGTGCGCAGGACGCCCAGCAGCCGGCGCATCTCGGCGAGCGCCTGACGGCCTGTGGAGGAGATCGTCTCCAGTGCCTGCCGGGCCTGGTCCGGTGCGGCGTCCAGCACATAGGCGGCGCCGTCGGCCTGTACGACCATCACCGAGACGTTGTGCGCGACGACGTCGTGGAGCTCGCGCGCGATCCGGGCGCGCTCGGCCGCCACCGCGACCTTGGACTGCGCCTCGCGCTCCTTCTCCAGCCGGGTCGCCCGCTCCTCGAGCTGGGCGAAATAGGCGCGCCGGGTGCGCAGGGAGTCGCCGAGCACCCAGGCGAGGGCGAACGGAACGGTCATGACGACCGTGAAGAAGATCTTCGTCCCCGCGCTCATGCCCGGCTCCGGCCAGCGGATCTGGGCGAGCGTGGCGGCGCACAGCCCGCCCGCGAGCGCGAGGTGGGAGGCCCAGCGCTGCCCGTCGTGCGCGGCGACCGTGTAGATGAGCACGAGCATCGCGAAGTCCGCCGGGTTGGGTCCGACGTCCAGTACCAGCTGGGCGATACCGACGCCCGCGACCAGCAGCAGCATCCGCTCCGGCACCCGGCGGCGCAGCGCGACGGCCAGGCAGAGGAGCAGTACGACGACGGCGGGCGCCAGGCGCGGCTCCACCCCGACGTGCTCCTGGACGACCCACAGCACGGAGAACCCGAAGAGCACCACAGCCCAGAAGCTGTCGACGCCCGTCGGGTGTCTGCGGAGAAGATCATAGAGGCGCTGCACGTAACCCAGCGTAGGCAGTCCGCAAAGCCGCCCGGGTCAAC
The DNA here is from genome assembly GCF_003097515.1 of Streptomyces tirandamycinicus. Classification (NCBI taxonomy): domain Bacteria; kingdom Bacillati; phylum Actinomycetota; class Actinomycetes; order Kitasatosporales; family Streptomycetaceae; genus Streptomyces; species Streptomyces tirandamycinicus. The sequence continues at coordinate 3,805,148 of NZ_CP029188.1, read as the reverse complement.
CGGAGGGGCGATCCGGTCCCGGTGCGGCTACTCCCCAAGGTGGAGACTGGGGCGCGTGACGTATCAGGCGGCGAACGAGGCGGAGCGCACCGGCGGCGCGGAGTGGGTCCCCTGGCGGGAGGCCGCGGAGCGGGCGCTGTACGGGCCGCGGGGCTTCTACCGGAGGCCCGAGGGACCGGCGGGGCACTTCCGTACGTCCGTGCACGCCTCACCGCTGTACGCCGCCGCGGTGGCGCGGCTGCTGCGGGAGACCGCGGAGGACCTGCCGGCCGCGGTCGCGGAGGTCGCGCTGGTCGACATCGGCGCGGGCCGCGGCGAACTGCTGGCCGGAGTGCTGGCGGCGCTGCCGGACGGTTTCCCGGTGCGCGCCTACGCCGTCGAACGGGCGGCCAGGCCCGCGGGGCTCGACCCGCGGATCGAGTGGGGCGAGCGGCCGCCCGCCGGGGTCAGCGGGCTGCTGTTCGCGAACGAGTGGCTGGACAACGTACCGGTGGACGTCGCCGAGGTCGACGACGCGGGTGTCCCCCGCTACGTCCTGGTCAGGGCCGACGGCGAGGAACGCCTCGGGGATCCGGTGGCCGGGGCCGACGCCGCATGGCTGGCCCGCTGGTGGCCGCCCGCCGGCCCGGGCACGCGCGCCGAGATCGGGCGGCCCAGGGACGCGGCCTGGGCGGCGGCCGTGGCGTGCCTGGACGTGGGGCTCGCGGTCGCCGTGGACTACGCCCACCGTGCCGGGGATCGTCCGCCCTTCGGGACGCTGACCGGGTTCAGGGGTGGGCGCGAGGTCCGGCCCGTCCCGGACGGCGGCTGCGACATCACGGCGCATGTGGCCCTCGACGCCTGCGCCGGGCCGGGAGCCGAGCTGGTGAGCCAGCGCGAGGCCCTGCGCCGTCTCGGCGTCTTCGGCGCCCGGCCGCCGCTCGCCCTGGCCTCGACCGACCCCACGGCCTACGTACGCGCGCTGGCCTCGGCGGGCGAGGCCGCCGAACTCACGGCCCCGGGCGGCCTGGGCGACTTCGTCTGGCTCCTCCAGCCGGTACCGGCGCGCTGAGGGACCGGCGATACCGGGGAGCACCGGGGAGCTCCTTACGGCGCGGCCCCGCCGTGCGTACCAGAGCCGTACGTATCAGAACCGTACGTGCCAGAGCCATACGCACCAGAGCCGTACGCACCAGAGCCGTGGCGGGCACGGGCCGGCCTCCGGGCGGGTCCCGGCCACGCACCCGTACCGGTCCCCGGACGGGGCTCCGGTCGCCGGCCCATGCGAGGGATACTGTCGCCCATGACGGAGACGACGATCGGCATCGGCGGCGCGGCGGAGAGCACCGACATGGTGCTGAACATCGGGCCGCAGCATCCCTCCACGCACGGTGTGCTGCGTCTCCGGCTGGTCCTGGACGGCGAGCGCGTCGAGCGGGCCGAGCCGGTGATCGGCTATATGCACCGCGGCGCGGAGAAGCTCTTCGAGGCGCGCGACTACCGTCAGATCGTCATGCTGGCCAACCGCCACGACTGGCTGTCCGCCTTCTCGAACGAACTCGGCGTCGTCATGGCCGTCGAGCGGATGCTCGGCATGGAGGTCCCGGAGCGCGCCGTATGGCTGCGCACGCTCCTCGCGGAGCTGAACCGGGTACTCAACCACCTCATGTTCCTGGGGTCGTATCCCCTCGAACTCGGTGGAATCACCCCGATCTTCCACGCATTCCGCGAGCGGGAGGACCTCCAGCACGTGATGGAGGAGATCTCCGGCGGCCGGATGCACTACATGTTCAACCGCGTCGGCGGTCTCAAGGAGGACCTGCCCGCCGGCTGGACCGGGCGGGCGAGGAGCGCGATCGCCGAGGTCCGGTCACGGATGGACGTCTACGACCGGCTCGTCCTCGGCAACGAGATCTTCCGGGGCCGCACCCGCGGGGTGGGCGTGCTGACCGAGCGGACGGCGCACGCGTACGGCGTCTCGGGCCCGCTCGCCCGCGCCTCCGGCGTCGACTTCGACCTGCGGCGCGACGAGCCGTACCTGGCCTACGGCGAACTCCGGGAGACCCTCGAGGTGGTCACCCGCACCGAGGGCGACTGCCTGGCCCGGTTCGAGTGCCTGCTGTGGCAGACGCACAACTCGCTGGAGCTCGCGGACGCCTGCCTGGACCGGCTCGCCGAGCTGCCGCCCGGGCCGGTCAACCAGCGGCTGCCCAAGGTGCTCAAGGCCCCCGAGGGCGCCACCTACGCCTGGACCGAGAACCCGCTGGGCATCAACGGCTACTACCTGGTCTCCAAGGGGGAGAAGACCCCGTACCGGCTCAAGCTGCGCTCGGCGTCGTACAACAACATCCAGGCGCTCACCGAGCTGCTGCCCGGCACCCTGGTCTCCGACATGGTGGCGATTCTGGGATCGATGTTCTTCGTGGTGGGGGACATCGACAAGTAGGCCGCCGGGCGGACGGCGCGCAGGGCGCCGGACCGGCAGCCGGCGTCCGGGCCCGCGCAGGCGTGGCCCTCATGGCCGTGGCGGCCGCATGCCCCGGTGCGCTCACGGGCGGCGCACCCCGAACCCCGGCCTGGACCGGCCCGGACCGGACTGGCCTGGACCGGCGCGGACCGGCGCGGACCGGCCTGGCCCGGACCGGCCCGGCCTGGATGGCCCGGACCCGACGGGAATGCCGGGCGGCGGGAGCCGCGCGGCGCCCTTGACCGGCCGCAGCCCGGAGCCGCGCCCCGGGGTCGCCGCTCCGGTCAGGAGATCGCGCTGCGCAACTGCACGACGTCCAGCTGCTCCGTCTCGTCGTGCGCGGTCAGGTCGATGACCTCGCCCACGGCGCGTTCCTCGGTGCGCCTGCGCTGAGCCAGCGCCTCCTCGCCGACCACATCGGCGAGATCCTCGTCCTGGACCGAGGCGAGCCGTGCCGGCTCGAGGGCCGCGACGGGCTTCTTCTTACGGCTGCCGCCCCCGGTGTTCGCGGCCGGTCCGGCGGACCCGGCCGGTCCCGCGGCCTCTTCGGCGCCCTCCGGGGCCTTCGCCCCCTGCGTGCCGAAGAAGTCGAAACCGCCCTGCGGTCGTGCGGGCCGGCGCTGCCCGGAGTAGGGCACGATCGCCGCGGCGACCGGCACCCGCGTGGCGGGGGCGGCGGACGACGGGTGGGCGTGCTGCGCTCCCCCGGCGGCCGCCGCGTGCTTCCCCTTCGGCTCGTCCGCCTCTCGGGCCCGCGAGGCGATATCGCGCTCGCGGGCCTCCTCGACGGTGCGCCTCGCCCGCTGTTCGGCGGCCCGGCGCGGCAGCTCGTCCAGCGCCTTGGCCGCCCGCAGATAGGCGGACGGCGTCGGCGTGGAGCCCGCCGGGGGGAGCTCCTTGGGCGAGCCGGCCTCGATCGCGAGCTGCCTGCGGCCCTCCAGCGCGCTGGCTCGCTCGGTCTCCGCGTTCGCGTAACGGCGGAGCAGCGCGGCATGCTCATTGCGCAGGCCGGCCAGCTCGACCCGCTTGGCGCGCAGCTTGGCGTCGAGCTTGGTGCGCAGTTCGCGGGACTCGTCGAGATCGGACTCCAGCTCCGCTATACGTTCCTCCGTCTTCCACGCGTCACTGGCGCGGAGACGGGTGAGCTCGGCGACGCGGCGGCCCGCGTACCGGTCCCAACTGCGCATGAGGACCGCACCGGTGACCGCCGCGGCGGCTGCGGCCGCGACCAGGGTGCGGAGCAGGACCGGATCGGAGAGCAGCCAGGCGCCCAAAGCACAAAGGACCGAGGCTCCGGCGACCGCGGAGGGCGGGAGGAGCCTGTGCAGAGGTGGGGAATGGCGGTGGCGTCCACGTGGCATGGCCTGAAATTTACCGTGCGTAGGTGACGATTGGGGGGTCGGACCGGCAATCTCTTCGCATCGGGACACCTCGCTTTCGATGTACCGGGCACTCGGCCGCATTCCGCGCCCCGTCCCGGTTCGCTGCGGGCCTTCGGACCTCGCGCGCGCCAAGGACGGATTGCGGAAGTCCACTTACGTCCGGCGGTGCCGGCCCCGCGGGCCGGGTCCCTTTCGAAACCCGCCGCGGCCCGGCGGTCGAGCCGTCGCCGCTACCGGCGACGCCGGCCCGTCACGGCAGGGCAGACCCCGCCGCGTGGGTCACGTGTTCCCGAGCAGCTTCCTGGACGCCAGGTACTCCCTCGCCACCTCCTGCGGCTTCGCCCTCTCGGCATCCACCTTCCGGTTCAGCCCGACCAGGTCCTCGGTCGTCAGCACCCGGGTGAGCCGGCCGAGCGCGTCGGCTATCTCCGGAGATCCGGCGTCCTCGGCGTTGACCACGGGCAGCACGTTGTCGGCGTTCTGGAGCTTCCTGTCGTCCTCCAGCAGCACCAGACCGTAGCTCTCCAGCGTGGCGTCGGTCGTGGTGGTCAGGACCAGCTGGTCCTCGCCGTCCTTGACCGCCTGTTTGGCCTGCGGCGTTCCGACGCCCTTCGGGTCCACGCCCGTGACGTCGATGCCGTACGTCTTCTTCAGCCCCGGCGCGCAGAACGGGCGCACCTCGCACTCGTCCCCGGCCGCGATCCTGACCTTGATCTTCGACCTGCCAAGATCGGAAAGCGACTTGAGGTTGTTCTTCTCGGCGAATTCCCTGCTCACCGCGAACGCGTTCTGGTCGACCGCCTCCCCGGGGGGCAGCACCTTCAACCCGCGGGGGGTCGCGAGCTTCTCCAGAGCGGCCACCGTGGCGGCGACATCGCCGGACGCGACGGGCTTCTCCTCCGGGGCCTTCGGCCCGTTCTCCTTGGCGTTGAGGAATTCGGCGATCGTGGCCGCGTATTCCGGTACGACGTCGATCTCGCCCTTCTCCAGCGACGGTTCGTACAACTCGCGGTTCTTCACCGTGGTGACGGAGACGTCGTATCCGGCGTCGCGCAGTACCTGGGCGTAGAGCTCGGCGAGCACCTTGGACTCGGTGAAGGCTGCCGCCCCCACCACGAGGGGGCCCTTGCCTTCACCGCTCGCGCCGCCGCTCGATGCGGCGCCGTCCTTCTCCCGTTCCAGGCTGTCACCGCCGCAGGCGGCGAGCGAGCCCGCCAGCGCCATGACGCCCAGTACCGCTCCCGCGAGGCGCGAGGTCTTGCCCATCAGGTTCACCATCCAAGGAGTGAGTCGTCACACGGTCCTCCGGAGCGGACTGACCATGCGGTCCACCGCAACCAGCACGGCCTCCACCAGGAGGGCGAGCCCGGCCACGAGCACGGCGCCCGCGACCACTTGCGGAGTGTCGTACGTGTTGAACCCGGCCGTGATGATGCGGCCGAGGCCGCCCTGCCCGACCATCGCCGCGATCGTGGCGGTGGCGACCACCTGGACCGCGGCGGACCGCAGCCCGGTCATCACCATCGGATAGGCGAGGGGCAGTTCGACCCTGGCGAACAGCTGCCCGCCCGACATCCCCATGCCCCGTGCCGCCTCGACCACCGACCGGTCCACCTCCCGCATGCCCACATAGGCGTTGGTGAGCAGCGGCGGAACGGCGAACAGCACCAAGGCGATGATCGTCGGGAGGTATCCGGCACCGCGCAGCGGCGTGACCATGAACAGCGCGAGCACCGCGAACACGGGAACCGCCCGCCCCACGTTCGAGATGTTCACGGCCAGGGCGCCACCGCGTCCGGTATGCCCCAGCCAGAGCGCGAGCGGCAGGGCGACGGCACAGGCCAGGGCCAGGGCGAGCCCGCTGACGTACAGATGCTCACCCAGCCGGTGCCAGGCTCCGCCCTCCCCGGACCAGTTGGCGCCGTCGGTGAGCCACGCCCAGGTCCTGGCCGGCACGTCCATCAGTGGGCCTCCCGGCTGCCGGCCGTACGTATACGGGTCCAGGGCGTGAGCAGCCGCTGCACGCCGAGCAGCAGCAGGTCCGCGGCGACCGCGAGGAGCACGCAGAGCACGGATGCGGTCAGTACCTGTGCCTTGAAGAAGCTGGGCAGCGCGTCCTCGATGAGATTGCCCAGGCCGCCGCGGCCGACGATCGAGCCGACGGTGGTGAGCGCGACCGTGGAGACGGTCGCGATCCGCAGCCCGGCCATCACGGCGGGCAGGGCGAGCGGGAGCTCGACCTCCCACAGCAGCCGGGCCGGTCCGTACCCCATGCCGCGGGCGGCTTCACGGGTCTCCGCGGGGACCGCCTCCAGCCCCGCCACGATGTTCCGCACCAGGATCGTCAGCGAGTAGAGCACCAGGCCGGTGACGACCAGGGCGGCGGAAAGTCCGAAGAAGGGCAGCAGCAGCGAGAACATGGCCAGCGACGGGATCGTGTAGAGCACCGTCGTCAGCCCCAGGACCGGTCCGGCGAACCGGGGGCGGCCGCGCGCGAGAAGCGCCAGCGGAAAGGCCACGACGAGCCCGATCGCGACCGAGGCGACCGTGATCTGGACGTGCTGCGCCGTGGCGTCGACCAGCTCCTGACTGCGGGAGCGGAGGTACTCGCCGCAGATCCAGTCGTTGGCGACCAGGCAGTCCCGGCCCGCCATCTCCCCACCCCCGTCCTCGTGTCCGGCCTGTTCGACGGCTTGCCGAACAAGGAACGACCCTAAACCCCGCCACCGACAGTCGTCAGAGGAGCCGGCGCTCGCCGAGGAGCGGGGGAGCGGACCGTCGCCGAGGAGCCGGCGGTCACGGAGCAGCGGACCTCACCGAGCAGCGGATCGTCACCGAGGGACTCCGCGTTCCGGCGGTACCGCCCCCGCGCAGGGCCCGCCGCCACCCGTCACAATGGGGAACCATGATCCGATTCGAGCACGTGACCAAGCGGTACCCGGACGGCACGACCGCTGTGGACGACCTCTCCTTCGAGGTCGCCGCGGGTGAACTGGTCACGCTCGTCGGCCCGTCCGGCTGCGGCAAGACGACGACCATGAAGATGGTCAACCGCCTCGTCGAACCGACCGAGGGGCGGATATTCCTGGACGGGGACGACATATCCACCATCGATCCCGTAGAACTGCGGCGCCGGATCGGCTATGTGATCCAGCAGGTGGGCCTCTTCCCGCACAAGACCGTGCTGGAGAACACCGCGACCGTGCCCCGCCTCCTGGGCTGGAAGCGCTCCAAGGGCCGCGAGCGGGCCGCCGAGCTCCTCGATCTCGTCGGCCTCGATCCCCGCGTGTACGGCGACCGCTACCCCGAGCAGCTCTCCGGCGGCCAGCGCCAGCGGGTGGGCGTGGCCCGGGCCCTGGCGGCCGATCCGCCGGTCCTGCTGATGGACGAGCCGTTCGGCGCCGTGGACCCGGTCGTCCGGGAGCGGCTGCAGAGCGAGTTCCTGCGACTGCAGGCCGCGGTCCGCAAGACGGTGCTCTTCGTCACCCATGACATCGAGGAGGCCGTCCGGCTCGGCGACCGCATCGCCGTCTACGGGCAGGGCAGGATCGAGCAGTTCGGCCCACCCGCGGCCGTGCTCGGGGCACCGGCCGGCCGCTACGTGGCGGACTTCGTCGGCGCGGACCGTGGCCTCAAGCGGCTGTCCGTCACCCCCGTCGAGGAGGGCGACCTCGAGCAGCCGCCGGTGGTCCGCCTCGACGACCCGCTGCCGCGCGTTCTGGACGCGCCCTGGGCGGTCGTCCTGGACTCCCGTGGCGACCTGCACGGCTGGATCTCCGCCGAGCACGCGGGCCGCACCGGCACCGTGCGCGAGCACGCCCGCCGCATGGACGCCTGGATGCCGGTCGGCGCCTCCCTGAAGCAGGCGTTCTCCACGATGCTGCAGCACGACGCGGGGTGGATCGCGGTCGTCGACCGGGAGGAGAAGGGACGCTTCCTCGGCGTACTGACCCCGGATCGGCTGCACGAGGCCCTGCGCCGCTCCGTCGACGCGGACACCCGGGACGTCCCCCGCACCGCGGTGGACATCGACAAGGTCCCGTCGCGCTGATCACGGCCGACCCACCCGGGCCGGTCGTGCCGGACGAGGCCGGACGAGGCCGGACCGCGCCGGCCGGATGTCAGCCCGTGCCGAGCCGGCCGCTCATCCACACCAGCGCCGGCGGGATCTCACGGCGCCAGGTGTTGAAGTTGTGCCCACCGCTCTCCAGCGTGATGGACGACACGCGCGCGGGGGCCTTCACCTTCCTGATGAACTCGCGCGTCCCCGCGAGGTTCCCCTCGCCCTGCTCGGAGGTGGTCACCAGGAACGAGGAGGCGCCCTGCGGCCGGTGGTCCAGGCTCCACAGCAGGTTCGCACGCCTGCGCTCGGCCTGGTTCCCGTGGAAGAGGTCACCGGTCGTCGGGTCCTCCGCGGCCTTGTAGTACGCGGACAGGCCCGCCCCCGCGGCGAACCGCCCGGGGTGGTGCAAGGCGATCTTCAGCGCGCAGTATCCCCCCGTCGAGTTGCCCATGATGCCCCAGTTGCGCGGCCCGGTGCCCACCCGGTAGGTCTGCGCCACGGCGGCCGGCAGGTCCTGAGCGAAGAACGTCTCCGTCTGCGGTCCGTCCGGGACGTCCACGCACTCGGTGTCCCTGGGCGGCGCCACCGTCGGCCGGAGCATCACCAGGATCATCGGCCGCATCCGCCCCTCGCGGGCTTGCATGAACGCGGTCCTCGGATACTCCAGGCCTGTGATCAGGTTCTCCGCGGTGCCCGGGTAGCCGGTCAGCACGACGGTCACGGGAAAGGCCCTGCTCGCGTGGGCGGGCTGGAAGTACTCCGGCGGCAGATACACGTACGCCGGGCTGTCGATCCCCGACCTCTCGCCCACGATCACCACCTTGTGGATCTGGCCGCCCGTCTCCGGCCGCGCACCTCCCGGCACGTCCGGCCGCTGCTTTCCGACCACCTTGACGGTCCTGCTGCTCGCCGAGTGGTCCACGACCACGCCCATCTCCTGTTCCCGGCCGAGGAGATCGGCCCAGGAGCCGTAGAAGAGGAAGGACTTGTTCGCGGCCAGACCCACCGCGGCGAAGATTGCCGACTGCGTGGCGAGCAGCAGGCCCACCCGGCCGAGGACGGCGCGCCGGCCGCGGTGGGAGAGGCGCGGCCACAGCCGGATCGTCGCGACGAAGAGGGCCACGGCGGCCAGAACGGCCAGCGCCAGAACCTTGTTGCTGGTGAGACCCATGGGGCGATCGAGCTTCTTCCGTGAGAATTTCCTGAGAGCCGATGAACCCGCCACCCGCAAGTGCCGTCCTAGAAAGCGCAAATCGTCCGAGCCGAACGTTCTGCGGCGATGGACTCCACCATCTCTCTCGAGAGCCTCAGGAAGCGATGTCTGCCACCATAGATGGGGATAAGTCGGGGTTGGTTCCGGAACGCGTACGCCGGATCCTGCGCGGCCCGCGCGCCGAATCCGTTCCCGCGCTGGTCGGCACGGCCTGCACCTTCATCGGCCTGATCGACATCGCCGCGGGAGTCTTCCCGCGCTTCCGGCACAGCCGGATGCACGCCCTCGCCGAGGTACTCCCGGGCGCCCTGGGGTCGTTCGCGGCCGCGCTGTCGCTCAGCGCGGGCGTCCTGCTGCTGCTCCTGGCGCACGGGCTCAAGCGGCACAAGCGGCGCGCCTGGCGGGCCGCGGTGATCCTGCTCCCCGCCGGCGCCGCCGCCCAGTTCGCCTACCGCCACTCGGTCGTCGGCGTCGTGCTGTCGCTGGCACTGCTGGCCCTGCTGCTGCGCCACCGCAGCGAGTTCGCCGCCCTGCCCGACCCGCGCAGCCGCTGGAAGGCACTCGCCAACTTCGTGCTGATGGGCGCCGGTTCGATCGGCCTCGGCCTGGTCGTCGTGAGCGCCCATCCGGGCAGGGTCATCGGGAGTCCCAGCCTCACCGACCGCCTGGAGCACGTCCTGTTCGGGCTGTTCGGCTTCGAAGGACCGGTCGGGTACGAGGACGGCGTCGACTGGACCGTCGGCTACTCGCTCGGCGCGCTCGGCCTGCTGACCGCCGTGACCACGATCTACCTGGCCCTCCGGCCCGAGCACCCGGCCGCGACACTCACACCGGACGACGAGAGCCGGCTCCGCGAACTGCTCGAGAGGCACGGCGGCCGCGACTCCCTCGGCCACTTCGCGCTCCGCCGCGACAAGGGCGTGGTCTTCTCCCCCAGCGGCAAGGCCGCCGTCACCTACCGCGTCGTCTCCGGCGTCATGCTCGCCAGCGGCGACCCGATCGGGGACGTCGAGGCGTGGCCGGGTGCCATCGAGCGCTTCATGGACGAGGCCAAGGCGCACTCCTGGACTCCCGCCGTCATGGGGTGCTCGGAGACGGGCGGCCAGGTGTGGACCCGGGAGACCGGCCTCGACGCCCTGGAGCTGGGGGACGAGGCGGTGGTGGACGTGGCGGATTTCTCGCTCACCGGGCGCGCCATGCGGAACGTGCGCCAGATGGTGAAGCGCATCGAGCGGAACGGTTACGAGACCCGCGTCCGCCGTGCCCGTGATCTCTCCGACGCCGAGCTGGACCGGATACGCCGCGCCGCCGGCGCCTGGCGGGGCACGGACACGGAGCGCGGCTTCTCCATGGCCCTCGGCCGGATCGGCGACCCCTCGGACGGCGACAGCGTGATCGCCACCGCCCACAAAGCCGACGACGGCGAGGCGGGCCCGTACGGCGACCTGAAGGCCGTGCTCCACTTCGTGCCCTGGGGGACGGACGGCATGTCCCTGGATCTGATGCGCCGCGACCGCTCCGCCGACCCCGGCATGAACGAGCTGCTGATCGTCGCCGCCCTGCAGGCCTCCCCCAGGCTCGGCATCGCCCGGGTGTCGCTGAACTTCGCGATGTTCCGGTCGGCGCTCGCCCGCGGGGAGCAGCTGGGTGCGGGGCCGGTCCTGCGGGTCTGGCGGGGGCTGCTGGTCTTCCTCTCCCGCTGGTTCCAGATCGAGTCGCTGTACAAGTTCAACGCCAAGTTCCGGCCGCGCTGGGAGCCGCGGTTCGTGGTCTTCCGCAAGACCCGTGACCTGCCCCGGATCGGATTCGCCGCCATGCAGGCGGAGGGCTTCGTGACGCTGGCCGTGCCGCGGCCGTTCCGCCGCCGGACGCCCCGGGCGCCCCGGCCCTGCGCCCACATCCGCCCGGTCGCCGCCGACGAGCACGAGGCGCGGGCCGCGTAGGCGTAGCGGGCCGCGCACCGGGCAGCCGCGGGGCGGGGCGGGGCAGCCGCGGGCCCGGGCAGCCTCGGACAGGGCCGGGGCCGAGGACGGACGGAGCCGAGGACGGCCGGACCCGGGCAGCAGGGGCGCGGCTCCACCGGGCCTAGGCTGGTCGTATGAGTACCTTGCGCGGACGGGGCACGCCCACGGGCCTGCCGGAGTGGGACCGCTGTGCGGTCATGGGGGTCGTCAACGTGACGCCCGACTCCTTCTCCGACGGAGGCCGCTGGTTCGACACCACGGCCGCCGTCAAGCGCGGCCTCGACCTCGTCGCCGAGGGCGCGGACCTGGTGGACGTCGGAGGTGAGTCCACCCGGCCCGGCGCCTCGCGCGTCGACGAGGAGGAGGAGCTGCGGCGCGTCCTCCCCGTCGTGCGGGGCCTGGCGGGCGAGGGCGTGACGGTGTCCGTCGACACCATGCGCGCCTCCGTCGCCGCGCAGGCGGTCGCCGCGGGCGCCACGCTCGTCAACGACGTCTCCGGCGGGCTCGCCGACCCGCAGATGGTCCCGGCCGTCGCCGCCGCGGAGGTCCCGTTCGTCGTGATGCACTGGCGCGGCTTCAGCGAGGACATGAACAGCAGGGCGGTGTACGGGGACGTCGTCGCCGAGGTCGTCGCGGAACTGCGCGAGCGGATGGACGCCGTGGTCGCGGGCGGGATCGCCGCCGAACGGCTCGTCGTCGACCCGGGCCTCGGCTTCGCCAAGCGGGCCGGGGACGACCTCGCCCTGGTCGCCCACCTCTCCGAGCTGCGTGCGCTGGGCCGTCCGCTCCTGGTCGCCGCGTCCCGCAAGCGGTTCCTCGGCCACGTCCTGGCCGGTGGCGCCCCGACCCCGCCGCCCGCCCGCGAGCGGGACGCCGCCACCGCAGCGGTGTCCGCGATCGCCGCCCACGAGGGTGCCTGGGCGGTCCGGGTCCACGAGGTAAGGGCCACGGCGGACGCCGTACGGGTCGCACGGGCCGTCGAGGGAGCCCGGTGACCTCGCGTACCGACGTCGAGAACGTGGAAGCGGCCAACACCGCCTTCTACGAGGCCGTGGAGCGGGGCGACTTCGAGGAGGTCTCCGGGCTCTGGCTGGACGGCGGGGACGCCGGCGACATCTCCTGCGTGCACCCGGGCTGGCCGGTGCTCTCGGGGCGCGGCGAGGTGCTGCGCTCGTACGCCCTGATCATGGCGAACACCGAGTACATCCAGTTCTTCCTCACCGATGTGCGGGTCAGCGTCTGCGGTGACACCGCCGTCGTCACCTGCACCGAGAACATCCTCAGCGGCGGCCCCGCGGAGGAGGCCGGCGAGCTCGGGCCCCTCGTCGGGCAGCTGGTCGTGGCCACCAATGTGTTCCGCCGCACACCCGAGGGGTGGAGAATCTGGTCACACCACGGTTCGCCCGTTCTGGCGGAATCGGACGACGAGGAGAACGGCGATTCCGCCCCGTGAGTGGGTAAACCGGCTAGTGGGAGGTTGGTTTCCGCGGCCGCGGGTAGGGGCGGCCACCAGCCGGTGACGCTTCCGTCCGCGGCCCCCGCGGGCCGGTCGTGTCCGAGCCCGCGGGTAGATTCGCATCCGTGCACTGCTGCCGCCCGCACGCGGCCGGGTGCGCGCCGGACTACGACAGCAGGAGTGATTCGCGTGGATCGTGTCGCGCTGCGCGGCCTGAGGGCCCGCGGGCACCACGGCGTCTTCCCCCGGGAGCGCGAGGAGGGTCAGACCTTCGTCGTGGACCTGGTGCTCGGCCTCGACACCCGTCCCGCGGCGGCCGACGACGACCTGGCGAAGACCGTCCACTACGGAGTGGTGGCGGAGGAGGTCGTCGACGTCGTCCAGGGGGAGCCGGTGGACCTGATCGAGACGCTGGCCGAGCGCATCGCCCAGCAGTGCCTCAAGCACGCCGGCGTCCAGGAGGTCGAGGTCGTCGTGCACAAGCCGGAGGCCCCGATCACCGTTCCGTTCGACGACGTCACCATCACCATCACCCGGAGCCGTGCATGAGCGACCCCACCGTGCAGCCCGTGCCCACCGCCGTCGTCGAGCAGGTCGACGCGGCCGACATCACCCTGTCCAACCCCAAACGCGCCGTGATCGCGCTCGGATCCAACCTGGGCAACCGGCTGGAGACGATCCAGGGCGCCATCGACCTGCTGGAGGACACGCCCGGGGTGCGGGTCAAGGCGGTCTCCCCCGTGTACGAGACGGAGCCGTGGGGCGTCGAGCCGGGCACCCAGCCGTCGTACTTCAACGCGGTGGTGCTCGTGCGGACGACCCTGCCGCCGGGCTCCCTGCTGGAGCGCGGTCAGGCGATCGAGGAGGCGTTCGACCGGGTGCGCGAGGAGCGCTGGGGTCCGCGCACGATCGACGTCGACATCGTGGCGTACGCGGACGTGGTCTCGGACGATCCGCTCCTCACCCTTCCGCATCCCCGGGCGCACGAGCGGGCCTTCGTCCTCGCCCCGTGGCACGACGTGGAGCCCGAGGCCCAGCTGCCCGGCCGGGGCGGCGTCGCGGAGTTGCTGGACGGCGTGGGGCGGACGGGTGTCGCTCCGCGCGCGGACCTGGAACTCCGTCTCCCCGAGTAGTCGTTACGCTCTTCAGGGTCTCCGGCACCAAGACGAAGGGCACAGGGGCGCGTGGTGAAGCAACTACGGCTTGGGGTACTGGCCGGGCTGTTCGTGGCGGCCGGGGTGCTGTCCTGGGGCGGCGCCCGGCTGTGGGACTCGGTGGGCACGCTGCCGAGCGTGCCGCTGGCGGCGCCCATCGTCCTCGCGGCGATCGCCGCGATCCTCCTGGCGACCGCGCTGTCACTGCGCGCCCGGCTGCGGGCCCAGCGGGAGCGCCGCCCGGGGGCCAAGGGCGTCGAGCCGCTGATGGCCGCCCGCGCCGTCGTCTTCGGCCAGGCGAGCGCCCTGGTGGCGGCGCTCGTCAGTGGCGTGTACGGCGGTGTGGGGGTCTTCCTGCTCGGCTCGCTCGACGTGCCGGCCCGCCGTGACCAGGCGATCTACGCCGGCTTCTCGGTCCTGGCCGGAATGGCGGTGATCGCCGCGGGACTGTTCGTGGAGCGGGTCTGCAAGCTCCCGGACGACGAGGACGACGGCACGGGCCAGGTCCCGGCGCGCTGAGGGTCCTCCCGGCCGTACATCACGACGGAGCACCCCCGGCCCGAGAGGCCGGGGGTGCTCCGTCGTTCGGGCGCGGCGGCGGATCAGCGCGCCATGATGAGGCTCATCGCCTCGTTGCGCGTGGCGACGTCGCGGAGCTGGCCGCGGACGGCCGAGGTGATCGTCTTGGCGCCCGGCTTGCGGATGCCGCGCATCGACATGCACATGTGCTCGCACTCGATGACCACGATCACCCCGCGCGGCTCCAGGATCTCCATCAGGGAGTCGGCGATCTGCGTGGTCAGGCGCTCCTGCACCTGGGGGCGGCGGGCGAACACGTCGACGAGGCGGGCGAGCTTGGACAGACCGGTGATCTTGCCTGTGGTGGACGGGATGTAGCCGACGTGGGCGACGCCCCGGAAGGGGACCAGGTGATGCTCGCAGCAGCTCACCAGCTCGATGTCCTTCACCAGGACCATCTCGTCGTGGCCGAGGTCGAACGTCGTGGTGAGCACGTCCTCCGGCTGCTGCCAGAGGCCCGCGAATATCTCCCGGTACGCGCGCGCCACCCGCGCCGGGGTCTCCCTCAGACCCTCGCGGTCCGGGTCCTCGCCGACGGCGATGAGGAGCTCGCGCACGGCGTTCTCGGCGCGCTTCTCGTCGAACTCGCCGATCGTGCCCTCGCCGTCCAGGGTCACCGGGTCGGTCATCTGTGCCTCGTTCCTGTGCTCTGCCGTGGCGCGAAAACGCCGCACCTCCCAGGCTAGAACCCGGGAGATGCGGCGTTCATTCCGGTACGGCGGTTCTCACCGCCGCATCATGCCTGGTCAGGCGTCCGGACGCTCGTCCTGGACCGCCTCCTTGGGCGTCTTGGTGACATCGGTCACCGTGGGGGCGGAGGTCCCGTTGGCACCGTTGGTGAGCGCGAGCTCCTTCGGCGACAGCACCGGCGGGCGGGTGGACGGCGTACGGCGGGAGGACCCGGTCCACGCCGGCCGGGCCGGGCGCTTCACGATCGGGGCGAAGATCTCCGCGATCTCCTCCTTGCCGAGGGTCTCCTTCTCCAGCAGCGCGAGGACGAGGTTGTCGAGGACGTCGCGGTTCTCGACGAGGATCTCCCACGCCTCGTTGTGCGCGGCCTCGATGAGCTTCTTGACCTCTTCGTCGACCAGCGCGGCGACCTCTTCGGAGTAGTCGCGCTGGTGCGCCATCTCGCGGCCCAGGAACGGCTCCGAGTTGTCGCCGCCGAACTTGATCGCCCCGAGGCGCTCGGTCATGCCGTACTGCGTGACCATCGCCCGGGCCGTGGCCGTGGCCTTCTCGATGTCGTTCGCCGCGCCCGTGGTCGGGTCGTGGAACACGAGCTCCTCGGCCGCGCGACCGCCCAGCATGTACGCCAGCTGGTCCAGCATCTCGTTGCGCGTGGTCGAGTACTTGTCCTCGTCCGGGAGCACCATCGTGTAACCGAGGGCACGCCCGCGGGACAGAATCGTGATCTTGTGGACCGGGTCCGAGTTCGGGGAGGCCGCCGCGACCAGGGCGTGTCCGCCCTCGTGGTACGCGGTGATCTTCTTCTCCTTGTCGGACATGATCCGGGTCCGCTTCTGCGGGCCCGCGACCACGCGGTCGATGGCCTCGTCCAGGAAGTGGTTGTCGATCAGCTTGGCGTCACTGCGGGCCGTCAGCAGGGCGGCCTCGTTCAGCACGTTCGACAGATCGGCGCCGGTGAAGCCGGGGGTGCGGCGGGCGACGGCCGAGAGGTCGACGTCCGGTGCGACCGGCTTGCCCTTCTGGTGGACCTTGAGGATCTCCAGACGGCCCTGCATGTCCGGGCGGTCGACGGCGATCTGCCGGTCGAAGCGGCCCGGGCGGAGCAGCGCCGGGTCGAGGATGTCGGGCCGGTTCGTGGCGGCGATCAGGATGACGCCGCCCTTCACGTCGAAGCCGTCCATCTCGACGAGGAGCTGGTTCAGGGTCTGCTCGCGCTCGTCGTGACCGCCGCCGAGACCGGCGCCGCGGTGGCGGCCCACCGCGTCGATCTCGTCGACGAAGACGATCGCCGGGGCGTTCGCCTTGGCCTGCTCGAAGAGGTCGCGGACCCGGGAGGCGCCGACACCGACGAACATCTCGACGAAGTCGGAGCCGGAGATCGAGTAGAACGGCACGCCCGCCTCGCCCGCGACGGCGCGGGCGAGCAGCGTCTTGCCCGTACCGGGCGGGCCGTACAGCAGCACGCCCTTCGGGATCTTGGCGCCGACGGCCTGGAACTTCGCCGGCTCCTGCAGGAACTCCTTGATCTCTTGGAGCTCCTCGACGGCCTCGTCGGACCCGGCCACGTCGGAGAAGGTGGTCTTCGGCGTGTCCTTGGTGATGAGCTTGGCCTTGGACTTCCCGAAGTTCATGACCCGGGAGCCGCCGCCCTGCATCTGGTTCATCAGGAACAGGAAGACGACCACGATGAGCACGAAGGGCAGCAGCGAGAGGAGAACCGAGAGGAACGGGCTCTGCCGCTCGGGCGTGACCGTGTAACCCTTCTCGATCTCACCCGCGTCGTACTTCTGCTGCAGGGTCGTGGCCAGCTCGACGCCCTGGTCGCCGATGTAGCTCGCCTGGACCTTGTCGCTGCCGTCGACCTTCTGGCCGTCCTTCAGCTCGATCTTGATGATCTGCTCGTCGCCGGTGGTCAGCTTGGCCTGATCGACCTGGTTCTTGGTGATCGCCTGGACGACCTTTGCGGTGTCCACCGTCTTGTAGCCGCCCGACGAGCCGACGACCTGCATCAGCACGACCACGGCGAGGACGGCCAGCACGATCCACATGACCGGCCCACGGAAGTATCGCTTCACGTCCATCCATACGGAGCGGTGCCGCCCCGTCCCTCCTGCCCGTAGGTAAATGCTGCTCTGAGACTGCTGCTGTGAGACTGACTGAAAGACTGCTCTTCGGACGGTACCCCAGCATTGTCACTCGGGACCGCCTTCCCATGCTCCAACGGCGGGAAGGCGGCCGGGGTTCCCCGGGGCGCGTCCGTGCCTCAGCCCCCGTACACGTGGGGCGCGAGCGTACCCACGAACGGGAGGTTGCGGTACTTCTCCGCGTAGTCGAGGCCGTATCCGACGACGAACTCGTTCGGGATGTCGAACCCGATCCACTTCACGTCGATCGCCACCTTGGCGGCGTCCGGCTTGCGGAGCAGCGTGCAGACCTCGAGGGAGGCCGGCTCGCGGGAGCCGAGGTTCGACAGCAGCCAGGACAGGGTCAGCCCGGAGTCGATGATGTCCTCGACGATCAGGACGTGCCTGCCCTTGATGTCGGTGTCCAGGTCCTTGAGGATCCGGACCACTCCGGACGACTGGGTGCCCGCGCCGTACGAGGACACCGCCATCCAGTCCATGGTGACGGGCGTGGACAGGGCACGCGCCAGGTCCGCCATCACCATCACGGCGCCCTTGAGGACCCCGATGATGAGCAGGTCCTTGCCCGCGTACTCCGCATCGATCTTCGCGGCCAGCTCGGCCAGCTTCGCGTCGATCTCTTCCTTGGTGATGAGCACCGATTTGAGATCGGCGCCCATGTCCTTCTCGTTCACCCGCGTCGCTTTCTGTATCGGCGTCCCGGCACCCGGCCCGCTGCCGGCTCAGCTTTGCCGAATGACCAGTCTGCCACCCTGGCGGCGCGCCTCGACCCGGCCGGGCAGGTTCAGGGGCTTCTGCCCCCGCCATCCCACGATCAGCCGCTCGACCTCCTCCACATGCCGGGCGAACAGCGAACCCGCAGGTGAACCGGCTGCCACCAGGGCCCGGCGGAGCACCCGGCGGCGGACGGCGGGGGGCAGTGCGTACAGCTTGGCGCATTCGAGCAGCCCGGCGTCGTCGCGGACGGTCTCGTCGGCCTGCGCGGCCCAGGCGTCCAGCGCGTCGGCGTCGTCACGGGAGAGCCGGGCGGTGCGCGCCAGCGCCTCGACCACGCCCTTGCCGAGGGCCTTCTCCAGCGCGGGCAGGCCCTCGTGGCGCAGCCGGGAGCGGGTGTAGGCGGGATCCGCGTTCATCGGGTCGTCCCAGACGGGCAGGTGCTGGACCAGGCACGCCTTGCGGGCGGTCTGGCGGTCCAGCCGGAGGAAGGGGCGCCGGTAGCGGCGTCCGGCGCCGGAGACGTCCGCCATGCCGGACAGCGAGCGGATGCCGGAGCCCCTGGCGAGGCCGAGGAGGACGGTCTCCGCCTGGTCGTCGCGGGTGTGGCCGAGGAGGACGGCGGCGGCGCCGTGGCGCTCGGCGGCCTCGTCGAGGGCGGCGTAGCGGGCGTCGCGGGCGGCGGCCTCGGGGCCGCCGGCGCGCCCGACGGTCACGGCGACGGACTCGACGGGGTCCAGCCCCAGGGCGGTGAGCCGGGCGGCGACTTCGGCGGCGCGCAGATCGGATCCGGCCTGCAGGCCGTGGTCGACGGTGACGGCACCGGCGCGGACGGCCAGCTTGGGGGCCTCGAAGGCGAGAGCGGAGGCGAGCGCCATGGAGTCGGCGCCGCCGGAGCAGGCGACCAGCACGACGGGGCGGTCGTCCGGGCCCGGCGCGGCGGTGGAGCACCCGCCGGAGCTGGGTACGGCGCTCGGGATCTTGTGCAGTTCGTTGAGTACGTCGTGGAGTACGCGGCGGACCGCCAGGCGTATCGCCGCGACCGCAGGATGCGGACCCATGTCCGGTGCCCTTCGTGGAGTCGGGGGGTGGTCGGGGGTACCTCCGACCGGAGGCCGACCGGAGGCCGACCGGCGGAGTGGAGGTGAGGGGGTTTGGTCACTCAGAGTGTCTCGATGGTGACAGAACCGTGCCGTTCCCCGAGCATTGCACGCCTACCCCTCGCCCACGGTCCCTCGGACGGGTGATTACGACGGCGTCCGTCTGCCGTCGGCCGCACGGGGGCTCAGGAGGCCCAGCAGGCTCACGAGTCCGTCCTCCGGTGCACCCTCGCGATCCAGTCCGCCGGTTTGGTGATCTCGGCCTTGGTGGGCAGGGTGTTCGGCGACGTCCAGACCCGGTTGAAGCCCTCCATTCCGACCTCCTCGGCGACCGCCCGCACAAACCGCTCGCCGTCCCGGTACTGGCGCAGCTTGGCGTCCAGCCCGAGCAGCTTGCGCAGCGCCAGGTCGAGGCGGGAGGCCCCGCGTGCCCGGCGCTGCTGGAACTTCTCGCGGATCTCGGCCACGGACGGGACGACCTGCGGCCCCACGCCGTCCATCACGAAGTCGGCGTGCCCCTCGAGCAGGGACATCACGGCGGTGAGCCGGCCGAGGATCTCGCGCTGCTCGGGGCTCTGGACGATCTCGACCAGCGAGCGCCCCTCGTCCTCCTCGCCCTCGGGACGGCCGCCGGCGAGCGTCTGGGCGGCCTCGCGGAGCCGCTCCAGCACCGTCATGGGGTCCACGTCGGTCTCGGCGAGGAACGACTGGATCTCGCCCTCGAGATGGTCGCGCAGCCAGGGCACGGCGGTGAACTGGGTGCGGTGGGTCTCCTCGTGGAGGCTCACCCACAGCCGGAAGTCGTGCGGGGCGACGTCGAGTTCGCGTTCCACGTGGACGATGTTGGGGGCGACCAGGAGCAGCCGCCCGCCGCTGCCCGGCGCCCCGGGCAGCTCGCGCGTGGGCGGGGCGAAGGTCTCGTACTGGCCGAGGACCCGGGAGGCGAGGAACGACAGCAGCATGCCCAGCTCGACTCCGGTCACCTTGCCGCCGACGGCGCCGAGCACGGCTCCGCCGGCGGTGCCGGCGCGACGCTCCTGCATCTTGTCGAGCAGGGGTTTCAGCAGTTCGCGGAAGCCCGCGACATTGGCCCTGACCCAGCCCGGCCGGTCGACGACGAGGACCGGCGTGTCCTCGGGTTCGTGCCCGTCCGGGATCATCCGGGTGAAGTCGCGGACGTGCTCCTCGGAGGCCTTGGCGTGCCGGCGCAGCTCGGCGACGACGGCACGGGCCTCTTCCCGGGTGACGTCCGGCCCTGGCCGGACGAGGCGGATCGCGGTCGCGACCGCGAGGTTCCAGTCGACCATCTCGGCACCACCGATGCTCGTCATGCGTCAACCGTACGTTGTCGCCCCGGCACACGGTGAGGTGTCGGCTCCCCGGGCCCCGGCGCACGCGGTCACCCGGCCCCGCGGCACCAGGCCACGCGGGGGTGGCGGGTGGCCGTGCGGGCGGCCGCGGACGCGAAGGCGGCATGGCGACCTTGTTGCTGGAAGCGGCGACCTGGTCGAAGTCCTTCTTGAACGAGTTGGTCTGGGCGCCTTTCGACATGCGCCGAGCTCAAGGCCGCCAAGCGGGCCGGTACCGAGGTGCAGCGCCTGCGCGGCAAGAACATCGCCCTGATCTTCGAGAAGACCTCCACCCGGACCCGCTGCGCCTTCGAGGTCGCCGCCGCCGACCAGGGCGCGTCGACGACGTACCTCGACCCGGCCGCCTCCCAGCTGGGGCACAAGGAGTCGGTCAGGGACACCGCCCGGGTGCTCGGCCGGATGTTCGACGGCATCGAATACCGGGGGGAGAGCCAGGCGGCCGTCGAGGAGCTCGCCGCGGCCACGCCGGGGTGACGGGGCGACGGGGCCGTCAGGGCAGCAGGGCTGCCGCGAGGCGGTCCAGGGCGGGGCGGGCCGCGGACGCGGACGGCGTGTCACCGGCGAGGAAGGCGAAGGCGAGCAGCCGGCCGTCCGCGGACAGCACCGTGCCGGCCAGGGTGTCGACGCCCCGGAGCGTGCCGGTCTTGGCCCGCACCAGACCGCCGGACCCCGCGGCTGCGCGGCCGCTGAGGGTGCCGGTGAAACCCGCGACCGGGAGGCCGGTGAGCACGGGGCGCAGCTCGGGGTGGGCGGGGTCGGCGGCCCGGACCAGCAGCGTGGTGAGGAGCGCCGCCGAGACCCTGTCGGCGCGGTTCAGCCCGCTGCCGTCGGCGAAGCGCGCCCCGGCCAGGGGCAGCTTCAGCCTCTTGAGCCGGTCGGTCACCGCGGCCTGCGCCCCGGCGAAGCTCGCCGGGCGGCGGGTGGCGAGCGCGGTCTGCCGGGCCAGCGCCTCGGCGATGTCGTTGTCGCTGCTGGTCAGCATCCGCTCGACGAGTGCCGGGACCGGCGCCGAGTACGTGGTGGCGAGGGCCGGGCCCTTCGCCGGGGCCTTGCCCGGGACGGGGCCGGCCGCGGTGTTCACGCCGTGCTCGCTGAGCAGGCCGACGAAGGCGCGGGCGGCGTCGCCCGCCGGGTCGGCGCTGCGGGGCGCGGTGCCCTCCGTCGAGTCGTCGAGACGCCCGGCGTTGACCATCAGGGCGGTGACCGGGGCGATGTTGTCGTTGCCGGCGCCGATGGGGTGGATCACCGGCCCCTGGTAGAGCGTGGTGTCGTAGGTGAGCCGGACCGTGGTGACGCCCCGGTCGCGCAGGGACTTCGCGGTCCGGCTGGCGAGGGTCCGCATCCGGGGCAGGTCGAGGGTGGGGTCCCCGCCGCCGACGAGGGTGATCCCCCGGAAGTCGGGCGTGGCGACGACGCCGGTGGGGATGCGGTGCGCGGGGCCGGTGGCGGACAGCACCGCGGCGGCTGTGGCGATCTTGACGGTGGAGGCCGGGGTCATGGGCGTGCCGGTGGCCCGGCCGTACAGCTGCTCGCCGGTGGCGGCGTCCACGACGGAGGCGGTGCGCAGCGGGCCGAGTCCCGGGTCGTCGAGCAGGGGGCCGAGGACATCGGCGAGGGCGGGCGCGAGGGCGGGCGCGGCGGACGGCGCCTTGGGGGCGCTCGCGGCGGCGAGTACGCCGGGGGCGCTCGGTGCCGGCGCGGGCCCGGGCGCCTCCGCCGCTTCCCGCCCCCGCCCTGTGACCTGGTGATCTGCGCCACCTGTCCGGCCGAGAGCGGCGGCGTGCTCGCGCTCGGCCTTACGCTGGCCGTTGTCCCAGGGGCCGGCCGCGGTCACCGCCGCTGCCGCGAAGGCCAGGCCGATCACGGCCGCACCTGCCGTGAGCTGCCACGTTCCTCGGTCGGGCACCATCGGCCAGCCCCTTTCGCGATCACACGCCTGCGTAGGGGACACTTAATCACTGCGGACAGCCGCATCACCTACATATGTGTTGATCATGGAGGAGTGCCACCCGTGGAGTTCGACGTCACCATCGAGATCCCGAAGGGGTCGCGGAACAAGTACGAGGTGGACCACGAGACCGGCCGGATCCGTCTGGACCGTCGCCTCTTCACCTCGACCAGCTACCCGGCCGACTACGGCTTCGTCGAGAACACCCTGGGCGAGGACGGTGACCCGCTCGACGCCCTGGTCATCCTGGACGAGCCCACCTTCCCCGGCTGCCTGATCAAGTGCCGCGCCATCGGCATGTTCCGGATGACCGATGAGGCGGGCGGCGACGACAAGCTGCTCTGCGTCCCGGCGTCCGACCCCCGTGTGGAGCACCTGAGGGACATCCACCACGTGTCGGAGTTCGACCGCCTGGAGATCCAGCACTTCTTCGAGGTCTACAAGGACCTGGAGCCGGGCAAGTCGGTCGAGGGCGCCAACTGGGTGGGCCGGGCCGAGGCCGAGGCCGAGATCGAGGCCTCCTTCAAGCGCCTCGAGGCGCAGGGCGGCGCGCACTGACGCGTCACCCCGTACGCACGGCCGGGCGGTGCACCCCTCGCGGGTGCACCGCCCGTCGCATACTGGGGCGCACACGCAGTACGCCAGCGGGAGGAGTCGGTAGAGCGTGGTGGCGGAGCCGGAAGGTCCCCTCGAGGACCGGAAGCCGCAGTCCGACGAGGCACGCAGCGCCTTCACCCCACCGGAGGGTGTCGACCAGCCGGGACCGCCCGAGGAGGACCATCCCTCCTCCGAGTTCGCCGTTCCCGAGGGGCTGGCCACGGAGGCACCGGCCGAGCCGGAGGGCTCGGCGTTCGCGCCCCCGTCGACCTACCGCGCCAAGTCGTCCCCGCCGGTCTACACGCCCGCCCACGGCTTCCCGGTGGTCCAGCTCTCCAAGGACGTGCCCTGGCAGGACCGGATGCGCACGATGCTGCGGATCCCGGTGAGCGAGCGCCCCGTACCGGAGCCCGTGCAGCGGCACGACGAGTCCGGGCCGGCCGTGCCCCGCGTGCTCGACCTGACGCTGCGCATCGGGGAGCTGCTGCTCGCGGGCGGCGAGGGCGCGGAGGACGTCGAGGCGGCGATGCTCGCCGTCAGCAGCGCGTACGGTCTCGACAACGCCGAGCCGACGGTGACGTTCACGCTGCTGTCGATCACCTACCAGCCGTCGCTCGTGGACGACCCGGTGACGGCGAACCGGACCGTGCGCCGCCGGGGCACCGACTACACCCGGCTGACCGCCGTGTACCAGCTGGTCGCGGACATCAGCGGCGACGACCACGAGGTCAGGCTGGACGAGGCGTACCGGCGTCTGGCCGAGATCCGCCGGAACCGGCACCCGTACCCGGGCTGGGTCCTCACGCTCGCGGCGGGCACCCTGGCCGGGGCGGCCTCCGTGCTGGTGGGCGGTGGCGTGCTGGTGTTCCTGGCCGCGGCGGTCGGCGCGATGCTGGGCGACCGGCTGGCGTGGCTGTGCGCTGGCCGTGGGCTGCCGGAGTTCTACCAGTTCGTGGTGGCCGCGATGCCTCCGGCCGCGATCGGTGTGGCGCTCAGCGCCCTGCACGCCGATCTGCGCCCCTCCGCGGTCATCACCGGTGGCCTGTTCGCCCTGATCCCGGGGCGGGCGCTGGTGGCGGCGGTCCAGGACGGGCTGACGGGCTTCTACATCACGGCGTCGGCCCGGCTGCTGGAGGTCGCCTACTTCTTCGTGGCGATCGTCGTCGGAGTGCTCACGGTCCTGTACGTGGGCGTCCAGTTCGAGGCGAACCTCAGCCCTGAGGGGGCGTTGATCAGCGTCGAGCGGCCGGTGACGCAGATCCTGGCCTCGATGGTGCTGAGCCTGACCTTCGCGGTACTGCTCCAGCAGGACCGTTCCACGGTGCTGGTCGCCGCCGCCAACGGCGGGGTGGCGTGGGTGATCTACGGCGCGGTCGCGCTGGCGGGCAACGGGTCCGCCGTGCTGGCGACGGCGGTGGCGGCCGGGCTGGTGGGTCTGTTCGGGCAGCTGCTGGCCCGCTTCCAGCACACCTCCTCGCTGCCGTACGTGACGGCCGCGATCGGCCCCCTGCTGCCGGGTAGTGCCATGTACTTCGGAGTGCTGCACATCGCGCAGAACGACATCGACGCGGGGTTCGCCTCGCTGGCGAGGGCCGCGGCGCTGGCGCTGGCCATCGCGATCGGAGTGAACCTGGGAGGCGAGATCGCCCGGATGTTCCTGCGCAGCCCGGCTGCGGCGGGCCGGCGCCGGGCGGCCAAGCGGACGCGCGGCTTCTGACCGGGGCCGCACTCATCGGGGTACGGAGAACGCCCCGGACCGTCATGCCACGGTCCGGGGCGTCTGCGTACGGGCTCTCAGCGCTTGGCGTGCCGGCCGCGCGGGGCGGTCCCGTCCGCGGCCGTGTCGCCGGCGTCGCCGGCCGCGGCCTCCTTCTTGTTCCTGGACCGTGCCCGCATGAACTCGATCACGATGGGCAGCACCGAGAGGAGCACGATGCCGATCAGGATCGCCTCGATGTTCTGGTGCACGAAGTCGACCTTGCCGAGCGCGGCTCCGAGCAGCGTCACGCCGGCGCCCCAGAGCACACCGCCGATGATGTTGAACGTGACGAACGAGCGGTAGTTCATCCGGCTCACACCGGCGATGATCGGCGTGAACGTCCGCACGATCGGCACGAACCGGGCGAGGACCAGTGACTTCGGGCCGTACTTCTCGAAGAACTCGTGCGCCTTCTCCACGTTCTCCTGCTTGAAGAACCGGGAGTCCGGGCGCTTGAAGAGCGCGGGGCCGACCTTGCGGCCGAAGAGGTAGCCCACCTGGTCGCCGATGATCGCGGCGAGCACGATGAGCGTGCACACCAGCCACAGCGGCTGCTTGATGACGTCGGTCGTCACCAGGAGGCCCGTGGTGAACAGCAGGGAGTCTCCGGGCAGGAAGAATCCGATCAGCAGACCGGACTCGGCGAACACGATGACGAGTACGCCGATCAGTCCGAAGGTGGTGATCAGAAAGTCCGGGTCCAGCCAGCTCGGTCCGAGCGCAAGGGGGTTCACGAGGTCCGGGCTCCAGTGGTGTGAGTCGTCGGGCGTGGCGCCCAAACTATCAACGCATTCTTTCCGGTCCGGTTCCAGTGCCCCACTCCGGATGCGCGTGGGGCGGACGGCCGCGAAGCTGTGCCCATGGGAATCGAGGATTTCGGCGGAGGCCAGGGGCCGCACCCCGATGTGCTGGTCGTCACGACGAACGACGTCCCGGGTTTCCGGGTGGAGCGGGTGATCGGCGAGGTCTTCGGCCTGACCGTGCGTTCACGCCATCTCGGCAGCCAGATCGGCGCGGGCCTGAAGTCGATGATCGGCGGCGAGCTGAAGGGCCTGTCCAAGACCCTGGTGCAGACCCGCAACCAGGCCATGGAGCGGCTGGTCGAGCAGGCGCGGTCGCGGGGCGCGAACGCGGTGCTGATGTTCCGGTTCGATGTCTCGGAGGCGGCGGACGTCGGCACCGAGGTGTGCGCCTACGGCACGGCGGCGGTGATCACACGCGTCTGACGGCGCATCGCGGCGCGACCTCGAATGACCCACGATATGGGCGTTTTCTGCCGTTATCGTGAGGGCCGTGACGACGACCGACCCCTCCCCGGCGGCGACTCCTCCCCGGGTGCTGCTGCCGCTGATCGTCCCGGCGATCGTCGTCGGCGTCGGCTCGAGTCTGCTGCTCCTCGGGCTGACCGAGGTCTCGGAGCAGTTCAAGGGCGTCCTGTGGGGGATCCTGCCCGACGCCGTCGGCATCGGCCGCTACTCGGTGCCGTGGACGGTCGCCGTGCTCACCGCGACGGGCCTCGCGGTCGGGCTGGTGGTGTGGAAGGTGCCCGGGCACGCCGGCCCCGACCCCGCCACCACCGGGCTCGTGGACCCCCCGATGCCCGCCTCGGTGGTGCCCAGCCTGCTGCTCACGGCCGTACTCGGACTCGCGGGCGGGGTCAGTCTGGGCCCGGAGAACCCGATCACGGCGGCGAACATCGCCCTCGCCGCATGGCTGGGCGGCAAGGCCATGCGCGGCTCGCGCGCGGAGCTGTGGGCCTCGCTGGCCGCGGCCGGCACGGTCGGCGCGCTCTTCGGCACCCCCGTGGCGGCGGCCCTGATCCTCACCGAGTCCCTGGCCTCCCGGCCGGCGCCCGGCGCGCTGTGGGACAAGCTGTTCGCCCCGCTGATCGCGGGCGGCGCCGGTTCGCTGACCACCGTGCTGATCGCCCATCCCACCTTCGACCTCGACCTCCCCCCGCTGAGCGGCTCGCACTGGGGCGACGTGCCGGCGGCGCTCGCGGTCTCCTCGCTGGGCGCGCTGCTGGGGATGGCGGCCGTGTACGCGTTCCCGTACACGCACGCCGCCTTCCGGAAGCTCGGACACCCGGTGGCCGCGATCACCGTGGGCGGGCTGGTGCTGGGGCTCCTCGGGGCGCTGGGCGGCCAACTCACCCTCTTCAAGGGCCTGGAGGAGGTGAAGGTACTGGCGGCGGACCCATCGGGCTGGTCCTCCGGGCAGTTCGCGCTGATGACCGTGGTCAAACTCGCCGCCCTCACCATCGCGGCGACGAGCGGCTTCCGCGGCGGCCGGATCTTCCCCAGCATCTTCGTGGGCGTCGCGCTGGGCCTGGGGGTGAGCGCCCTCGTACCCGAGGTGCATCCCACGGTCGCGGTGGCGTGCGCGGTCCTCGGCGTGCTGCTGGCGATCACCCGGCAGGGCTGGCTCAGCCTGTTCACCGCGGCCGTACTGGCCGGCGACCCGCACGCGCTGCCCCTGCTGTGCATCGGCCTGGTCCCGGCATGGCTGCTGGTGACCGGCCGGCCCCAGATGCAACTCCACCACGACGGCACCCCACTGCGCTGAAAGGCGATCGGACATGGCACTGCACAAGGTCGGTATGCGTCCCGAGGCGAGCGAGGAACGGCGCAGGCTGTCGATCAACCCGTTCTACGGGGAGGCCGACCCCCTGGGGTCGATGGTCCTGGCACCGCCCCAGCACCGGCTGCCCGACGGGCCCATGGCGCCCTCGGCGGCCTACCAGTTCGTGCACGACGAGCTGATGCTGGACGGCAACTCACGTCTCAACCTGGCCACGTTCGTGACGACGTGGATGGAGCCGGAGGCCGGGAGGCTGATGGCCGAGTGCCGGGACAAGAACATGATCGACAAGGACGAGTACCCGCGGACCGCCGAACTGGAGCGGCGGTGCGTGGCGATGCTCGCCGACCTCTGGCACGCCCCGGACCCGGAGGCCACGGTGGGCTGCTCCACGACCGGCTCGAGCGAGGCGTGCATGCTCGCGGGGATGGCGCTGAAGCGGCGGTGGGCGCACCGCAACCGGGACCGGTACCCCGGCGCCGGCGCCCGGCCCAACCTGGTCATGGGCGTCAACGTGCAGGTCTGCTGGGACAAGTTCTGCAACTTCTGGGAGGTGGAGCCCCGCCTGGTCCCGATGGAGGGCGACCGCTACCACCTCGACCCGCAGGCGGCGGCCGACCTCTGCGACGAGAACACCATCGGTGTGGTCGCCGTCCTGGGGTCCACCTTCGACGGGTCGTACGAGCCGGTCCAGGAGGTCTGCTCGGCACTGGACGCCCTCCAGGAGCGCACCGGCCTGGACATTCCGGTGCATGTGGACGGGGCCTCCGGCGCGATGGTCGCCCCCTTCCTGGACGAGGACCTGGCCTGGGACTTCAGGCTGCCGCGAGTGGCCTCGATCAACACCTCGGGGCACAAGTACGGACTGGTGTACCCGGGGGTCGGCTGGGCGCTGTGGCGCTCCCCGGACAACCTGCCCGACGAACTGGTCTTCCGGGTGAACTACCTGGGCGGCGACATGCCGACGTTCGCGCTCAACTTCTCCCGGCCCGGGGCCCAGGTGGTGGCGCAGTACTACACCTTCATCCGGCTCGGCCGGGACGGCTACCGGGCGGTCCAGCAGACGGCCCGGGACGTGGCGCGGACCCTGGCCGAGAAGATCGACTGCCTGGGTGACTTCCGGCTGCTCACCCGCGGGGACCAGCTGCCGGTGTTCGCCGTGACGACGAACCCGGAGATCAGGAACTTCGACGTGTTCGACGTCGCACGGCGGCTGCGGGAGAGCGGCTGGCTGGTGCCGGCCTACACCTTCCCGCCCAACCGGGAGGATCTCTCGGTGCTGCGCTTCGTCTGCCGCAACGGCTTCTCGGCGGACCTCGCCGAGCTGCTGGTGGAGGACCTGCAGCGGGCCCTGCCGGAACTGCGGGCCCAGAGCGCGCCGCAGAGCAAGGACAAGGCGGCCGCCACCGGCTTCCACCACTGAGGGGCGCCGCCGGGGGCGCCTCGGCCGGACCCGCAGCAGCTTGCCGGCGCCCCCCGGCCGGTCTCTCACGGCTTCGGCCGGTACTTCCACCGCCGGCAGCCGGGCCCTCAGGGCTTCCACCGGTACTTTCCGCCGCCGACCCAGCGCACCAGCGCGGGGTCGTCCAGATCCACGCCGTGCCGGCCCGACGCGTGCGCCATGCTGATCACGTCGATCATGTCGTGCGCGATCCCGACCGTCTGGCCCTCGATCTCCACCACCCGGAACGGCGGATCACCCGGCTGGACGGGCAGGACGACGATCGGGGCCACTCCTGGTGCGTCACTCATGGTTCAAGGGTGTGGCACGGACCCGCCTTCCGCACGAGGGGGGGCGCCTGCCCCGTACGCGCCGCCTGCCCGTACGCGCCGCCTGCCTGCCGCGTACGCCCGCCGGTCCGGCCCGGCTCCCCCGCCCCGGCACCGCGAGGCCGTACGCGCCCGACGGCCCGGCCGCGCGGGGAAGGGGCACGGGCAAGGAGCACGGGCAAGGGCCCCCTTCGGGGCGCCCGGAAGGATGCGCGCGGAAAGGGGGCCCGGGAAGAGGGGTCCGGAGAGAGAGGCCCGGGAAGAGGGGCGGCGCTCAGAACGGGAAGACCGAACGGCCCCGCTGCACCGAGATCCACTTCTGGGTGGTGAAGACCTCGACCATCGCCTCGCCGTTCAGCCGCCCGATGCCGGACGACTTCTCGCCGCCGAACGGCACGATCGGCTCGTCGTGCACGGTGGAGTCGTTGATGTGGATCATCCCGGTGTGGATGCGCTGGGCCAGCGCCACGCCGCGCTCGATGTCACCGGTGTGGACGGCGCCGCTGAGGCCGTACGGGGTGTCGTTGGCGATCCGGACCGCCTCATCCTCGCCCTCGAACGGGATGAGCAGCACCACCGGGCCGAAGATCTCCTGGGACAGCACGGGCGAGTCGGCCGGGAGTCCGGTCAGCACCGACGGGGACACCACGTTGCCCTCCGTCCGGCCGCGCAGCAGAGCGGTGGCACCCGCCTCGACCGACTGCTCGACCAGGCTGGACACGGCCTCCGCCTGGAGCGAGTTGATCAGCGGGCCGATGTGCGTCCCGGGGTCGGCCGGGTCCCCCACCTTCAGGGTCCGCACCTTGGCGACGAGCTTCTCGGTGAACTCCTTCTCCACCCTGCGGTCCACGAGGATGCGGTTCGCGGCCATGCACACCTGGCCCTGGTGCACGTACCGGCTGAAGACCGCGGCGTCGACCGCGTAGTCGATGTCGGCGTCGTCGAGCACGATGAAGGCGCTGTTGCCGCCCAGTTCGAGGACGGCGTGCTTGAAGTTGGCCGCACAGACGGTGGCGACGTGCCGGCCCACCCGGTCGGAGCCGGTGAAGGAGATGACCTTGGGCACCGGGTGCTCTATCAGCGCGTCGCCGATCTCGGCGATGTCGGTGATCACCACGTTGAGCAGTCCGGCGGGCAGGCCGGCGTCCTCGAAGACCTTGGCGACCAGGGAACCGCCGCAGATCGGCGTGTTCTGGTGCGGCTTGAGGACGACCGCGTTCCCGAGCGCCAGCGCCGGCGCGACCGACTTGATCGACAGCAGGAAGGGGAAGTTGAAGGGGCTGATGACGCCCACCACACCGACCGGGAGCCGGTAGACCCGGTTCTCCTTGCCGTCCACCGGGGACGGCAGGATGCGTCCCTCGGGACGCAGCGCCAGCTGGATCGCCTCGCGCAGGAACTCCTTGGCGAGGTGCAGTTCGAAGGCCGCCTTCAGCCGGGTGCCGCCCAGTTCGGCGACGATGGCCTCGGCGATCTCGTCCTCGCGGTCCTCGATGATCCTCAGGGCCCGCTCGAAGACCGAACGCCGCGCGTACGGGTTGGTGCCGGCCCACTCCTTCTGCGCCCGCTCCGCGGCACGGTACGCCTGGTCCACCTCGCGGGCCGTGGCGACGGTGATCGAGGCGAGTTTCTCCTCGTTGTACGGGTTGAAGTCGATGATGTCCCAGGAACCGCTGCCCGGGCGCCATTCGCCATCGATGTACTGGAGTGCCAGCTCGCTGAAGAAGGAGGAGGACATGGGTTCCCTTACCGGCCGCGGGAGCAGGGTCGTGTGCAGTCGCCTGAAGGACTGATGTCGCGTCATCCTACTTGCCGGTCACGTCAGTTGGAGCAGTCCTCGGAGAAGGTCACGGCTCTCGTCCGGCCCGGGGCTGTCCTCCCGGAGGCGCTCCATCGCCCGCTCGTACTGCGCCACCTCCTCGGGTTTGTCGAGGTACAGCGCGCTCGTCAGCTGCTCCAGGTAGACGATGTCGGAGAGGTCCGACTCCGGGAAGCGCAGCATCGTGAACGCCCCGGACTCGCCCGCGTGGCCGCCGAAGCTGAACGGCATGATCTGGAGGGTGATGTTCGGCTGCTCGGAGACCTCGATCAGATGCCGCAACTGGCCCTGCATCACCGACCGGTCGCCGTAGGGGCGGCGCAGCGCGGCCTCGTCCAGGACGGCGTGGAAGCGGGGTGCCTGCTCGGAGACGAGGGCCTTCTGGCGCTCCAGGCGCAGCGCGACCCGGCGGTCGATCTCGGCGGCCGGTGCGCCGGGCATACCGCGTTCGACGACGGCGTGGGCGTACGCCTCGGTCTGCAGCAGGCCGTGGACGAACTGGACCTCGTAGATCCGGATGAGCGAGGCGGCGCCCTCCAGGCCGATGTACGTCTGGAACCAGCCGGGCAGCACATCGCCGAAGCTGTGCCACCAGCCGGCCACGTTGGCCTCCTTGGCGAGACCGAGCAGTGACCCGCGCTCCGCCTCGTCCGTGACGCCGTAGAGCGTGAGGAGGTCCTCGACGTCTCTGGCCTTGAAGCTGACCCGCCCCAACTCCATTCGGCTGATCTTGGATTCGGACGCACGGATCGAATAGCCCGCCGCCTCGCGGGTGATGCCGCGCGACTCCCGAAGGCGCCTCAGCTGCGAGCCCAGCAGGATGCGGCGCACCACCGAACCCCCGCCGGGGCCGTCGGCCCGGGGGTAGCCCCACGACTCACTTGCGGTCACGTCTCCCGCCCTCCCCATCGCCATCACTTCCCGGAGCACCCCCGAACCCCGAACTCCGGATTCTGCCACCAAAACGCTTCGCCCCGTACTCGTTCGATTACGGAAACAAGAAGCCGTGGCGGAAAGGGCGCAAGGAAGCACGCGGAAGATATGAGAGTGAACCGGCACGGGTGGGGACAGTTCCGGCGCGTGCACGTGCATCTGCCCTTGCATCTGTTCTGGGCATTCGGAACCATGGAGCCCGCGCACCTGCGTACTCGTACGTGCTCGTTCGTGCTGTAGCGCCACAGTTGCGATTCCCGGGAGTGCCTCGCATGGGAACGAATGGATCGACCATGCTCGAGCCGTTACGGCAGGGCCTTCCGCCGATCGACCCCGCGGCCGTGTCCAGCTCCGCCACCTGCGCGCTGCCCGCCCGCTACGAAGCGGTGCGCGGCGCCCGGAAGTTCACCAGCAGGACGCTGACCCGGTGGGAACTCGACGAGCGCTTCGACGACGTCGCCCTCGTCGTCTCCGAACTGGTCACCAACGCGCTTCGGCACGCCCTGCCCGCGGACGCCCCGCGCGACCAGGAAACCCCGGTGCGGCTCCATCTGATGCGCTGGACCAGCCGGCTGGTCTGCGCCGTGCGCGACCCCAGCGAGGAGAGCCCGGTGGCCGGCGAGGCGGAGGACTCCGCCGAGTGCGGCCGGGGACTGTTCCTCGTCGACTCCTTCAGCGACAGCTGGGGCTGGCACCCGCTGGCGGGGCCGCTCACCGGGAAGGTCGTCTGGGCGCTGTTCCGCCTGCCGCCGGCGTGAGCCTGCCGCGCCCCGGCCCGGACGGTTCGGGCGCCCGGGATGTTCGGGCGCCCCGGACGGCTCGGGCACCCCGGACGCCGCCGTACGACCGCCCATCGGCGGGCCTGCGCCGGGCCGGTCGTCGGCGCGCTGCGGCCGGCCCCACCGCACGCGCGTTCCTGCGGGGTGCGGGCCGGGCCCGGCCTCCGTGCGGGTCAGCCGCCGGCGAGGTGGTCGAACTCGCCGTCCTTCACCCCCAGCAGCATGGCCCGGATCTCGGCCGGCGTGTAGACGAGCGCCGGCCCCTCGGGAAAGCGCGAGTTGCGCACCGCGACGTTGCCGCCGGGCAGTTGCGCGAACTCCACGCACGATCCCTGAGAGTTGCTGTGCTTGCTCTTCTGCCAGACGACCCCGTGAAGCTCTGTCGCCGCCATGCCGTTGTACACGTCGTGCACAGGACGCTCCCCGAGTTACAAGGTTCAGGTGTCAACTGTCTCGGATCATAGCTGCGTTCACATGCAGACGCATGAGCAGATGCACGTGCACGCGACGTGTCCCCATGGTGACAGCCCGGGCCGCACCTCGCACGGAACCTCCGCCGACCGCCGCACGGCCGCACCGCCGGCCGTGCGTGGTCTTCCACGACCCACCGTGCCGGATCACCCGATCACCCGATCACCTGATCGCCGGGGTCGCGTCACCGGTCCACGAAGAGAGACGTGCGCCGGGCCCTTCCGGCTCCACGATCGCGTGACCAACGGGGGAGCACCGGGTAGCGCGGCTGCCAGGGGGAGCACCGGGCAGCGCTGCCGCCGGGCCGGACACCGGACCGCACCTACCCGGGCCGCTCACCGGACGCGCCTACCCGGGCCGGTCACGGGACCGCGCCTCGCCGGGCGGCTCAGCGCGGCGCCGACGCGTACGGCAGCAGGGCCATCTCCCGCGCGTTCTTGATCGCCCTGGCGAGCAGACGCTGCTGCTGGGCCGTCACCCGGGTCACCCGGCGGCTGCGGATCTTGCCTCGATCGGAGAGGAACCTGCGGAGCAGGTCGGTGTCCTTGTAGTCGATATAGGTGACGCCCGCCGCCTCCAGCGGGTTGGGGCGGGACTTCACGGGCGTGCGCTCGGATCGGCGCTTGGGCATGTCATACCTCCAGGAGGGAGTCGAAGGCCGGCGGCAGGCGCTTCCACGCCTCGGCGCCGGCGGCGTACTCGGCATCGGTCAGCAGGCAGGAGTCGAGCAGTTCCGTCAGGCCCTCGCGGTCCAGCCCCGGCGAGGTGAAGACCAGGTGCTGGCAGCGGTCGCCGTGCTCCGGATGCCAGTCCAGCGCCGCCGCGGCCCGGCGCACGGGCGGGACCATCTCCCAGGCCGCGTCGGGCAGGGAGGCCAGCCAGGGGCCCACGCTCTCGACGCAGAGCGCTCCCCCGGCCGCGTCCCACGCCAGCAGCGTGTCGGGCCGGTCGGCCAGCCAGAACCGGCCCCGGCTGCGGGCCGCGACGCAGGTCAGGTCCTCCAGCGCCGCGTACAGCCGCTCCGGGTGGAACGGCCGCCGGCGGTGCCAGACGTACGTCCCGACCCCGCACTCGTCCGCCTCCTGCGGAAGCAGCGCGCACGCCGGGTGCTGCGCCGCCGCGGCGGCCTCCACGTCGAAGCCGGCCAGGGCGGCCGCGGCCAGGTCGTCGCCGTCCACCGCCACCCGGCGGGCCGTCGGGTGCAACTGGGCCAGCAGGGCCCGGTCCTCCTCGTCTGCCTCGTCCCCGCCGACGAGGGCGAGCACGGGTGCGTACTCCAGCTGGCGCGCCCAGGTGTCGGCGACCGTGCGCCGGTCGTTCGGGGCGGCGGCCAGTCCCGCCTCCGCCAGGTCGTCGCCGTTCGCGAGATACGGCAGCAGGAGGGAGGGGTCGACGGCCGTGATCACGCTCGTGACCCTCAGCCGGTCGCCGTGGGCCGCGACGACCTCGGCCATCGCCTTCGGCTCCACCGAGTCCCAGAGCTCGACGACGGCCAGCCGGGTCAGGCCGCCGTCGGCGAGCCGTTCCAGCTCCGGCACGAGGTCCTCGCGCAGGGCGCAGCAGGCGCAGTCGTTGACGAGCGGCGCCTCGCCGCCGGACAGGACGCCGGTCGCGTCCCGGACGCTGCGCCGGACCGTGCCGCGGACGGCGGTCGACAGGTCGTGGTGGAGGGCGACGCTGCCGCCCACGGCGGTCAGCAGCCTGGCGACCACGGCGGCTCGTGCGTCGGAGTGCAGTCCGCCGACGATCGCGACGGGGAGCGTTCCCTCCATCACCGGGCCCCGTGCCGTCGGTAGCGCCGCTCGAAGCGCTCGACCCGGCCCGCGGTGTCGAGAACCCGCGCGGTGCCGGTGTAGAAGGGGTGGCTCGCGGAGGAGATCTCCACGTCCACGACGGGGTAGGTGTTGCCGTCCTCCCACTCGACGGTCCGGTCGCTCGTCATCGTCGAGCGGGTGAGAAAGGCGAATCCGGCGGCTCGGTCGCGGAAGACGACGGGGCCGTAGGCCGGATGGATTCCTGGCTTCATGGGGATCTCCCTCCTGCTTCCGCTCAGCGCTCTTCGCGGAAGTCGACGTGGCGGCCGGCGACCGGGTCGTACTTGCGCAGGGTCAGGCGGTCGGGGTCGTTACGGCGGTTCTTGCGGGTGACGTAGGTGTAGCCGGTCCCCGCGGTGGAGCGGAGCTTGATGATCGGGCGTAGTTCGTTGCGGGCCATGCGGGTAGAGTAGATGGAAATGGTTTCCATTACCAAAAAGAAGGTCGTGTGACGTTGTCCGCACACTGCCGGCTGACCGGGCCCGGCCCGGCTTCGGCAACCGCGTCTCGCGCGCAATGACCGGCGCCGGGAGGTCGTGGAGCGGTACGCCGCACGGCGCGCGGAGCTGAAGGAGATCATCCGCCGCCCCGGCGCGAGCGAGGAGGACCGCCTGGCCGCACAGCGCGAGCTGCGCCGTCCGCCGCGCGACGCGAGCGCGACCCCCGTCCGCAACCGCGACGCGGTCGACGGCCGCCCGCGCGGCCACATCCGCACGTTCGGCATCTCCCGCGTCCGCCTCAGGGAGCAGGCGCACGCGGGGTTCCTGCCGGGAGTGACGAAGTCCTCCTGGTAGGGGACGGGGCCGCGCCATGGGAGCCCGTGTGCGGCGCGGGCGGCGGGGCGCGGCCAAAGGGCGGCGGGGCGCGGCCAACAGGTGCCGTGGAAGCCGATGCGCGGCGAGGGGCAGGGGGCCTCCCCGGGGAGGCGCCCGCGGGCCACCGCCGGACGTGGCCGGGGCCGAGTGCCGGGGCGCGCGCCCCGCCCTCCGCGCCGCGCGGATGCTCGGCGGCCCGCGGCGACCGGCTCCTCGCCGCTAGCGGGGGAGCTCGCCGCGGCGGTCCGGGCCGCGCACCCGGGCGCTGTCGGCCGCCGCGGTGCCGTCGTGCCAGCCTGCCGCGTCCGTGGCACCGCGGACGCGGGTGCGGACCGTGTCCGGGAAGAGGCGTTCGGCGTGGTCGGCGACGGCGACGTCGCGGGCCGCGAGGGCCGGCAGCAGGTCTCCCCCGGCCGTGTCCCGCGTCGCGTGGGACGTCGCCCGCGCCAGCCGGTCACCGATGCGGTGCGCGTAGGCCAGCAGGAACGACTGCCGGAACGTCTTCGTCCGCTTGCGTCCACCGGCCCGCTGGGACGCCTCGGCGCGGGTCATCGCCGTCGTGCCCTGCACCAGCAGGGAGGTGTACAGCAGCTCCGCCGCCTCCAGGTCCGTCTCGTAGCCGACGACCGTCGAGAAGCCGAGGCCGCTGTTCCAGACCGCGCGGCAGCGGTTCGCCGAGGCCACCACGTCCAGCAGGATCGCCTTGGCCGTCTCGTACGGGGGGTCGACGCCGATCCGGCAGGCGGCCGGCGCGTCCGCACGATGGGTGCGGGCCGCGAGCACCGCGTCGTCGATGCTGTGGCGCGCCATCAGTTCCTGAGCCTTCGCGGTCAGCGCCTCCGCCTCCTCCGGATAGCCGGTGGCCTCCGCCTTGGCGAGGAGAGCGCGGATCCGGGTGAGCATCCGCGGCTCGGTGCCCGCGGAGGGGGACCGCCGGTGGACGGGTGACCCCGGGACCGGACCCACCGGCTCGATCGCCGGCAGCCGTGCCAGGAGCCGGTACAACCGGAGCACGGCGGTCGCGTGCGAGAACCGGTCCGCGGGACGCCGCCCGCTCCCCCCGTCCGGCAGTGCGTCGAGCTGCGCACGCCATCGCGGCGGCAGATCGTCCCCGTAGCGCCGGGCCTCCCCGGCGATCAGGGCGGCGGCCAGCTCCACATGGCGCTCGTCGAGGTCGCGGCGGACGATCCGTACGACATCCGCAGGCTGCCAGCCGCGCTCCCACGCCCGGCGCACGAACTCCTCGCCGCGCCGGACCAGCTCCGCGTCGGCGTCGGGCGGCGCGGCGGCCAGCAGTGAGGCGCCGAGGTCGAGCGCGTCGTCGTCATCGGCGTACAGCGCCCCGCCGAGCGCACGCTCCACCACATCCACGCCGATCGAGCCTACGCGAGCCCTCGCCCCGCGCGCCGCGCAGGCCGCCCGTCGTGGCCGGGCGGGGCCCGCGCACGGGTGCCGATGCCGTTGGTCGATTCGGGGCCGTCCTGCACCCGGGGGCACCACCGGGCAGGAGGCGAGGGCGTCCTCCGGCGGCAGGAGGCGAGGGCGTCCTCCGGCGGCCGTGGATCGCACGCCCCGCCGGCATCGGCGGGAGCCTCGCGGACGGCCGCGTGCGCGGGCGCCCGTCACGGCGGAAACACACCGGTGCCCTCGCGCCGGCGGACCGTACGGTGACGCCATGGGTGAGAACAAGCAGCGCATGCTGGCAGGAGACTGGTACCTCCCCGACGACCCCGAACTCGCCGCCGACAGCGAACGGCGCTCCCGGCTCTGCGCGGCGTACAACGCCGAGGGCGGCGACCCGCCCGCCGCACGGGACGCCGTCCTCGCCGAACTCCTCGGCTCCGTCGGCCCCGGCGTCCGCATCCGCCCGCCGTTCCGGTGCGACTTCGGCTACCACATCCGCATCGGCGAGGGCACGTTCGTCAACTTCGGGGCCGTGTTCCTGGACGTCGCGCCCATCACGATCGGCGCACACTGCCAGTTCGGCCCCGACGTCCAGCTGCTCACTCCCTCCCACGACCTGGACGCGAGGCGCCGCCGCGAGGGCTGGGAGAGGGGGGACCCGATCACGGTCGGCGACAACGTCTGGCTCGGCGGGGGCGTCATCGTCTGCCCCGGCGTGACGATCGGGGACGACACGGTGGTCGGAGCCGGGGCCGTCGTCACCAGGGACCTGCCCGCCGGGGTGCTGGCGGTGGGCAACCCGGCGCGGGTGATCCGCACCCTCACCTGACGACAAGCCCGGTGTGGCGGCCGGTGCCGGCCGCCGCACCGACGATGCCGGGACTGCTCTGCTGCCCGCGCCCGGGCCGGCGAACGGCGCCGCGGCGGGCTCGGCGACGAGCCGGGCGAACGGCGCCGCGGCCGGACCGGCGACGACCCGGGCGAACGGACTCGCGGCCGGAGCTGCGCTGTCAGTCGTGAGTGTCAGACTCGCCACCGTGAACGAACGGTGGGCCCTGGCCCCGGCCGAGGACGGCGGAGCGGTGCTCGTACCGCTCGGCCCGGACGGGTTGCCCGCCGGAGAGGTGCGCAGGGAGGCCGATCTCGTCACCGCGGTGAGGTCGCGGCCGGAGGTCGGCCGGTGGGTGTGGCGGTCCACGGCCGAGATCTACCCACGGCTGCTGGCGGCCGGCGTGAGGGTCGAGCGGTGCTACGACATCGAGGACGCCGAGCTGCTCCTGCTCGGGTCCGAAGGCCGCCACGGTGAGCCGCGTTCCGCGGCCGCCGCCTGGGCGCGGCTGCGGCGCGCCCCCGTTCCGGACGACCCGCCGCCGCGCGCCGCCGTGCCGGGCGCGCAGTCGTCGCTGTTCGAACCGGAGCCCGTGGCCGTGCCCTTCACGGGTCTGCTGGAGGTCTACGCCGAGCAGCAGCGACGGCACGAGGGCACCGAGCACCCCGGCCGGATGCGGTTGCTGACGGCCGCCGAGTCGGCGGGGATGCTGGTCGCCTCGGAGATGAACCGGTCGGGGCTGCCCTGGCGGGACGACGTCCACCGGGACGTACTGCGCGAGCTGCTCGGGGAGCGGTACGCGGGCGGGGGCGAGCCGCGCCGCCTCGCCGAGCTCGCGGACGAGGTCTCGGCCGCGTTCGGGCACCGGGTGCGCCCCGATCTGCCCGCGGACGTCGTCAGGGCGTTCGCCCGGGCCGGGGTCAAGGTGCGGTCGACCCGGCGCTGGGAACTGGAGGAGATCGACCACCCGGCCGTACGTCCGCTGATCGCCTACAAGAAGCTGTACCGGATCTGGACGGCCCACGGCTGGAGCTGGCTGCAGGACTGGGTGCGGGACGGCCGCTTCCGCCCGGAGTACCTGCCCGGCGGCACCGTGTCCGGCCGCTGGACCACCAACGGCGGCGGCGCTCTGCAGATCCCCAAGGTGCTCCGGCGTGCCGTGGTCGCGGACGACGGCTGGCGGCTCGTGGTCGCCGACGCCGACCAGATGGAGCCCAGGGTGCTCGCCGCGATCTCCCGCGACCCGGGGCTGATGGAGGTCGCCGCACACGACGACGACCTGTACACCCGGCTGTCGGACCGGGCGTTCTCCGGGGACCGCGACCACGCCAAGATCGCGCTGCTCGGCGCCGTCTACGGCCAGACCAGCGGCGACGGGCTGAAGAACCTCGCGGCGCTGCGCCGCCGCTTCCCCCGCGCGGTCGGCTATGTGGACGACGCGGCACGCGCCGGCGAGGAGGGCCGCCTCGTTCGCACCTGGCTGGGCCGAACCAGCCCGCCGGCGGCCGGTGCCCGCGACGACGACGAAGCCGGTATCCCCCAGGAGAACGACGACACCCCGGCCCGGAACGAGTTCGCCCCGGGCTACGCCTCGACGAACGCCCGCGCCCGCGGCAGGTTCACCCGCAACTTCGTCGTCCAGGGCAGCGCCGCGGACTGGGCGCTGCTGCTCCTCGCCGCACTCCGCAGGGCGACCGCGGACATGCGCGCCGAACTGGTCTTCTTCCAGCACGACGAGGTGATCGTGCACTGCCCGGCCGAGGAGGCCGAGGCGGTGGTGCGGGCGATCCGCGCCGCCGGAGAGCTGGCCGGGCGAATCGCCTTCGGTGAGACGCCGGTGCGGTTCCCCTTCACGACGGCGGTGGTGGAGCGCTATGCGGACGCCAAGTGATCCGGCCCCGCCCGGCCCTCGGCGCGCTCGCGGTCGGCGGCCCGGCCGGTCCGCCGACGGCTCCCCGCGGCCGGCCGCGGCCACCCGAAGTGACGTGCTGTCCGGTGCCGCGCGCTCTCCGGGCGGCCTGCCACGCGGCCGTTCCGGCCGCCGGGACGGACATGGACGTCCAGGGGGGTCCTCGGTGTTTCCGCCGCACTGCCGCCGCCGGAACCCGTCGTGCCGGACCTGCGCGCGGCAGACCTGCTTGCGCGGGTCGGTCGCCGCCCGGCTCGAGGTACCGCCGACCGGTCGCACCCGCACCCGCACCAGAGCCAGACCCGGAGCCAGAGCCAGGGCCAAGGGCGCACGGCCTACGTGGCGCCGGGCGAGGTCCGGTTGGCCGAGGGTGAGGCGTGCGTAGCCGATGTTGCAGTGGGCCGTGTGGCGCAGCAGCGGGCTGCCGAGCCGGACGCCGACGTCGAGGCTGCGCTCATGGCAGGCGATGGCGTGCGAGGCGTCGGTGTGCTCGTGGAGGTTGCCGAGATGGCGGAGGATCACGCCCTCGCCGTAGTCGTCGCCGAGCCGCCGGGCGGCTTTCGTCATGCGGCGGGCGGTTCGGCCCTGGTCTCGCCCATCGCCCGGCCGGCGAGCCGCACATGACGGCGGGCCGGCGCCCCCGGGTAGCCGGTGCGATCCCGCCGGGTACTCCGGAACGGCGACACGGCCGGACGGCATGCGACGGGAGCCCCGAGGAAGCACCCCCGAGAACCGAGAGACAAGGCAGGAATTCATGTCGAGCCCTTCCGGCTTCAGCTACGAAGCCCGTGCGGACGGCACCATCGTCATCACCCATCGCCGCCGGAAGGCCGCGACACTGCGCGGCGACCGCGCCGCGAGGTTCGCCGAGGAGGTGG
Source organism: Streptomyces tirandamycinicus (assembly GCF_003097515.1). Classification (NCBI taxonomy): domain Bacteria; kingdom Bacillati; phylum Actinomycetota; class Actinomycetes; order Kitasatosporales; family Streptomycetaceae; genus Streptomyces; species Streptomyces tirandamycinicus. The sequence continues at coordinate 3,764,568 of NZ_CP029188.1, read as the reverse complement.
CGTCCGGCGACGCCCAGGAGGTGATGGCCCGCTGGACGGGCGCGTACAAGTTCGGCAACGAGCGCACCGCCCGCAACCACCCCAGGAACAAGGGGCGCCGCGCCTGAACCGGTCCGCCGGGAAGCGGACCGCGGGCCGTCGCGCAGCCGCCCCGGAGCGGGAACGCCCGGCCGCCGTACCAGTGGCGGTCGGCGTCTACTCCCCCGGCTGCCGGTGCGGCCGGGGGATGCCGAGGCTGCCCCACGGCGCGCACAGTTCGCACATCACCAGCTCCGGGAACTCCTCCAACGCGATCACCACGTGCTTCTCGTCCAGGTAGCCGAGCTGCGTTCGGTACAGGCCGCAGTTCCCCCGGTGCAGCATGGGTTGCGCGCCCTCCACCCGGGCGGGCTGCAGCTTCCACGACATCTCGATCCGGGCGACCTCACGGCGCCTGCGGTCTTCCTCCTCCTCGCGCTTCAGCTCGTCGAGGGTGCGCTCGGTCTGCCTCAACTGGTAGGCGAGCCAGTCGCGCAGCCCCTCGTTGAGCCTGATCCGCTCGGAGCGCGACAGGTCGGGCATCGGACCGTGCCCGCTCACGCCGCGGCGGAGCTCGTCGGGGGGCCGCCGCCGGACCCCTCCCCGGCCGAACCGGGCACCGCGCCGCCCCGGCCGGACCCCCCTTCCGCCGCTCCCCGCCCGCGGTCCCCGCCGGAACCATCCGGGGAGAGGGCGCCCGCGCCCTCGGCGTGCTTGAGCGCCATGCGGGCCTTCACCACCTCCGGCCGGTCGAGACCCGCCCAGTACGGGTGCGTCGACACCTCGATCGACAGCGTCAGTACGCGCTCGCGGAGCGTGGCCTCCTCGGCCCTCTGCGCCTCGGTCCACCCGGGGCTCGCCGGGAACTCGCGACGGTAGCCGGAGTAGTGCCCCTCCTCCCCCGTCCACCCTTCAGCGGATTCGACCGACCACGGCAGCTCCCGGCACAGCGCCCGGTACGCGGACCGGGCCTGGTGCAGGCGCAGCTGGGCGTCGCGCAGCTCATCGGGGAAGTCGTCTTCGGCCACGGTTCGAATAATACGCCTGTTCGAATATTTGCCGGGAGAGCGACGTGACTGACGTGCACACGCTCACTCGGCGGCCACCCCCCGGCAGCGAGACCCGGCCTTCCTCCGCGACCCGCGGCCGACCGCCGGAACGACCCGCCCACCGATCACCTCGAGACCCTTCGACACCGGCGCACCCCCGCGATTCCTGCAGGCGACCGCCCGCCCTCCCGAGCGGGCACACCTGGACGCACCCCCGCCCACCGCCGCCCTCCGGCGCCCGGCGGCGCAACGATCCCGCCACCGCAGCCCGATGACGCAGGCCGCACCCCCACCCGAACTTGTAAGCCGTCCGCCGACAGGAAAAGATTCCTCGAAGACTGTTATTGCGAGTAACCGGGCGCCGACGGAGGGGAACCATGACGAAACAGGAGAGGGCTTCGCGGACCTACGAGCGATTCCTGGATGCCTCGGCGGACGAGTTTTCGCGCCACGGCTACGCGGGTGCCAATCTCCAGCGCATCGCGACCCACGTCGGCATGACGAAGGGCGCGCTGTACGCCCACTTCCCGTCCAAGGACGCTCTCGCCGCCGTGTTCACCTCGTCGTTCAACCAGGTGGGGCGCGAACTGCTGGAGGAGATCGCCGAGGGGGACTCTCCGCTGACGAGCCTGGAGCACGTCACCGTCGGTTTCGTCCACCGCATACAGTCGGACCTGCGTTTCCGCGCCGGCCTCAGACTCGCGCTGGAGGACGCCCGCACCCAGGGACGGATGCCGGCGGTCATCACCGATCTGTCTGCCGCGCTCACCCGGCTCGTCGGCGACGCCCAGGAGCGGGACGAACTGATCGGCCGGCAGCGTCCGGAACTGATCAGCTCCCTGGTCGTGGCCCTGATGTGCGGCACGTACTACACCGAGCCGGCGAACGGGCCCGGTGACGGCACCGAGCAGATCTGCCAGATCTGGCAGTTGCTGTCCTCGGGCGACAGGGACTGAGACCCACGCCGCGACGCCGGCCGCGGCCCCAGGGCCCTCCGATCACACCGGCCCGGCAGCCGGCAGCACGCGAGCGCCGGGGAGCCCTGCCGCCAGCTCCGGGTCGTCACCGACGACGACGGGGTGTCCGACCTCCGTCAGCATCGGGAGGTCCGACCGGTGGTCACCGTATCCGTAGCAGTCGGACATGCTGATGTCCGGGTAGCGCTCGACCAGGCGTCGCACGGCTCTTCGCTTGCCCTCCCCGATGCACGGCTCCCCGGCTATGCCGCCGGTGAGGACCCCGTCCCGCACCGCGGGGCGGGTGCAGAGCACGTGGTGGGCGCCGATGCCGACCGCGACGGGATCCACCACCGCGGGAAAGGAACCCGACACCAGGACGATGCCGTCCCCGGCGTTCCGGTGCTCGCGCAGTGCCGCGCGCGTGGCGGGCACGTAGAAGCCGGGCACGGTGCTTCTCCGGGCGAACCATTCGGCTCCCCAGGCCGTCACGACGTCCAGCCGTTCACCCGTCCACGCCTCGTAGTACGCACGGTTCCCCACCTCACGAGAGGAGCCTGCGGCCACCAGACCGGCGATACGGCGCCGGGTCCTCGCCGCGTGCCGGGCCCCGTCGGCCCCGTGCCGCCCGGCGAAGTAGAAGTCCAGGAAGTCGAACAGGCTCTTGCCGCTGAGCAGCGTCTCATCGACGTCGCTGAACGCCAGCCGCCGGGGTGCCCGCGCAATCGCGTCAGGCATCGCCGGCCCCACCGGTGCCGAGGGCGCCGGCGTAGGCCTCGGCAGCCGCTTCCAGGCGCAGGGCGCCATGGGACGCGATGGTCAGAACATCCGTCCAGTGCCGGTGCAATTCGCCTTCCGAATCCAGAAGATGGGTCCCCCCGGTGCGGAAGAGCCGGTCGACGGCGGTGGCCAGCCAGTCCGCGGCCACGGCGGCGTCCCGGCGGTTGGCGGCGATCGCCTCCGCAGTGATCGCCTCGGTGTCCGCCCTCCCCGCCGCCGTGCGCAGCATCAGTTCGGCCGCCTCGATCTCGGCGGAGGAGCGGGCGAGACGCTCCCGCACCGAAGGCCGGTCCAGCGGCCGTACGCCGTCGGGGGCGGTCGCCCCGGCCCATCGGATCCAGACCGTCAGGGCGCGCCGGGCAGCGCCGACCGCGGGTGCGCAGAACATCAGGCCGCCCGCGAGGTGGGCGGGCGCAGTGTGGCACCGGGATCGAAGCGCCGTGCCGGCGCCGGCGCCGGCGCCGCCGAGCAGCGTGGCGAGGGAGACGCTGCGGCCGTCGGGCACCACGGCCGCGTCCAGCACCACCGTGCTGCCGCCGGTGGCGAGCAGCCCGGTGGCCTTCCAGGTGTCGCGGACGGAGACCAGGCTCCTCGGAACCGCGAAGACACGTGCCGGACGGCCCGGTCCGTCGGCCTCCGGGGCGGCGAGCAGAACCCAGTGGGCGTGGTCGACACTGCTGGCCGGCTCCCACTCGCCCTGGAGCAGCCAACCCCCGGGCAGCCTGGACGCACTCCCCGACGGTTTGAGGACGGCGGCGATCCGGACGTCGGGTCCCTCGCCCCAGATCTCCCTCTGCCCCTCTTCGGGGAGCAGCGCCGCGAAGCGGCCGTGTGCCGCCCACAGGACGGCACACCACGCTGCCGAGGCACAGCCCTCCCCCACCGCGACGGATGCGTCGAACACCTCTCCAAAGGTCCCCTCGCCGCCACCCCAGCGTCGCGGGACGAAGTGGCGCACAAAGCCCGCGGCCTGCAGGGCGGCGACCGTTCCGGCCGTCAGCCGCCGCTGCCGTCGGGCCTCGCTGGTGCCGCGCAGGGCGGTGCCGGCGGCCCGTCGCACGGCTTCCTCGCTCAGTCCGCCGGACCGGCCGGGCGGCATGACCGGAACTTGTTGCATATCGGCGTCAGCCATGGCGTCTCTGCGTCTCTTCCTCGGTCGGCAACACTCGTGGGGGCTGCTGGGAGTCGTCGGCCGCATGCAACGAGCGCATGCGGGAACCCTTCGGCTTTTCGCCGGCCTCCAGTACGCTTCCATCCGACGCCGAGCAAGCGGGCATCGCGGACCATGCCCGAGACGACAAGAGGAGGCGAGAGAAAGGGTGTTGTCGCGTCCCCGCGCGAGCCGGCGGCGTTGGCCCTCAGGCCTGACAGGGCACGGGCGGACCGACGGGCCGATCCCCTCCCGTCACGTGCCGCACCGGAGCCCACACCGAGGCACAACTCGCGATCAGGGTGTCACCCTGCAGCGCGCCGAGGCGTAACCGATGCCCGGACCGCGTCTCTGCGGCGGTCTCGTCCTCCGCCACGACGAGACGGGTGGGGGCGTCGAGCTCGCCGAAGGCCAGACAGTCGACGGCCGCCGACACGAGTGCCAGTGCGGGGCCGCCGGGCTGCGCCGTCGCCGCATGGGCCGTCAGGTGGCCCAGCTGACGGAAGCCCTCGAGCAGCACCATCAGCGGCAGGTGGTCGGTGGGATGGTCGAACAGGATCGCGTGCTCGGGGTCCGGCCTCAGCAGCCATTCACCGGCCGTCGAACCGTGCACCAACACACTGTCCTTGTGCCGCAGCCGACCGACCAGGCCCGGCTCCACGCGCCGGTGTGGCTCTCCGCACGCGACGGCGCCGGACTCGGCTCGGCCGACCCGCCCGCGGACGATCCGGTAGCTGCGCTCGTCGAGGGCCACCACCCGCAGGCTGCCACGGCCGCAGCTCCGGCCACCGACGGAGAGCCCGACCTCGATCCGGGCACCGTAGCGGCGTGGCGGGCGGCGATCGGTCCACTGCCAGCGGGCCTCCAACACCACCGGCATCGGCCGGCCTCCCACCCGCAGGGCGCCCGGGTCGGTGATCTCGAAGTCCATGTCGTAGCCGACGAAACGGTGGCTGAGCGGGACTTCGTAGTGCCAGTGGGCGAGGTAGACCAGAGCCTGCCTGATCGTCTCGGCGAACAGCAGCGGGTCGCTGCCCCGATGAGCGTCGGGGTGGTAGAGCGCGTGGTCGCGCGGCCACTGGCTCCCCACCAGGAAACAGTCCCGGCCGAGCGCCACCGCGTCCGTGACGAATACCTCGGCCACGGCCGCCCGGTGCACCAGCCCTCTGGACACCGTCCGCTGGAAGTCGAGCTCCCTGCCCGGTCGAAGCGCGCCGTCAAGAGCCTCTCGCCGGAGTCGACTTCGGTACATCGCCCCTCCCCCTCCCCCTAGGTCTGGGGGCAGGCGGAGATGCCTGTTCCCCGGCCGTCAAATATACCTTCGAGCAGGTTTCTCCAAAAGAGCGGAAAGTGAATCACCATGGAAATGGCCGATGATGTCCACAGCCTCCAGCAACCGCAACCTGCACGGGAGTTGAAGCAGGAACGAGCCGTGCGGACGAGGAAGCGGATACTCGTGGCCGCCGCCCGGGCGTTCGCCGCCAAGGGCTATCCCGCAGTCACGATCCTGGACGTGGCCGAGGCGGCCGGGATGACGAAAGGTGCCGTCTACTTCCACTACGAGAACAAGGACGCCCTCGCGCTCGCGGTGACCAACCTGTTCTATCGCCGGATCGGCGAGATCGCGGACTCCGTGGAGCGGTTGGGCCTCACCCCGCTCGGGTCCGTCGCGGAGCTGCTGCTACGCACGGCCACGGCCTTCCGGGACGAGACGGTCATCCAGGCAGGAGCGCGGCTGCAGCTCGAGCGGCAGATGGTCGGCGTCCGGCTTCCGATGCCGTACGAGGCGTACACCGAGCGGATCACTTCCTGGCTGGCCAAGGACCGGGAAGCGGCGGCTCGGGGCGACCTCCCGGGGCCGGACACCCTGGCCACCGTCCTGGTCTCAGCCTTCTTCGGTGCTCAGCACATCTCGTGGGTGCTCGGCGATCGCGCCGACCTCGTCGAGCGCACCACCGCGCTGGTGCGGACGATCATTCCGTCCGCGGAGGCCGACATCGGCCGGTGCCCGTCGGCGCCGCCCCGGCCGTAAGACCCTCGCGAGGCCCCGGACCGCGGACCGCGGACCGGTTCCTCAACCGGCCGTGTCGTCCGGCCAGTCGAGTGCCGTACGAGCATGGCGCACCGCCTCCTCCGCGGTCAGCCGCGCGCCGCGCTCGAACGCCTCGGCGAAGGCCGGTCCGCCCAGCGCCTTCCGGGCCGACGCCGTCACGCGGTCGACGTCGCCGCGCTCGGCCGGCGGCAGTGGGGCGCCCACCCCACGGCGAGCCGCGTCCGCCGCGCCGAGGAGCAACGCCGCGCTCTCGGCCGCGGGCCCCGGCCCACGCAGTGCCGCGGCGCCCGCGAGGCCTTCGAGGGAGAGGGCGAGCGCGCGCGGCTCGCCGAGGGAGCGGGCGACGGCCAGTCCGCGCAGGTGGTGGTGGACGGAGTCGGCTGCCTCACCGCGGAGTTCGGCGATGAAGCCCGACTCGGCGAGGAGCAGATGGTCGCCCGCGTCCGAGGAGACGTCCGCGTAGCCGTCGCGGATGTGCCGCAGGTGCGCCTCGGCAGCCTCGAGATCGCCGGATCGGCGGGCGCCGAGCGCGAGGCCCATCTCGGAGTGGATCTCGCCGTATGTGTAGCCCTGTTCGGCGGCGATGCGGCGGGCCTGCTCGTGCAGGCTGCGGCCCTGGTCCCAGTCGTGAGCGAGCAGCGCGAGCCGGCCGAGCCCGGAGAGCCGCGCCGACACCTCTGCCTCCAGGCCCAGTTCCCGCGCGATGCGCAGCCCCTCCCGCTGCAGACGGGCCGCTTCCTCGTAGTCGCCCTTGATCTCGGCGAGGGCGGCGAGCGGTGACACCGTCTGCAGTTCACCCCAGCGGTCGCCGAGTTCCCCGAAGAGCGCGGCACTGCGCAGCCCGTCCCGGCCCAGTGCCTCGAGGTCGCCACCGACGAGGGCAAGCGTGGCTCGCAGACCCAGCGCGGCGGCGGTGCCCCACTGGTCGTCCGCGGCGCCGAAGAGGTCGAGAGCCCGGGTGTTCAGCTCCGTGCTCGCGGTGACCTCGCCCGCACTGAACAGGCCGTACGCGCACAGCCAGAGGGCACGGGCGCGGCGTACGGGATCGGGGACGGCGTCGGCCGCCGCGACCGCCGCCGCCTTGTGGTGGCCGGTCAGGAGCGCGAAGGCCGTGTACAGCACCTCGAGTTCGGGTGCGGTACCGCCCGGGACGGCGCCGAGGACGTTCGACAGGCTGCGGCGCGCCTCGGTGAGCCTGCCACGGAGCAGCCACCACCAGGAGAGGTCGGTGGCGAGCCGTACGGCCTCGTCGGCCTGCCCGGCGGCGGCCCGGCGCACCGCCTCGTCGAGCGCCGTGCGCAGATTGCCCGCCTCCGCGTCGAGCCGGGCCAGCCAGGACCGCTGGCCCGCACAGCGCAACCCGGACTCGGCGCGCCCGGCGAGCGCCAGGTAGTGGCGCAGATGGCGGTCGCGTACGGCGTCGACGTCCCGCATCTCGTGCAGGCGTTCCACGGAGTACGCGGCGACGGACTCGAGGAGCCGGTAGCGCGGGCCGGTGGGCCCCTCCACGACGACCACGAACGACCGGTCGACGAGCCGCGTCACCAGGTCGAGCACCTCCTCGCCGGACACCCCGTCGCCCGCGCACACCGCTTCGGCGGCGGCCAGGTCGCAGCCGTCGCTGTGCACCGCGAGACGGCGCAGCACGATGCGCTCGGGCGCGCTGAGCAGTTCCCAGCTCCAGTCGATCACCGCCCGCAGGGTCTGCTGGCGGGCGGGCGCGACCCGCTGCCCGGCGGTCAGGACCCGGAACCGGTCACCGAGCCGGCCCGCCAGCTCCCGTACTCCCAGGGCGCGTACGCGGGTGGCCGCGAGTTCCAGGGCGAGTGGGATGCCGTCGAGACGGCGGCAGATCTCCGCGACGGCCGCGCGGTCCGCCGGGTCGGCGCCGTCCGGGTCCAGCGGGAAACCGGGGGCGGAAGCCGCGGCACGCTCGGTGAACAGCCGTACGGCGTCGTCGGTCCGCAGCGGCTCCACGAGGAACACGGCCTCGCCCGCCAGCCCCAGCGGTTGCTGACTCGTGACCAGGATCCGGAGACCCGGGGCCGTGCGCAGCAGCAGGTCGGCGAGCGTCGCGGCGGCGTCGACCACATGCTCGCAGCCGTCCAGGACCAGCAGGACGCGACGGTCCCGCAGGGCGGCGGCGAGGCGGTGCGCCGGGGAGGGTGCATGCGCTCCGGCCCCGGCGCCCGGCATCGCGGCCGGGGCGCCGTCCCGGATGCCGAGGGCGGATGCCACCACCTGGGCGAGGTCGGCGGAGGTCCCGGGCCGGACGCCGGAGAGATCCACGAGCCATACGCCGTCGGGAAGTTCGTCCGCGTCCACCGTGCCGGCCGCCGCCGCCGCGAGCCGTGTCTTGCCCACGCCTCCGGGGCCGGTGAGCGTCACCAGGCGGGCGGTGGCGAGGTACCGGGAGACGCGGCCGAGGGCTTCGGTGCGGCCGATGAGAGGGGTGAGAGGGACGGGGAGGTTCGAGTGGGGGCTTCTGGTGGGGGGATTCGGGGCCGCCGCGGGACTCGCCGGGGGCGTCGTGGTGGCTCCGGGGGCGGTCGCCGGCCCGTCGAGTACGGGCGCGGCGGTGCGGAGGGCCACCGCGCCGCCGCCGGGGGGCGGGCCGGCTGCCTTGGAATCGGTCGCCGCCGGGCCGGGCACCGCTGCCTCCGTGGCCGATCCCGCCGCAGCGGGCGCCGTTGTGCCGGGCGCCGCTAACGGGGGCGCGGTTGTGATCGTGGGGGTGGACGTGGGGGTGGACGTGGTCGTGGTCGTCCGGTCCAGCTCCGGGTCGTGACGGAGCAGCGCCTGGTGCAGTGCGCTCAGCGCGGGGCTCGGGTCGACACCGAGACTCTTGGCGAGATGGACGCGCAGGACCTCGTACGAGGCGAGGGCCTCGCCCTGGCGGCCGGACAGGTAGAGCGCCCGCATCTGGAGAGCGCGCAGGCGTTCCCGCAGGGGGTGCCGGGCCACCAGGTCGGTCAACTCGCCCGCGAGCAGGGCGTGGTCACCGGTCTCCAGCCGGGCCTCGGCCTGCTCCTCCACCACGGACAGCCGCTGCTCGGCGAGGCGCCGGGCGGTCACCCGCGCGAACTCCTCGTCCGCGAAGTCCGCGTACGCGGGCCCCCGCCACAGATCGAGAGCCTCGGTGAGGAGCGCCGCCCGTGCGCGCGGGTCCCGGGCAGGACGGGCTTCGGCCACGAGGGCCCGGAACCGGTCCGCGTCCACCTCGTCGGACACGAGGTCGAGCCGCAGACGGTAGCCGGGGGCCTGACGTACGACGCGGTCCCGGCCGAGGACGCGACGGAGCTGGGAGACCTTGGCCTGGAGGGCGCCGGCCGGCTTGCCGGGCGGTTCGTCACCCCACAGGTCGTGGACGAGGCGGTCCACGGAGACCGGCTTCCCGTCGTGTGCGAGCAGGTTCGCCAGCAGCGCCCGGACCTTGAGCTCGGGGACCTTGAGCGCCTCCCCGTCGTCGTCCCACACCGCGAGTGGCCCGAGCACCCCAAACCGCATGCGGCAACCGTACATGTCCGGTGTGCCGACCGGCCCTCGGACCGGGTGTGCGGCGCCCGCCCCGCCCGCGTCGTGCCGGACCGGGCGCGCTCCCCGCCGGGGCCGCCCGGCACTTCCCCGCAGCCGGCCGTCAGCGGATCGTCAGCGGCTCCGAAGCCTCTCCGAAGGACCTCGGCGCACAGTCGTGCACGCCGGGTGACACGGCGCGCCCGGCAGCGCGGCCACCAGGAAGGGAGCGGCAGCCATGACCAGGTACGCGGGCAGAAGGGCCGTGGTCGTCGGCCAGGGCACCGGGATCGGTCTGGCCATCGCCAAGCGGCTCGTGGAGGGCGGCGCGAAGGTGCTGCTGACCGCGGGCACCGCGCGTGATCGGGAGCACGCAAGCGCCGAGTTGGGCTCCGCCGCACGGGTGGTCGCCCCCGACGCCGCCGTGTCCGCCGTCGAGAACGGTGGCGGCATCGACCTCGTGTTCGCCGACGCCGTACCGACGGCACGTCCACTGCTCCCGCACCTCGAGGACGGAGGCGCGGTCGTGCTCACCGCCGCCGCCCCGGCCCCGGCCTGCGTGCGTGCGCTCGCCGCCGAGCTCGTCTCCCGCGGCATCCGCGTCAATGCGGTGGACCCGGGCTGTATCGAGGCGCCGGCCGGCAGCGCCGCACTGCTGCCGCCGATGGGCCGCCTCGGCTCGGCCGAGGAAGTGGCCCGGGCGGCGCTGTTCCTCGCCACGGACGCGACGTTCACCACGGGCGCGCGGCTCCCCGTCGACGGCGGTCTCGGCCATCCCCAACCGCACACCACGGCACGCCCCCTTCCCGCGAAGAACCCCGGACGCACCCCGTCCCCAGATGATCCGGAGATCACGGCATGAGCACCTCATCAGACACCACGACCGCCCCCGGAGGGGGCACCCGCCCGGCACCAGACACCATGGGCGGGGGCGAGGAGCGGCAGAAGCTCCCGCTCTTCGCCCTGCTGGCCCTCGCCACCGCCGTCTTCATCACCAGCCTGACCGAGACCCTCCCGGCGGGCCTGCTCCCCGCGATGAGCAACGACCTGCGGGTGAGTGAATCCGCGACCGGCCAGACGGTGACGATCTATGCGATCGGCACCGCCCTGACCGCCATCCCGCTGACCGCGGCCACCTCCGCCTGGCGGCGCAAGGCGCTGCTGCTGACCGCCATGGCGGGCTTCGCCGTGGCAAACACGGTCACGGCCGTGTCGTCGGTCTACGGCCTGACGATGGTGGCGCGCTTCGTCGCGGGTGTCGCCGCCGGTCTGGCCTGGGCCCTGCTCGCCGGCTACGCGCGGCGCATGGCGCCCGTCCCGCTGCAGGGCAAGGCGATCGCCATCGCCATGGCCGGCATCCCGGTGGCGCTCTCGCTCGGCGTACCGGCCGGCACCTTTCTCGGCGAGACGCTCGGCTGGCGCACGGCGTTCCTGGCGATGACGGGGCTCACCGTCGTACTGCTGCTGTGGATCGCCGCCGCCGTACCGGACTTCCCGGGCCAGGAGCGCGGTGAGCGCCCGAAGATGCTGGGCGCGTTGCGCATCCCCGGCGTGGCCGCGGTCATGTTCGTCACCCTGGTCTTCGTCCTGGCCCACACCATCCTGTACGCGTACGTCGCCACGTTCCTGGACGACCTGGGCATGGGCGGCCACACCGGCATGGTGCTGCTCGTGTTCGGTGCCGCGTCGCTGGTCAGCATCTGGATCGTGGGCGCCGGGATCCACCGCCGGCTGCGCGGCCTGACCATCGCCAGCACCTTGCTGGTCGCCGTGTCCGCGGCGCTGCTGGCGGTGCTCGCCGACAACACCGCCCTGGTGTACACCGCCGCACTCCTGTGGGGCCTTGGCTGGGGCGGTGTGCCCACGCTGCTGCAGACCGCCTCGGGCGACGCCGGCGGCGACTCCGCCGACGCGGCCCAGGCGATGCTCGTCACACTGTGGAACGTCGCCATGGCGGCGGGCGGAGTCATCGGAGGCATCCTCCTCGACTGGGTCGGCAGCGACTCGTTCCCCTGGGCCATGCTGCTGCTCCTGCTGCCGGTGCTCGCGGTCGTCGTCCTGGCGCGCGGCCACGGATTCCCGGCGAAGCGGCCCGGCGCCGCGTAGGACGCCGCACGGCCCTCGGACATCCCGCCGTCCCGGGAGGCCGAGGGCCGTCCGCGCGCAGGCCCCCTCCGCCCCTTCTGACCCTGCTCCCTCTTTCATCCCTACTCCTTCCGCTCCCGAAGGGCCGTATCCCGAAGCCCGTCTCCCAGGGCGGAGAGGAAGGCCATGCGTATCGGTGAAATGTCAGAGCGCCCTGCGCGCATCTGACGTACCCGGTGCGAAGCGGCGCCGGCCTGTGCCGACCCGGGCTCGCCCACAACCCGTTGGGCGGCCGGACGGCGGACACCCCGCCGGCACCGTCCCCTGACCGGCCGCCGAAGGTACATCCCCCGGCCTTCGGCGGCCACCGGCCTGCTGTGCACGCACGGTTGGCCCGGATCCCGAGCGGATGCCGAGCGGATCCCGAGCGGATGCCGAGCGGATGCCGAGCGGATGCCGAGTGCCCGCCGAGACGCCCCCAGCGGGCCGGTTCTCCGTCATCCGCTCCGCTCTGCGCCGCTCGTCGCACCGCCCGGGTCGATCTTCGCGCTGCTCAGCGCGTGAAGTCGCGAAGTCGCATATCTCCTCGTGAAATTTTCCTACGAGACGGTATTTTTATGACCGCGAGGATGCTCGGTACACCCACCGAGATGCGAGCGATTCGACTAGGGGGCGTGACGTCATCATGTCGTCCGGAAAAACACGCGCGGCCGCCACGGACGAAGCGGACCGCCTACGGACGTTCCTCGAGCTGACCTTCGGGCCGCTCCACCGTGCCGAGCAACGCCGTTGGGCCGGGGTCTACCTGCGAGGGCTCCTGCATACGACCGGCCGGAAGACACCGCAGCGGATGGCGCGGGCCGAGTCGCTGCCCCCGGCCGCGGCGCAGAGCCTGCATCAGTTCATCAACGCCAGCCCCTGGGACTGGGCACCCGTGCGCCGCCGGCTCGCCCTCCGGGTCGCCGCGAGCACGACACCGTACGCCTGGACCGTCTCCGAACTCGTCATCCCCAAACGCGGCGAGCACTCGGTGGGTGTGCACCGCCGCCTGCATCCCGCCACCGGACTGGCCGTCAACTGCCAGCGGGCGATCGGGCTCTTCCTGGCCGCCAGCGCCCACTGCTTCCCCGTGGACTGGAGGCTGGTCCTGGACGACACCTGGGGCCGGGACCGGCAGCGCAGGCTCCGGGCTCGCATACCGGACTCGGAGAGCGCGCGCCCCCTGGGCGGCCACGTCCTCGACCTCGCCGGCGGCGTCCCCGCCCAGCCCCGGCTGCCCGATGTGCCCTGGGTCCTCGACCTGACGCGGTGCGACGACGCCGGCGGCGTCATGACCGGGCTCGCCCGGCAGCGGCTCGACATGGTCTGCGAGGTCGACCCCGGCCAGGTCGTGTTCACCGGGGACCGCGTCACGACCGTGGTGGTCACGGTCGGCGAGCTGATGGAGGGCCGCTCCTCCACCCGGCAGACGCAGACCATCACACGGCAGACGGCGGACGGCACGTCCAAGGCGATACCGATCCACTCCTACATCGGGGAGGTGCGGTTGCCGCGGCGCAGCACCGGAAGGGACCACGCGATCAGGTACCGCGTCCTCAAGCGCCCCACGCCGGACGGACGGCGGCCCGCCCGCTACTGGATCACCAGCCTCACGGACCGGGGGGTGGAGGAGATCATGGCCCCGGTGCGCGCCGGTGCCGCCGTACGGACGGCCGTGGCCGCACTACAGGAACGCTTCGGCGTGCTCGACTTCGAGGGTCGTTCCTTCCCCGGCTGGCACCACCACATGACCATGGCCTCGGCCGCGTACGCCTTCCGGCATCTCACCCGCGGCCCCGGCCTCACCCCCACGGTGCCGGCCGACGCCACACCGGCCGAGATCGCGAGCTGAGGCGAAGAGGAAGGCACCCCCGCATGAGCAACGTACTCGTGGTGGAGCAGGACAACTCCGCCGCCGAGGCCATGGTGCGCGATTTACGTCGGCAGGGCCACAACGCCCTCAGCGTCGACACGGGCGCGCGGGCCCTGCGCATCTACCGGGACGCTGATCTCGTCCTGCTCTCCCTGGAACTACCCGACATCGACGGCCTGGAAGTGTGCCAGTCCTTACGGGCCGAGAGCGACACCCCCGTGATCGCCTTCACCCGCGTCGACGAGGAACTGGAACGGGTACTCGCCCTCAAGGCGGGCGCGGACGACTGTGTCGCGAAATCCTGGGGATTCCGCGAGATGGGGGCGCGCATCGAGGCGGTGCTGCGCCGCACCCGGCCCCGGTCCGCCACTTCCGAGACGATTTCCCTGCGCCCGCTCCATATCGATCCGCGAACCCGGGAAGTTCGCCTGCACGAGCGGATAGTCGATGTCACGTCGAAGGAATTCGAGCTGCTCCACACGCTGGCCGCCAATCCGGAGACCGTGGTGTCGCGGCAGGAGCTGATGGCGAAGGTCTGGGGCAGCAGCTGGTCCCGGACCAGCCGTACGATCGACACGCATGTGAGCAGCCTGCGGGCGAAACTCGGATCCAGCGGCTGGATCATCACGGTCCGTGGCGTCGGCTATCGCATGGGCCGGGCCGACCCGAACTGACAGCCCGGCACGGGCTCCGAGGGCCCCGGGCGACGCAGATCGCCCGGGGCCCTCGGCCATGTCACGCCGCCAGCTCGTCCAGGTGCCGCAGCAGCGGATGGGCGGAGGCGGTGTCGCCGCCGACCGCGCGCCGGGCCCACCAGGCTGACGCAAGGTTGGAGGAGAACAGGGGCCGGCCGGTGCCGTCGCCCCGGGCGAGTTCCGAGAGGGCGGCGAGCGTGCCCATGCCGGTGCCGGTGAACAGCAGCGGGGAGCCGTCGGGGAGCCCGTGCTCCCGTATGCGCCGGAGGATCTCCGGCGTGGTCACCCGGTACGGGTCGTAGTGCTCACCACCGTCCGGGGTCCGCTCCGCCGGGACGAGCACGACGTCGTCGACGGTGAGCCCGGCCCGCTCCCAGAAACCGCGGGAGGTGTCGGTCAGCCACGGCCGGTAGGGCGAGACGAGTGTCAGGCGGGTCGCGCCGAGTGCCTCGCACAGCGCGAGGATGGCCTGCGTCGAGGAGGCCACGGGGTAACCCGCACTTTCCGACAGCTCGTCGCACAGCGCGCGGTCACCGTCGGGGTCGAGCAGGTAGTGCGAGGCGCTGCACGCCACAACGGCGGCGTCCAGACGCATGCTCCCGAAGTCGCCGAGAACATCGGGAAGTACGCGGTTGTACGTCTCCAGCATGTCCCTGAGTTCCGCGCCGGGAGTCACCGGAAAGCGCACGGTGTACACATTCGTTCCGGCCCCCACCAGTCGGTTGAACTCCGGTTCGGCAGTGGGATTTTCCGGCGGGACGACGACCCCGAGCCGAGGCAGTGAGAAAAGGTCCATGGCAGCACCGTAGGGCGGGCCTCGCGACAGTGACGGACACCGCCGAGGGAAATGACGTGGAACGCACACACGCCTTGCACTGCTTTTCCGTGCTGACACTTCCTGACAATCCCCGACGGAGCCCTGACCTGAATCATCTTGTTCCGTACCGGAGTTCGGGAGAGCGTGGGGACCACGGCCTGCCGAACCCTTGAGGAGTGAAGGCGATGACCACTGAGGAAATCTCCGAGGAAGTACCGGCGCTGCCCCATGTCTCCGACGCGACGCTGCGGGATTCCGCGCACATGGCCGGCGTCGAGTTCGGGCCGAAGGACGCGGCGGCCATCGCCCGGCTGCTGGTGAAGACCGGTGTCGACCTGGTCGAGGTCGGCATGGTGTCCGGCCCTGGCTCCAAGGACGCCGATCTCGTCCTCGCGGCACATGAGGCCGTCGGCCCCGAGCGCAGCATGACGCTCGTGGTGGTACGGGACCGCCGGCAGGTCGCGAAGGCCCTCGACGAGGCCGAGCGGCTGGGCGTACGCCACATCATGTACTCCATCCCCACCTCCGAGCAGCACGCCAAGCTGAAACTCGGCTCTCCCAGCGCCAAGTTCCTGATGGCGCTGGCGCAGTCGGCGATCAGCCAGGCCAAGGAGCGCGGCCTGCACGTCACCTTCAGCGGCGAGGACGGCGCTCGCACCCCGAGGGGACGTCTCGTCCCCTATGTGACCGCGGGCTTCGAGGCCGGCGCCGACCGCTTCCGGCTCGCCGAGACCGTCGCCTACCTGTCGCCCTGGCAGATGGAAGCCGTGATCGCCGACATCACCGCGATCGACGGCTCCGAGATCGAGATCCATTCGCACAACATGCTGGGCATGGCCGTCGCCAACTCCCTGGCCGCTGTACGCGCGGGGGCCCGGTGGGTCTCGGCGACCGTCGGCGGCATCGGCGAGCGCGGCGGCAACGCTCCGCTGGCCGAACTGCTCACCTCGCTGCGCGTCATCCACGGCGACACGCGCTTCGACCTGACCCATCTGACCGAACTGTCACGCGTCGCGCTCAAGGGCTCGGGTCTGGGCGAGGCGTTCCAGTCGGGGCCGACCACGCCACACGCCTTCGCCTACGAGCTGCCCGGGCAGCTCAACCACCCCGAGGCGTACGAAACGCTTCCCGCCGAACTCGTCGGCAACAGCCGGGAGTTGCGAGTTCGGCGTCGCCTCACCCCGGCGCTCGTCAGCTGGGCGCTGGACGGCTCGGACGGCTTCGTCGACGTCGACGCGTTCACACGGTGGCTCGCCGAAGTGCAGGAACAGGGCGGAGCCCCGCTGCTCGACCGGGACGCCATCCGCAAGGCCGCCATCGACTTCCAAGCCGCCTGATGCGCCCCTAAGGGCTGCCCCCCACGGCGTCCGGGGTCGACCGGGCCCTGCCGCCTTGGCTCCACAACGCCCACTGAGTGTCGCCGTCAGGCGACCGGGCAACCACTCGCTCTCCCTTCCGATTCGTCACACACACCGACGGAGTTCACCCATGCCCACCGCCACCCTCAACGGCGTCTGCCCCGAGTGCGAGACCGACCTGACCGTGCCGCCGATCGACCGCGGCGAGACCCTCTCCTGCCCCGAGTGCATGCTCACGCTGCGCGTCGAGGCGGTCCAGGACCGCCGACTGACCCTGCAGATGGTCGAGGTGCAGCTGCGCGACTGGGGCCAGTGAGATGACCAAGTCAGTCGCCCTCGCGGCGGACCGGATCAGCTGGGAGGAACGTGAGCTGATCAAGGCCGCCCCGGAGTTCGGTTTCACCATCGAATGGGTCAACGACGAGTCCCTGTGCCTCGGGCACCCGGACGCCCCGTCCCTGTCCGGCTACGACGCGCTGCTGGTGCGCAGCCGGAGCTACACCCGCGGCGGTCTGATCGCCGCCCTCGCCGAGGCGGCCGGGCTCCCGGTCCTCAACACGGCGAGGGCCGTGCACACCTGCGAGAACAAGGCGCTGCTGCGCACCGTGCTGCGTACCGCGGGAGTCCCCGTACCGGACTACCGTCTGGCGTTGTCCCGCAAGGACTTCGAGAAGTCCCTGGAGGAGCTTCGGCTGCCGCTGGTCCTGAAGCCGGTCTTCGGCGGCATGGGCAAGCGCGTCACGCTGATCCGAGACGCCGACACCGCCCAGTCCGTGTACGACTACGTCGAGGACCTCGGACACGCCTTCGAGCAGGCCTGCCTGGTCGAGCCGTATCTGGGCGGCGGCACCTCGGTGCGCTGCCTGGTCGTCGGTCGCGAGCTGCTCGGCGCCGCCGAGTTCGCCTCCGGCGGCACCGACTGGCGCAACAACGCGGCACTCGGAAACAGCAGCCGGGCCGTCGCCCACGACCCCGACGTCCTGAAGATCATCGACGGTGTGGTGGCCGAGCTCGGACCCGGGATCTACGGAGTCGACCTCTTCGGCACCCCCGACGGCTACGTCGTCAACGAGGTCAATCACGCCCCCGGATTCCGGGCGGTGTCCTCGGCGACCGGGGCGGACATCCCGTCGGCCGTCTCCCGCCACATCCAGGAGCTGATCGCATGATCCGCGCAGGAGTCGTCGGCGCCTCCGGGCTCGCCGGCGGCGATCTCATCCGGCTCATCACCCAACACCCCGACCTGGAGCTCACCTTCCTCGGCGGCTCCTCGAACATCGGCCGCCGCCCGGCCGAACTGCACCCGGGGCTCCGTCTCGACCTCGGCCTGACGGTGCAACCCGTCACCGAGGACATCGCCGACCTGGTCGACGTCGTCTTCCTGGCCACCCCCGCTCCGGTTTCGGCGGAACTGGCCGCGCTGCTGGCAGACCGGGTGCCGGCCGTCGTGGATCTCAGCGGCGCCTTCCGCATCCGCACCCCGGAGCTGCACGACCGCTGGTACCCCAAGGTCAAACGGCGCACCGACCTCGCGGACCGCTTCGTGTACGGCGTACCGGAGCTGATCGGCGACCAGTTGGCGGACGCGGCGCTCATCTCGCTGCCCGGCTGCTACGCCACCGCGATCACGCTGGGCCTCGCCCCACTCACCCTCGGCCTCGGGCTGGGCCTCAAGACCGTGGTGGTGGACGGCAAGAGCGGATCCAGCGGCGGAGGACTGCAGCTGCGCACCCCCGATCTGCACCCGCTCCGCAACGGCGCCATCGCCCCGTACTCCCCCACGGGGCACCGGCACGCGGCCGAGGTGGGTGACTTCCTGGACCGCGCCAAGTCCGGGACCGTCGGCTCGCTGAGCATGTCCGCGTACGGCGTCTCGCATGTGCGCGGTCTGCTCACCAGCTCCTACGTCTTCACCGACGAGCCCGTCGACCAGCGCGAACTGCAGCGGGCGTACGTCCGCTTCTACAAGGATCACCGCTTCGTACGGGTGCGCCGGCACGCCGAGACGCTGATCCCGGTCCCCGATCCGCAGGCCGTGCTGGGCTCCAACTACTGCGACGTGACCGTCCTGCGGGACGAGGACCAGCGGGCCGGCGGCCGGATCGTGGTGCTCGCCGCGCTCGACAACCTGGTCAAGGGTGCGGCGGGCCAGGCCGTGCAGGCCGTCAACCTCCGTTTCGGACTACCCGAGGAAGCGGGCCTGACCATGCAGCCGGTGATGCCCGCATGAGCGCGACGACACCCGAGAGCACGCCCACCGTGGTGAAGCTGGGCGGCAGCTGCCTGGACGACCTCGTCGGCGACTGGTGGGACGACCTGGCCCGGCACGGGCGGGAGCGGCCGCTGGTCCTGGTGCACGGCTGGTCCAAGCCGCTGAAGCGGCTCAGCCCGCGCTACGGCGAGCCGTCGGCGATCCTGCGCGACCGCTACGGCAACCAGAGCCGCTGGACCACACCCGAGGTCATCGCCGACATCAAGACCGTCAGCGCCCGGCTCGGCGAGGACGTCCTCGGCCGCCTCGAGAGGCGCGGTATCACGGCGGAACGCCTGCTCGGCAGCGACGGACTGGTCTCCGCCGGCGAGGGCGAGCGCTGGTGGTGGCGGAACAGGCAGCTAGTCGAGCTCGAGAACCTCGTCGGTCCGATCACCGGGGTGGACCCGGCCGCGCTGAAGAACCTCCAGCCGGGCCACGCCTACCTCGTCACCCCGCTGGCCAGGAACGCGGCGGACCAGGAGGTCAACACCGACGCCGACCGGGCCGCCGCCGCGATCGCCGGTGCCACCGGCGCCGCCGATCTGGTGCTCGTCACCGACGTCGCCCATCTGCTGATCGACGGGGAGCCGGTACGCCGGATCACCGCGAAGGCCGCGGCAGCCTTCCGTGACAAGGGCGCCACCGGCGGCATGCGCAAGAAGCTGCGAGCCGCCGGCGAGGCCCTGGACGGCGGCGTGGCACGCGTCGTCATCGGCAGCGCGGCCGTCACGGACCTACTCGCCGCCCGCACCGGCACCGTCATCACACGCACCTGAGGAGCATGCACGTGGCGCACTCCCGTGTACTCGTCGTCAACAACGGAACGCTGTCGCTGCAGCAGCTCCGCAAGCGGTTCGAGGAACTTGGCTCGGACACCGAGGCGGTCGACGCCGCATCCGTGCCCGCCCGGGTCGACGGCCGCTATCAGGCCATCGTCCTGAGCGGCACCAAGGTGCGGGCCTGGGACCGCGACTACTACAAACCGCTCGTGGACCTCGTGATGGGCTCCGACGTCCCGGTCTTCGGGATCTGCGGCGGCATGCAGATCCTCGCGGTCTCGGCCGGCGGCCGGCTCGCCGAGGGGCCGCAGCGGGTCGGCGGCTACGAGGCGCAGGTCGATACGTCGGAGGCGCTCTTCACCTATGTGAAGCCGACCGTGACGGTCTTCCACCGGCACACCCTCTACCTCCGGCAGGCTCCCGACGGTTTCCGCTCCATCGGCCGCTCCGAACACGCCCCCGTGGAGTTCATGCGCTCCGACGACGGCCGCATCTTCGGATCCCAGGCCCATCTGGAGTTCCGTAGCGACGGCCTGGAGATCCTGCGCGGATTCGCCCAGCTCTACCGGTGACGGCACCGGCTTCATCCACGTACTCCACGTACTCCACCTACTCACGGACTGGGGACCTGGCAATGAGTGAACTCGCATCGAGCGATCCGGACCACCTGACGCCCCCCGCGTTCACGGTGCACCTGAACGGCAGCGGCGGCGCGCTGAAGGGCTGGGTGGTCGTCGACTCGCTGCACGACGGCCTGGCCATGGGCGGGGTGCGGATGACCCCGGGGGTCACCGAGGAGGAGGTGGCCGGCCTCGCCCGGGACATGACCCAGAAGTTCACCCTGGCCGGGCTGCCCATCGGCGGCGCCAAGGGCGGCATCGTCGCCGGCGGCGGCGACCGCGAGGAGACCTTCCGCACCTTCGGTCGCACCGTGAAGCCCCTGCTGCACGGCGGTATCCACCTGGGCATCGACATGGGCGTCACCCCGGCCGACCGGGCGGTGTTCTTCGCCGAGGCCGGTTACGACCCCCGCTACCGGGCGGGCGTCCCGGACATGCCGATCGACTGGCGCACCTACTACGAGCCGCTGATCGACTGCACCGGGCACGGCGTCGGAGTCGCGGCGGTCACGGCCCTGGAGGCGGGCGGCCGCACCGGCCCGGCCCGTGTCGTGGTGCAGGGTTTCGGCGCGGTGGGCCGGGCCGTCGCGCGGTTCCTGGAGGACCGCGGGCATGTGATCGTCGGCGTCGCCGACGTCGAGGGCACCGTCAGCGCCGAACGTCTGCCGGTGGCCGACCTGGTCGCCGTCACCGACGGGTTCGGGCGGATCGACCGCTCCCGGCTGCCGGAACACGTCACCGTCACCGCAGAGCCGGACGCCTGGCTCGACGTCGACGCCGACCTGTTGATCCTCGCGGCGCAGAAGCACGCGCTGAACGCGGACAACGCGCACCGGCTGCGGGCCGCGCTGGTGGTCGAGGGCGGCAACATCACCTCCACCGCCCAGGCGCGGGAGAAGGCACGGGCCTCGGGCGCCTTCCTGGTGCCGGGCGTGATCGCCAATATCGGCGGGGCCGGCTCGGCTGCCCTGGCCGTCACCCGCGTGGTGCCCTTCGGCCTTGCGGCCGAGGCCCGGAAGGCCTGGGTCTTCGACTGGGTCGGCGACCGGGTCCGCCAGAACACCCGGGACCTGCTGGACATCGCCGCAGGGCGTCCCGGCGACCCGCTGCCCGAGCTGCTCGCCGTCCGGGGGAAGGAGCGCGTATGACCACCGCGACGACGAGGGGAACCGCCCCGGGCCCGGCGCCGGACACGACCGAGTATCGGCGCCGGGGCTGGTGGCGGGACGAGACCTTCCTCGACGACCTGCACCGCCAGGCACGCGAGCGGCCGCACAAGCTCGCCATCGCGGGCCGCCGGATCGCGGAGTCGCGCACCGACACGCTGGACTACGCCGAACTGTCCGCCGTGACGGACCGGTTCGCCGCCGGGCTGCTCAAGCTGGGGATCCGCAGGGGCGACTTCGTCGCCGTCCAGCTCCCCAACCGCTGGGAGATGGTGGCGCTGTTGTTCGCCTGTATCCGGATCGGCGCCGTCATCTGCCCCATCTCGCCGATCTGCCCCGAGGACGATCTGCGCCACCGCCTCGCCCTCACCGAGGCCCGGGTGTGCGTCACTCTCCCGGAGTGGTCGGGCACACCGCTGGCGGAGATCGCCACGGGGCTGAAGGCCGAACTCCCCTCCCTGGAGCACGTGCTGGTCGTGGACGGGCAGGCCCCCGCGGGCGCGCTGTCCTTCCACGGCCACTTCACGGCCGAGGCGCGGGAGGAGCACCACGGCGCGGACCTGGACGGCCTTGCGCTCACCGCCGACGAGCCGTTCGTCGTGCTGTTCACCTCCGGCACGACGGGCGAGTCCAAGGGCGTACTCCACAGCCAGAACACCGTCCATTCAGCGGTACGGGGCTACGTGGACGCCTTCGGTGCGGGCGACGACTGGGTCGCCGCCGTGTCCACACCGCTCGTCCACTACTCGGGCTTCGCGCAGGGCGTCCTCGCCGGCGTCATGCTCGGCGGCACGGTGGCGTTCCAGGACGTGCGCAGGAACGAGGCGCTGCTCGACCTGGTGGAGCGCTACGGCGCCACGCTCCTGTACGGGCCGCCCGCCACGCTCGCCGATGTGGCCGCGTCGCAGCGGGCCGAGAAGCGGGACACGAGCAGTCTGCGGCACGTGGTGATCGGCTCCGCGCCGGTCCTGGAGAAACTGGCCGCCGAGGTCCACGAAATCTTGGGCGCCCGAGCCCACTCCCTGTGGGGCATGTCGGAGAACGGTCCGGTGACCATGACCCGGCCCACGGACCCCGGCGACTGGGCGGCGCACAGCAACGGCCGCGCCATCGACGCCATGGAGATACGGATAGAGCCGTCGGGTCTCCACGGCGAGAACGGCCTCGTGGGCCGGCTGAAGGTGCGCGGGGCATCGCTGGCGCTCGGCTACCACCGGCGCGAGGAGGCGTTCGCGGCGGAGCTGGGCGCGGACGGCTGGTTCGACACCGGGGACCTCGCGCGGGACGACGGGCGGGACGGCATCCGCATCATCGGCCGGGCCCGCGACGCCATCGTCCGCGACGGCCTGGTGGCACCCATGACGGAACTGGAGGCGCTGATCGGCAGCCACCCGAAGGCGTTGGAGGCCGCGGTGGTTGGCCTGCCGTCGGCGGCGGCCCGCGGCGGGACCGCGATCTGCGCGATCGTCGTCCCGGCCGGCGGGGCGCAGCCGTCCCTCGACGACATCCGCGCCCACCTGCGGGCGTCGGGCCGGGACGACCGCTTCCTGCCGGACCGCCTGGAGCTGCTGCCCGAGCTTCCCAAGACCCTGACCGGCAAGGTCCGGAAGGCGGAGCTGCGACAGCGGTACGCGGCGCCGGCAGGCTGACCCGGCCCGGCAGCACGCGAAGGCGGCGGTCCGGACGGCCGGCCGAACCCTCGCCCCGCCTGCCCACCGCCCGGCGGACCGCCCGGGCCCCCTCCCTCCGGCCCGCCGCACCTCACCCCCTCCCTCCGGCCCGCCGCACCTCCCGCCCCCTTCCCCTTGGAGCCTGACATGCCCGAACCCGCACCGGTCTCCGTGTCGGCGACACTCGCCGCCGACGAGGCCATGGCACGGCGGCGCCGCGCCGGGGAGCAGGTGCTGCCGATGACCAGCGGGGAGATCGGCCTGCCCGTACACCCCGCCCTGCGCGAGCGGCTCGCTGCCGCCGTGGACGAGAACGCGTACGGCCCCGTACCCGGCGGGGAGGCCCTGCGCGCCGCCTCCGCCGGCTACTGGGAGCGGCGCGGGCTCGGCACGGATCCCGCACTCGTCGTCGCCGGACCGGGCAGCAAACCGCTGCTGTTCGCGTTGCTCCTGGCCATCGGCGGCGACGTGGTCGTGCCCGTGCCGAGCTGGGTGAGCTACGCCGCGCAGGCCCGGCTCGCGGGAGC
Organism: Streptomyces tirandamycinicus; assembly: GCF_003097515.1. NCBI lineage: Bacteria > Bacillati > Actinomycetota > Actinomycetes > Kitasatosporales > Streptomycetaceae > Streptomyces > Streptomyces tirandamycinicus. Next base: position 3,741,166 of record NZ_CP029188.1, on the reverse strand, counting down.
CCGGCCCATCGCCGTACCCACCCTGCCCGGCCAGGGCGGCGTACCCGATCCGGAGCGCCTGCGCGAGGCGGTCACCGCGGCACGAGCCGCCGGGCAGCACCCGCGGTCCGTGGTGGTGACGGTGCCGGACAACCCGACCGGCACCATCGCCTCACCCGAGACGGTGCGGCACCTCGCCGCGGCAGCGAGGAGGCTGGACCTGGTCATCGTCTCCGACGAGATCTACCGCGACCTCGTGTACGACCCGTCGGCGTCCGTCGAGTCCCCGGCCCGGCATGCCCCCGAGCGCACCGTCGTCACCACCGGACTCACCAAGAACCTGGCGCTGGGCGGCTGGCGCACCGGCGTCGCCCGGCTGCCCGAAGGAGACCTCGGGCGGGCGCTGTACGACCGGCTCGTCTCGATCGCCAGTCAGATCTGGTCCAGCCCGACCGCGCCCGTGCAGACGGCCGCCGCGTACGCCTTCGGCGAGCCCCCGGAGATCATCGAGCACATCGCGGCGAGCCGCAGGCTGCACGAGACGGTGGCCCGCGCGGTCGCCGACCGCTTCACCGCGGCCGGTGCGACTCTGGCCCCGGTCCGCGCGACCTCCTACCTGTACCCGAGTTTCGAGGCGCTCCGGGGGCACCTGGCCCGGACACACGGCATCCTCGACGGCGACGGCCTGGCCCGCTTCCTCACCGAGCGCCACGGCCTCGGCGTACTGCCCGCGAGTGCCTTCGGCGAGTCCCGCCAGGTGCTGCGCATCAGGGCCGCCACCAGCCGCCTCTACGGCGACACCGAAGAGCGGCGGTGGGCCGCGCTCACCGCGCCGGACCCCCTCGAACTGCCGTGGATTCGGGCGGCGGTGGACCGTGTCGGCACGGTCCTCGCCAGCCTCGCCGACACGGCCTCCCTCTCCTCCAGCGCACAGTCCTGACACCCACGAGCCCCAGGAGAATCTTCCCCATGTCCGACCCGCTCCTTTTCGAGGCCCTTTACCAGGGCGCACGTCACGTCGGCTTCGACCGCCCCGAGCCAGGCGCGAAGCAGACGCTGTACCGAGTGGCCGACGGCACGCTCGCGGCGGCCTTCATCGCCACCGACGGCTCCGCGGCCGCGGTCAGGGCCGCTGTCACCGAGCGCTCCGAGGCGATCAGCGTCACCTCCGGCGACCCGGAGGTGCGGCCGCTCCCGCCGCTGCTGCCGACGGCCACCGGGAACGCGCTGCTGAGCGGCTTCATGGGCACGCACAAGAAGAAGTGGGGCGGCAGAACCGCCCCGGAGGGCGAGTTCACGCCGCCCAAGTGGTTCTTCAAGGGCTTCGGCGACTGGGTGCGGCTGCCCGGAGAGGCACTGAACGTGCCGGCGAGCCCGGTCGCCCTGATCGAGGAGCCCGAGATCGCCCTCGTCTACGTCAACGACGCCGACGGCACCCCGCACTACGCGGGCTACACCTTCGGCAACGACCTGTGCGACATCGGCCTGCACCGACGGGACCCCGGCTACAACCCGTACTGCAAACTGTGCGACACCGCCCTCGCCCCCTGGCTGTTCCTCGGCGAACCGCCGGCCTCGGCTGCCGGCCGGGTCACCATCGAGCGGGACGGTGCGACCGCCTGGGAGGGCAGCTTCGACTGCGGCGAGGACGCCCTGTACTTCCGGGTGCGGGACATGGTGGGGCACCTGTTCTCGTTCCCGGCGGTGCGCCGGCCCGGCCTGGTCAACTACGTGCTGCTGGGCGCCGACGAGGCCAGTTTCCACGACGGCTTCCGTATCGAGGACGGCGACAACATCGCCATCGACGTCAAGAGCCACGGCGTGACCTTCGACAACACGGTGCGGTTCGTCTCCCCCACCGCCCTCGTCTGAGAGCCGGGCGGTACCAGCGTCCCGTCCCACTGCGGCCGCTGCCGGTGCGCGAGCCGCCCCGGCAGCGCACCGGCCTCGCCCCCTGCCCGTCCTGCTGCGGGGACGCGCGGGAGCGGTGCCCCTCGGCCTGCACTGGTGCAGAGTCGTCGGCCACCGCCCCGCGGTCGTCCGGAAGGGTCGGACCCGAGGCGGGGCCTCAGGGACCCGCCGCGTGCCTGCCGCCCCGCGGACCGCGCCCGGCCTTCCGGGCGCTTCTCCGTTCCTGAACGGTACGCACCGGGGACCCGCCGCCGATCGCCGGTGAACCCCCGGGCACACGAGGCTCCTGGAGGCGGTGCGGGCGGCACCACCAGAGGCGGCCGATCGCCGACACCAGAGGCATAAGGAGGAAGCTGCCGCCGACGCCCGGCCCTCCAGCAGCTCTGGACGGTCCCACCGAACCTCGACCGGCGCTCCTCACCGGCCCGGTGACCCGCGTCAGTCGAAGAGGACGACGAGTCCGTTCACCCAGATCGCCAGGACCACCAGGGCCGCCGCCAGGCAGCCGACGCCCGCCAGCACGTCGCCGACCGTCCACGGCGCGGGGGACGCGTCGTACTCCTCCTCCAGGTCCTTCCGGTAGGAGGCGGGGTCGTCCCAGTCGACGGGGCGCCCCAGTTCAGCGGCGCAGGCGGTCCGGAGCGCGACCAGCTGACCCTCCGCGAAGACGGTGGCGGCGTTCGCCTCGGGACCGCGCCAGGCGAGGGCCTTCATCCGCCATCCGGGCGACCCGTAACGCGCCTCGAAGGCGGCGGTCTCGTCGGCCCTGCGGTCCTCTTCGAGGTACATCCAGCGTCCGGCCTCGGCGGCGTCGCCGTAGAGCCGGTACACCTCGGCCAGACGACGGCGGAGCGTCAGGTCGTGCGGGAAGGACGAGACGAGGCCGCGCAAGCGCTGGCGCGCGACGGGAATCCGGCCGGCTGCCAGGTCCGCGTCGACTCGGGCAAGGGTCTCCACCAGGGGCATGAACGCATGATCGGGTAACGCGCCGACCGGCGTCGACCCGGTTTCGCCGGTCAGCACCCGCTCGCCCCCGACGGGCTCTCCGATGCCCGACCGGGACGGCCGTCGGGGCGCCTCCTCGTGCTCCCCCGGGGGCCTCACGCCTGCCCTCCGATGCGCGGGCCGGCCAGGGCAGACGTGCGGTCGGCCCGCCGCGAGCGGGAGGTGTGCGGTCAGCCCGCCGCGAGCGGGAAGTGTGCGGTCAGCCCGCCGCGTGCGGCGCCGCGCGCGCGAAGTCCGTCGCCGCGAGCGCCGTCGACGCGCTGCCGTAGCGCCGCGGGCTCCACTCCGCCAGGCTCAGTTCGCCGTACGTCCGCCGGTCGGTGAAGTACTCACCGCGCAGCCCTTCGCCGGGCACGGCGCCGATCCACAGCTCGGCCACCCCGCGGTGCCGCTGGCTGCGCTGCCGGGCCCCGGGCCGGGGCTGGTTGGAGAACTGCCAGCGCAGGCACCATCGGCCGTCGTCCCCGCACCGCAGCGAGGCATGGGTGGAGGTGGACAGCGAGTCCGCGGTGAAGAGGGACACGCTGACCCGGGAGGCACTCTGCACCACGTGCAGGACGGCGGGGATCGGGGGCACCGGGGTGCCGTCCTCACGGATGACGGAGGTGACCACCTCGCCCCGCCACGTTCCGTGCAGCAGCGGGCTCCCGGTGAACCGGCGCACGAGCCTCCAGCGCCACAGCCACCTCTCGTACGCCAGGGCCACGATGGCCACCGTGGTCCCGGCCGCCGAGAAGAGCCGCAGCGGCGTCGGGGACAGCGCCTCGCCGGTGAGCAGGGCGAGCGCGAGCCACACGAGGCAGACGATCCCGACGGTGACCTGCTGCCGGATGCCCTTCACGGCCGTCGCCGCCCCGCACCGCGTACGTGATCCGCCGGAATCGGGAACGCGGTGCGGAACACGAACCCGCGCGGATCGCCGGCGTCCCTGGCCAGCACCACGCGGACGCCCGTCACATCGGTGCCGTCCGCGTGGTCGCGGCTGCGGGCCCAGCGGCCGGTCTCCCTCCCGAGGTCGGCGTCGCAGACGAAGGGACGCGGGTCGTCGCCGGCCAGCCAGTCGACGATGTCGCCGGCGGAGCGGCACAGCGCGTCGTTGACGGCGTCGGCCGCCTGCCCTGGGGTGTCGAAGGAGGACGCCCCCTTCTCCGAGGTGTACGAGGCGAACTCCCGCAGCTCGTCGAGGGAGCACCCGGTGTGCTTGTCGAGCGCGTGGCCGACGTCGCGCAGCTCCTCACGGTAGAGGTCGCTCAGCACGTCGACGCCGGACGGCGGCAGCCGGTCGGCCGGTTCGCGGTACTCCGGGTCCCGGTCCTGGAAGTCGGTGACCCGCCCCCGCTCCCGGTGGTGGCCGGGGTGCAGGTCCCGGTGGTCGTCGAGGGCCCGGCGCAGCAACTCCCGGTGGTCCCGCTCGTCCTCGGGTGTGTCGTGGCGGATCACCGTGCGCCTCCCGCCCGTGCCGCCTGCTTGCGTACGACCGCGGTCAGGTCGGACTGCCGGCGCTGCGGCGTCAGGCCGGGGAGCGGCCTGTCGAGGTCGACGTGGACCATCGCGCAGTAGGTGTCGGCGACGTCGCCGGCACAGGCGCGGCCCATGGACTGGGCGAGGTCGCCGAGGGCGGGCGCGCGGCGCGGCTCACCGCGTGGCGCCCGGTGTGCCTCGGCGCGTTCCTCCCGGCGCCGGGCGAAGGCGAGGGCCCGTCCTCGTTCCCTGCGCTGCGGCGCGCAGCCGTCCCGGCAGACGTCACGGCAGCACAGCTCGTACGGCAGCAGCCGGGACAGGGCACGGGTCGGCTCCGCCATGTGCCGTGCGACGGCGTCGTCGACGACGACGCGTGCGGTGTCCACGGCCGGGTCGGGCCGGATCTCGGCGAGCAGGGGATCGGTGGTGCGGGGTGTGGAGACGAGAGCCTGGCCGCGCCGGAGGGTGGCCGCGGTCCGCGCGGCGCGGGGTCCGGCGCCCATGTCTCCGAGCATGGCCTGCCGGCTCTGCTCGCTGCGCAGCGCATGCATGATCTTGACGCCGGTGAGGGCGGTGGCGGCCTCGTCCAGGCGTTCGGGCACCTGGTCGACGAGGACGAAGCCCTGCCCGAAGGCACTGAGCTCGGCAAGGGCGTTGGCGAGGGCGGAGACCGCCTCCGCCGACCTGCGGTCGGGACCGCCGCCGGGGCGCGCGAAGACCCGGTGGGCCTCCTCCAGCACGATGAGGTGGCGCAGCCGGCGGTTCTGGCTGCCGCGCAGCCGGGCGAAGGCCGACAGCTGGGAGAGCAGGAAGCCGAGGGTCATGTCGATCGCGGCGGGGTCGGCCATGGAGGCGAGTTCCAGCACGGCGGGCCGCTCGACGAGGCCGGCCCAGTCGGTCTGCTCCACGGTGTCGAACATGTAGCCGTGCTCGCCGCCGAGCAGGGCCCGGACGCGGGTGGCGAGGGCCGGGAAGACGTTGAGGGCCTGGCCGCGGTAGTCGCTGTCGTCCTGGAGCGTGTCGAGGACGGGAAGCAGCGCGCGCAGGGTCGGGACACGGCCGGGCAGGGTGCGCCCGCCGTCCCAGCCGGCGCGGACGTAGGTCTCCTCCAGGGCCTGCTCGAGGATGAGCGGAAGTGCGCCGTCCATGTCCGGTACCACGGCGCGGAAGACGGCCATCAGCGACGAGATGTGCGCGTGGACGGTGGTGCCCGGCGGCGGCTGGAGCGGGTTGAACCGCCAGGGCGCGCGCTCGGAGTCGCCGAGGGTGTGGATGCGCAGCGCCTCCATTCCCGGCACGGCGAGCATGCCGCGGTGTTCGGTCTTGACCGGCTCGATGACCAGCCAGGGCACCGTGTGGTCCCGCCACAGCTGGACGAGAAGGCTCTGCAGGGTCGTCGACTTGCCGGTGTTGGGCGCGCCGGCGATCAGGCCGTGGCCGACGAGGTCGTCGAGGGGGAGGTGGAGGGCGGCCGCGGGGCCGCCGCTGATCCGGTCGCCGAGGGCGAGCACGGGGGTGTCCGGACCGGTCGCGGGCGCCGGGGTGATCTGGTCCAGTGCGGGCGGCGACACCTCCAGACCGGGGCAGCCGTCCGGGCCGGGCACCGGGAGGACGAGCATCGAGGCGGCTTCCTCGGACCCGAACAGATAAGGCACGCGGCGTATGGACCCGGGTGCCTGGGGCAGCTGCCAGACGGGGTGGCCGCCCCAGGGCGCGATCGAGCCGCTGGCCAGGCACTGGGCGGCCAGCCGGAGCTCCTCGCCGTCGCCGGGCCGGACGATGCTCACGCCGCCGGACATCCCGCGTTCGGTGGCCTCGTACGACGACCCGACCGCTGCCGCGAGCATGGCGGCGACCGTGTCGGTGGTGCCCGGGTCACCGACGACCGTGGCCCGTGCCAGGACCTTGGCCGAGCTGTCGCCGAAGCGGCGCCAGGCCTCCAGGGCGCGGCGGGCGCTGTCGTCGGGCGGCAGTTCCAGCGGCCCGAGGTAGTCCTGCACGGTCCGGGGGGCGGCCTCGTACTCCAGACCGGAGCACAGGTGGCCGTAGGCGTCGCTCTCCAGGGGGGTCAGCGCGGTCGGCAGGAACACCAGGCTGACCAGGACTCGGGACGGCGTGTGCAGCAGGGCGCGGAGGAACGGGTCCCAGGCGGAGCCGTCGCCGTGCAGCCGCCCGGGCAGGTAGTAGTACTCGGCGGCGGAGTAGCCGTCCAGGGCAGGGGCGACGACCTCCTCGCGCCGGCGGACCTCGGCGCAGGTCACCGCGCCCATGGGGGCGACGAGGCCGGCCGGGTCGGCCGGCTCCACGACGAAGCCCGGGGGCAGCAGCCGCGCCGCCGCACCCAGCAACTGCTCGGCGGACGCCCGGGCATCGAACGGCGTGCCGCCCGCGGCGCGGGCGACGAGATGGCAGTCGATGCCCTGGGGGCGACCGGCGGGGGGCGAGGTGTAGCGGACCTCCAGGGCAGCGCGGTTCGCCCAGCCCTGCAGCGCGTGCACGATGCGGGTGGACACGGCGCGCATCGTCGCGCCGCTCTCCGCGGGACCGGCCGTCTCGGGTGCGCGGGGGCCGGCCGTGATCCGGGCCGTCGCGGTGGCCCAGCAGGACGGCTTGGCGAAGCGTTCCGGGTCGGCCCAGATCACGGCCTTGTCATGGCGGACGTCGGGGGGCCACTGCACGTTGTCACCTCCTGCGGAGAGCGGGCGTCGGCGGCTCAGAGGTCGTCGAACGGGTTGCGGGTGCCGTGCCGGGGCTGTGGCGCGGGGGTGTTCCGCGGGGTCTCGTCGTCGCGCATGAGGTCGGCCACGCTCTGCCGGGAGGCCTGGCGGTGCTGCTGCCGGCGCTGCGCCACGAGCAGAAGGATCGGCAGGCCGATGGGCCAGAAGGTGCCCGGCATCATGGTCTTGAAGCGGGAGCCGATGCCGTTCAGACCGGACCCGTTGATGTCGGCCCAGTGCAGGTCGAAGATGTGCATCGCGTAGCGGGTGGTGCCGATGATGCCCGCGACGTAGAGGATGAAGATGACCCAGCCCATGGCTGTCCTTCCGTGACGACTCGGATGGTCGGGGACGCGGAGGGTCCCGGACGGTCGGGGACGCAGAGGGTCCCGGACGGTCGGGACGCGGAGGGTGCGGCGCCGCCGCCAGCGGGGCGGCGGCGCGGAGGATGCGGCGGCGCGGAGGATGCGGCGGCGCGGCGGCGCGGCTCAGACGCCGAAGAAGCCGCTCTGGTACTTGCGGATCTCCTCGCGGGCGAAGCCGGTGCCGTCCGCGACGCTGTAGAGCGCGGGGACGACGGCGAGTCCGTGCACGGACTCGATGACCGCGGTGAGGTCGAGGTAGTCGAAGAGCTTGAGGTTGCCGGTGGTTCCGGTGAGGAGCCAGCCGGCGGTGAGGTTGGTGCCGACCGGGAAGCCGTAGTGCATCATCCGCAGGCCGCGGGCCTTGCGGTCCGACGGCTGGACGACGAGGAATCTGCGGGCGCCCTGCCCGCGCATCGCGGCGAACAGGCCGTCGGAGTTGTTCTCCAGGTTCATCTCCACGGGCAGGCCCTGCTCCTGGGTCGACTTGGCGACCTCGCGCAGATAGCCGTCGGAGTATCCGGCCGCGCCGGGGATCAGCTGGTTGAAGGAGTCGATGACGTCGAACTGGTTGAGGATTCCCACGGTGCCCCCGAGATCGTCCGATTGACTGACAGGGGGAAGTGAACACGCCGCATGGCGCACTTACGGCGCACGGAGCGCCCTTGCGGCGCACCGGGGGGCCACGTCCCCGTTGCCGCTCACCAGTTCCAGCGGAAGCCGACCACCGACCGCTCGACGAAGGGCACATAGCGGTGCGCCCTGCCGGTGCGGCACACCTGGGCGGGTTCCAACTGCACCGGATCACCGAGGTGGTGGTCCGACCAGGTCGCCCACCAGAGCCGGCTGGGCAGCCGAGGCGGCGCGAAGTGCACCGCCATGTCGAAGTTCTCGATCCGGCCGCGGGCGGGGCGCCGCACCTCTTGGGGTGGATGCGGGGCGGGGTGGTAGGCGGTCCGGTACTCGAACGAGGTGCGCTGACCCCGCTTGAGCGGCTGCGGGAACACGATCTCGTGGGACACCAGCCCGTCGTAGCGATGCTCCGGTCCGAGGGTTCCGCCGTGCATCACCTCGATGGCCGCCACGGAGGATTCGTGGTTGAACAGGTAGCTGTCCACCCCGTCCTCCAAGGCCATGATCACGTGCTTGGTACGACGTTCGGTCAGCTGCCTTTCACGGTCCAGGAAATAGCGTTCGAATACCGTCACCGTTCGATGCCATTGGCGCCGGACCATCTTCCGCGGTTCCCGGACCGCGTCGGAGATCCCGTCGGGCCGGCTGCCGGAATCGCTTTCGTGTGTGGCCCGCAGGCATTCCGCATCACGCGGGTCCATGTGAAAGGCGTCGATGAGCCAGGCGAGCGTCTCCGTCGTGATCATCGTGCCGTCGAGCGCACGCCGGACGCGGTCCTTCAGGTTGCGCGGGAGGGACTGCTCGGACTCGGGGAACTCGCCGGAATCCCACAGGTGTTCGGCCAGGACCTGGGCCACGGCGGCGATGCTCACCCGGCCGCCTGAACGGTCCCGCTGGACACGGGCGCGCCACCGGCTCCGGTATCGCGGCCGGGTGTCCAGCAGGTCGGTGAGCAGCACCGAAGTGGCCTCGAAAGTATTGCCCTTGATCAACGCTGCACCATCCGCGAGGAGCCGAATCACGGCACATTCATTGAACCATAGGGAAAAGATCGCCAAACTCGTCCGAAGACATCGAAGTCCACTCGCCACAGCGGTGGTTGTGACACGTGATGACGCATCGCCTATCTGCCGGCGGGCCGTCCGCCGAGACACTGCCGGACTGCGCCGCTCCTCCCCCGCTGTGCGGCGGCCCCGGGAGAAGCCGACACGGAGCGCGGCTTCTCCATGGCCCTCGGCCGCGGCCTGCTCCCGCCCTTCCCCTCGCACGCCCCGTCCCCTCACAAGGGAGGGACGAGGCCTCGGCGGACTCCCCGAAGCAGCGGTTCAGTGCACACGTGGGAGGCCGGCAGGGTTTCTCCTCGGCAGAATGAGCCGCATGGCCGTGGACAAGGACGCAGCGTTCACACTGCCGCGAGGCGCGACGGGCTTCTTCCGGCCGAAGGACGGGCCGCTACCGGAAACGGATCGGCGCAGGTTCCGGGCGGCGCTGTATGCCGCCGCCCGGGCGGCCGACGGTCGCGTGGGCGAGCTGGAGGAACAGGCGTACCCCCGCACATTCCACACCGCGACGGTCGTCGAGGGCACGCACGAGTCCGTCGTCCTGTGTCACGCCCACCACCCCTGGATCGCGTTCGCCCGGGAACGCCGGGACTGGTACACCGAGGAGTTCCTCGCACCGCCGCCGTGGGCCCACGCCTTCGCCGACCTGGGGTTCGCCGTACTTGGGCGCGCGCAGCTCACCCTGCCGCTCCCGGACGTCGACACCTCGGTCCTCACCCGGGGCGAGTGGCGCGAGGTTCGCTTCTACGGCATCACCACCTTGGGCGGAGTGCTCTTCAACGCATGGGCCTGACTCCCGGAACATCCAGCCAGGACTCCGCACTCGGGCGGGACGACGACCGTCAGGCGTGCAGGCCCGCACAAGCACTCCCGGACGAACGGCGGCCCCTCGACCGCAGGCGGCCGCCGCCACCGTCCTGCCCGTCGGACGTCCTCGGCCACCCGCCCGTCCACCGCTCCGCGCGCTCGCCGACCGCCGTCCCTCGGCCGTCCACCGGTGGTGACCGCGATGCCCGGGAGGGGGCTCCCCACCACTACGACGATGTGCTCTCGGAAAGAACAAAGGCCCAGGTCAGAGGGTATCTGTCCTGGGCCTTCCCTGAGCCGCCTTCGGGATTCGAACCCGAGACCTACGCATTACGAGTGCGTTGCTCTGGCCAACTGAGCTAAGGCGGCAGGCCGCGGATATGACCGCTCCGGCAGGAGCAGGTTCGCATCAGCAGCGGCGCCAAGTCTACAGGGTTGTTCGGGGTGCCCCTGACCAGCCCGGTGGTCACGCGGTCCGGGCCGGTCGTACGGGGCGCGAGGCCCGGCCGTCAGCGGCAGCGCGTGCCGTCCGCAGGCGGAGTTCCGGTCAGCAGGTACTTGTTGATCGCCGTGTCCACGCAGTCGCTGCCGCGGCCGTACGCCGTGTGCCCGTCGCCGTCGTACGTCAGCAGTGTCCCCGAGTCGAGCTGGCGGGCGAGGGCCTCGGCCCACTTGTAGGGGGTGGCCGGGTCGCGGGTGGTGCCGACGACCAGGATCGGGGCGGCGCCCTCGGCCTTGATGCGGTGCGGGGACCCGGTGGCGGGTGTGGGCCAGTAGGCGCAGCTCAGGGAGGCCCAGGCGAAGTTCCGGCCGAAGACGGGGGATGCCTTCTCGAAGTCGGCGGCGGAGGCCGTGACCTCGTCGGGCGAGGCGAAGGCGGGTGGCAGGTCGAGGCAGCTGACCGCGGAGTAGGCGGACATCAGGTTGGAGTAGGAGCCGTCGCTCTCGCGCTCGTAGTAGCTGTCGGAGAGGGCCAGCAGTCCCGCACCGTCGCCGTTCATGGCCTCGGTGAGCCCGTCGCGGAGTTGCGGCCAGGCGCCCTCGTCGTACATCGCGGCGATCACTCCCGTGGTGGCGAGCGACTCGGTGAGTTCGCGGCTCTCCCCGGTGGGCACCGGCCGGGCGTCCAGCTTGGCGAAGAACGCCTTCATCCGGGCCGCCGCGTCCGCGGTCGACTTGGTGCCGAGCGGGCAGTCCGGGCGCTGCGTGCAGTCGGCGGCGAACGACGTGAAGGCCGTCTCGAACCCCTCGGTCTGGTCTCGGTTCATCTGGCGGGCCGGGAGGGAGGGGTCCATCGCCCCGTCGAGCACCAGCCGGCCGACCCGCTCCGGGAAGAGCTCTGCGTAGGTCGCACCGAGGAAGGTGCCGTAGGAGGCCCCGACGTACGACAGCTTCTCGTCACCCAGCGCGGACCGGAAGACGTCCATGTCCCGCGCCGCCTCGACCGTGGAGACATGCGGGAGGACCGTGGACGACCGCTCCTTGCAACCTGCCGCGAAGCCCTTGAACGCCGTGCTCAGCTTGTCGATCTCGGCCGGGTCGTCGGGTGTCTGGTCGCTCTGGGTGTAGGCGTCCATCTCCTTGCCGTCGAGGCAGGTGACGGGCTCGCTGCGGGCCACGCCGCGCGGGTCGATGGCCACCATGTCGTACCTGGCCCGTACCGGAGCGGGGTAGCCGACGCCCGCGTACGCCTGGAGGTACCCGACGGCCGAGCCTCCCGGGCCTCCCGGGTTCACCTGGAGTGATCCGATCCGCTTGCCCGGCCCGGTGGCCTTCACCCGGGCGACGGCCAGCTTGACCGACGGCCCGTCGGGCTTGGAGTAGTCGAGCGGCGCCTTGAGCGTGGCGCACTGGAAACCGGGGGCACCGCAGTTGCGCCAGTCCAGCTTCTGGTTGTAGTACGGCTTCAGCGCGGCGGTCGACACCGGGGAGGGCGCTGCCGCTCCCGGCACCGAACCCGAGGGTTCGGACCCCTCCGAGGCCGGGCTGCCGCCGCTGCAGCCCGAGACCAGCAGCCCCAGGGCTGCGGCGGACGCGATGGCGGAGGTCCTGAGGAACTGCCTGGTGGTCATCCTGGGAGCCTATCGACACAAAGCGGGGATCATGCCCCTTCCTACCCGTATAGGTGATTCACCCGAAACATCCCCACATCCGCGAGCCAGGGGCATCCGCACGGGATCGCCACCGCCGGGAACCCGGTGACGACGCCCGCCCGGCCGAGGACCCGGTGCCGGACGGCCCCAGCCGCGCCGACGACCCGGACACCCTGTGCTGCCTGCACAGCGGCGGACCCGGGAGCGCCGGGGAGTTCACCCCGTGCGCAGCGCCACCGCCATCGCCTCCACCGCCAGCAGCGGCGCCACGTTCGTGTCCAGGGCCTCACGGCAGGCGAGGACCGCCTCCATCCGGCGCAGGGTCCCCTCCGGGCTGGAACCGCGCGCCACCCGGTCGAGTGCCTCCCGCACGTCCTCGTTGGCGAGGGGGACCCTCGAGCCCAGCTGCAGCGCGAGCACGTCCCGGTAGAAGCCCGTGAGGTCGGTGAGCGCGAGATCGAGGCTGTCCCGCTGGGTGCGGGTACGGCGGCGCTTCTGCCTGTCCTCCAGCTCCTTCATCGCCCCCGCGGTGCCCCGCGGCAGCCTGCCGCCCGCCGCCGCACCCAGGGCCGTCCTGAGGTCCTCGGTCTCCTTGGCGTCGATCTCCTCCGCGACCTGCCGCGCGTCCTCCGCGGCCGCGTCGATCAGCTCCTGTGCCGCCCTCAGGCAGCCGCCGACGTCCTCCACCCTCAGCGGGAGCTTCAGCACGGTCGCGCGACGGGCGCGGGCCGCCTCGTCGGTGGCGAGGCGGCGGGCCCGGCCGATGTGCCCCTGAGTCGCCCGGGCGGCGGACGCGGCCGCCTCGGGCTCGATGCCGTCCCGTCTCATCAGCACGTCCGCGACGGCCTCGACGGAAGGAGTGCGGAGCGACAGGTGACGGCAGCGGGAGCGGATCGTGGGGAGCACGTCCTCCAGGGACGGCGCGCACAGCAGCCAGACCGTACGCGGGGCCGGCTCCTCCACGGCCTTCAGCAGGACGTTGCCCGCGCCCTCGGTGAGGCGGTCGGCGTCCTCCAGGACGATCACCTGCCAGCGGCCGACCGCGGGCGAGAGCTGCGCCCGTCGGACGAGGTCACGGGTCTCCTTGACACCGATGGACAGCATGTCCGTCCGGACCACCTCGACGTCGGCGTGCGTGCCGACCAGGCTGGTGTGGCAGCCGTCGCAGAAGCCGCAGCCCGGTGCGCCGCCCAGCGCCCGGTCGGGACCGGTGCACTGCAGGGCCGCCGCGAAGGCGCGCGCAGCGGTGGAGCGGCCCGAACCGGGCGGGCCGGTGAACAGCCAGGCGTGCGTCATCTTGGACGCGGCGGTCGCCTGCTCCCCCGCCGCCTCCGCCGTGACGAGCGCGTCGGCGTCCCGCGCGGCGGCGGCGAGCTGCTCCTGGACACGCTCCTGGCCGACCAGGTCGTCCCACACGGCCATGCTGCCGCCACCGCCTTCCGACGTCGTATGAACCACGAACCACGAACCACGAACCACGACCCGCGAGCCATGAGCTGCGAGCCATGAGCTGCAGGCTGCGGCTGCGATCTGCGGGTGCGGGTGCAGGTCCCCCACCGGCTTCCCATTGTGGGGCAGTGGTCGGACAGTCCTCACCGCCTGTGGACAACCCGCCTGTGGACAACCGGCGCACCCGCACGCACCAGCCGGCCGGGGGCGCGCGATGCCCCTGCCGTTCCGGGTACCGGCGGCAGCCCCTCCGGACCGGCCCTGGGGCCGGCGTGCGCACGATCGCCTTCTCCGGCCGGTCCGGCTGGAGCCCCACCCGGACCGGCCCGGATCCGCCTAACGCCCCCGGCGCCCGTCGTCCTCGTCGTCGCGCGGACCCAGCAGTTCGTCCGCCAGCGTGGGCAGGTCGTCGAGCGGCGTCTCCTCCGCCCAGTCGGAGCGGCGGCGCGGCCGTCCCTCCTCGTCGACCCGGGGCAGCTCGCGCGTACGCTGCTCCTCCTCCCGGGCGGACCGCTCGTCACGGAAGAGGTACGGCGGCACACGGTCCGCGGGGCTCTCGCCCCGGACCGGAGGCAGTACCGCGGTCTCCTCGGCTCCCGCCGCCCCCGGCCGATCGCCCCGCACCGGCGGAAGCACCGCGGTCTCGTCGACCTGCCCCGCGGACGCCGGCGCGCTGCCCGGTCCCGCTCCGCGCGCGCCCCGCGCGCCTCCGTCCGGAGGCTGCGGCACCTGCGGGAGGACCGCCGTCTCCGCGTCCTCCTTGGTCATGTCGACGCGCGGGCGGGGCGTCTCGACCGTACGCGTCGCGTCGTCCGCCCCCACCGCAGGAGTGGGCACCGTCGTCTCGGCGGCCGAGGACTCCGCGGCGGCCGCGGCCGCCTCCGCGGCCCGGCGTGCCTCCTCGGCCCGCAGCAGGGCCTCCTCGGCCTTGCGCTGCTTCTCCCGGCGGCGCTCCTCGGCCTCGGCCCTCAGCCGGGCCTCCTCCTCGGCCTGACGGCGGCGGCGCTCCGCCTCCTCCCGGACGGTCTTCTCCTCGGCCTCGCGCCGGCGCCGCTCCTCCTCGGCCAGCCGCCGGGCCTCCTCGGCGCGCTGCCTCGCCTCCTCCGCCTGGCGCTCGGCCTCCCGCCGCCGCGCCTCCTCCAGTTCGCGCCGCTTGCGCTCCTCCTCCTCGGCGCGCAGCCTCGCGAGCTGCGCCTGGCGCTCGCGCTCCAGGCGCTCCTCCTCGGCCTTGAGGGCGGCCTCCTCCTCGGCCTTGCGGCGCGCCTCCTCCTCGGCGGCCCTCCGCGCCTCCTCCCGGGCCCTCACCTCGGCCTCGGAGAGGGGGAGCATCCGGTCGAGCCGGTGCCGCACCACCGTGGTGACGGCCTCGGGCTCCTGGCCCGCGTCCACGACGAGGTAGCGGCCGGGGTCGGCGGCGGCCAGGGTGAGGAACCCGGCCCGCACCCGCCCGTGGAACTCCGCAGGCTCGGACTCCAGCCGGTCCGGTGCCTCCGTGAAGCGCTCGCGCGCGGTCTCCGGGGAGACGTCGAGCAGCACGGTCAGATGCGGTACGAGCCCGTCCGTCGCCCAGCGGGAGATCCGGGCGATCTCGGTGGGGGAAAGGTCGCGGCCCGCGCCCTGGTACGCCACGGACGAGTCGATGTAGCGGTCCGAGATGACGACGGCACCGCGCTCCAGCGCGGGGCGGACGACCGTGTCGACGTGCTCGGCGCGGTCGGCGGCGTACAGAAGGGCCTCGGCGCGGTGGGACAGCCCGGCCGACGAGACGTCGAGCAGGATGGAACGCAGCCGCTTGCCGACGGGGGTGGCACCGGGTTCCCGGGTGACGACGACCTCGTGCCCCTTGGCGCGGATCCACTCCGCGAGCGCCTCGACCTGGGTGGACTTGCCCGCGCCGTCGCCACCCTCGACGGCGATGAAGAAGCCGGTGGCCGCGGGTGCCTGGGCGGGGTCCGCGCCGCGCCGGACCGCGTCGGCCAGGTCGCGGCGCAGCGGCACGCCGGACCGGTCGTCGGTCCTGGCGAGGACGATCACCGCGACGGGCAGCAGCAGCGCGCCGACCAGCATCAGGGTGAAGGCGGCACCGCCGTGGGCGAAGACGAAGTCGCCGCTGGCCAGGCGGTGCGGACCGATGGCGGCGGCGAGCAGCGGGGCGCCGACGGCGGCGAGCCCGATGGCGACCCGGACCACTGCCTGCAGATGCTCGGTGACCCGCGGCCGCCGGAACTCCTCGGTCTCCAGGTCGATCAGTGCGTGCCCGGTGTGCGCGGCGACGCCGGCCGCACCCCCGGCGAGAACGGCGAGGAACAGCACCGTCGCCGTGTCCGGGACGAGGCCCATCGCCAGCAGCGCCACGCCGGTGACGGCGATCACCAGCGCGAGCAGCCGGCGCCGGGACAGCGCCGGCAGCACGTTCGGGGCGCCCCGGACGCCGAGGGCCGTGCCCCCGGTCAGGGCGAGGACGAGGAGGGCGAAGGCGACCGGGCCGCCGCCCAGGTCCCGTGCGTGCAGGGCGGACACGGCGGCGGCGGAGGCGATGGCCTCGGCGATCGCGGCGCAGGCCACGACCAGCAGCGGGACGGCACCCGTGCGGCCCTTGTCCAGGCCGCCGCCGGTGGACGGGCGGCGCAGGCCCTCCAGCGGGGAGCGGGGGCGCGGTGTCGGTGCGTCCGGGAGTTCGACGGCTGCCAGCACGGACAGCGATGCGGCGAAGAGGCCCGCCGCCACGTACGACCCGAGCGCGGCCTGGTTCGCCGAGAACCATTCGACGCCGGTGCCGAGCAGGTTGCCGATCAGCGTCGCCACCAGCAGAGCGGCGGCGGCGATCGGGACGACCGCGAAGGAGGTGCGGAGGGACAGCCTCCGGAGGGCGTCCTGATGGTCGGGCAGCGGGCGGACCGCCGCGCCCTCCGGCGGCGGCGGGGGGAGCAGCGCGGGGGCGGCGCTCTCCCGGGCGACGGTCCAGAAGCGTTCGGCGACGCCGGTGACGAAGACCGTGGCGAGCACGTACGCCACCGCGCTGCCCGGGGTCCAGCCGATCCACAGGGGGGCGATGACGAGCAGGGCGATGCGGAGCCCGTCGGCGCCGATCATCGTCCAGCGGCGGTCCAGGGGTCCGCTCGGTGCGGTCAGCGCGGTGAGCGGGCCGAGGAGGACGGCCCCGAAGAGGAACGTGGCGAGGAGGCGGACCCCGAAGACGGCGGCGACGGCGAACGCCGCGCCCCGGTATCCGCCGCCGAAGGCTCCTTCGGCGACCGCCGTCTGGAGCGCGAGGAGGACCAGCACCAGGAGGGCGAGGGCGTCACCGGTGCCGCCGGCGACATGCGCACTCCACAGCCGCCGCAGCGCGGGCACGCGCAGCAGCGACCGTACGGCGCGCTCGCGTGAGTCCGCGGCCAGTGCGTCGGCGGCACGGGCTTCGGGTTCAGAGGTGGGGCTCTGGGCCGTTGGCTGCTCGGCTCGCGTCATCCGCCCAGCCTATCCGGAGGAGGTCGCTCCTCGGAGGCCCCGCCCGAACAAACGGGCGGCGAGCACCCGGTGAGACGACGGAGGGGCGTCCCGCGGTGCTCCGCGGGGCGCCCCTCGCCCGGGCTCGTGTGCCGGCGGCGCCGTGCCGGCCGCGCTAGGCGTCCGAGGACGCCGTGTTCGCCGCGGTCCGGTCGGCCGTGGCCTTCTTGGCGGCCGTCTTCGCCGCGGTGGTCTTCGCCGCGGTCGTCTTCTTGGCCGCGGTCTTCCTGGTGGCCGTCTTCGCCGCGGTCGTCTTCTTCGCCGCGGTCTTCTTGGCCGCCGTCTTCTTGGCCGCCGCCTTCTTCGCGGGGGCCTTCTTGGCGGCCTTCTTCACCGGGCCCTTGGCGCGCTTCTCGGCGAGCAGTTCGTAACCGCGCTCCGGTGTGATGGTCTCGACGCTGTCACCGGTCCGCAGGGTCGCGTTGGTCTCGCCGTCGGTGACGTACGGGCCGAAGCGGCCGTCCTTCACCACGACCGGACGCTCGCTCACCGGATCCGTGCCGAGCTCCTTCAGCGGCGGTTTGGCGGCCGCCCGGCCGCGCTGCTTGGGCTGCGCGTAGATCGCCAGCGCCTCGTCCAGCGTGATGCCGAAGATCTGGTCCTCGGTCTCCAGGGAGCGGGAGTCCGTGCCCTTCTTCAGATACGGGCCGTAGCGGCCGTTCTGCGCGGTGATCTCGACGCCCTCGGCGTCCGTGCCGACGACGCGCGGCAGCGACATCAGCCTGAGTGCGTCCTCGAGGGTCACCGTGTCGAGGGCCATCGACTTGAAGAGCGATGCGGTCCGCGGCTTCACCGCGTTCTTGCCGGTCCTCGGCGTGCCCTCGGGCAGGATCTCGGTGACGTACGGACCGTAGCGGCCGTCCTTCGCGACGATCTCGTGGCCGGTCTCGGGGTCCTTGCCCAGCTCGAAGTCCCCGCTCGGCTTGGCCAGCAGCTCCTCGGCGAGCTCGACGGTCAGCTCGTCCGGCGCGAGGTCGGCCGGCACGTCGGCGCGCTGGTGGCCCTCGGCGTCCTTCTCGCCCCGCTCGACGTACGGGCCGTAGCGGCCGACCCGCAGCACGATGCCGCTGCCGACCGGGAAGGACGAGATCTCCCGGGCGTCGATCGCGCCGAGGTCGGTGACGAGCTCCTTGAGTCCGCCGAGGTGGTCGCCGTCGCCGTTGCCGGCCTCTGCGGCACCGCCCTCGGCCCCCGCGGCGAAGCCGCCGCCGGGCACCGTCTCGCCGAAGTAGAAGCGCCTCAGCCACGGCACCGCCTGGGCCTCGCCCCGCGCGATGCGGTCGAGGTCGTCCTCCATCCTGGCGGTGAAGTCGTAGTCGACGAGCCGGCCGAAGTGCTTCTCCAGCAGGTTGACCACGGCGAAGGAGAGGAAGGACGGCACCAGTGCCGTGCCCTTCTTGAAGACGTAGCCGCGGTCGAGGATGGTGCCGATGATCGACGCGTACGTCGACGGGCGGCCGATCTCGCGCTCCTCCAGCTCCTTGACCAGGCTGGCCTCGGTGTAGCGGGCCGGGGGCTTGGTGGCGTGCCCGTCCGCCGTGATCTCCTCGGCGGTGAGCGGGTCGCCCTCGGCGACCTGCGGCAGCCGGCGCTCACGGTCGTCCAGCTCCGCGTTCGGATCGTCGGCGCCCTCGACGTACGCCTTCATGAAACCGTGGAACGTGATGGTCTTGCCGGAGGCCGAGAACTCGGCGTCACGACCGTCCGAGCCGGTGCCGCCGATCCTGACGGTGACGGAGTTGCCGACCGCGTCCTTCATCTGGGAGGCGACGGTCCGCTTCCAGATCAGCTCGTAGAGACGGAACTGGTCGCCGGTCAGACCGGTCTCGGCCGGGGTGCGGAAGCGGTCACCCGAGGGGCGGATGGCCTCGTGCGCCTCCTGGGCGTTCTTGACCTTCCCGGCGTACGTGCGCGGCTTCTCGGGCAGGTAGTCGCCGCCGTACAGCTGGGTGACCTGCGCTCGGGCCGCCGCGACCGCGGTGTCGGAGAGCGTGGTCGAGTCCGTACGCATATAGGTGATGAAGCCGTTCTCGTACAGCTTCTGCGCGATCTGCATCGTCGCCTTCGCCCCGAAGCCGAGCTTGCGCGAGGCCTCCTGCTGGAGCGTCGTCGTACGGAACGGGGCGTACGGCGAGCGGCGGTACGGCTTGGACTCGACGGAGCGGACCGAGAACGCCGCGTTCTCCAGCGCCGCCTTCAGGGCGCGCGCGTTCGCCTCGTCGAGGTGGAGCACCTGGTCCGACTTGAGCCGTCCGTCCGGGCCGAAGTCACGGCCCTGGGCGACGCGCCGTCCGTCGACACTGGCCAGCCGGGCGGTGAAGGCGGCCGGGTCGGACGCTCCACCGGCCTCCGGGGCGGCCCCCCATCCGGCGCGGCCCGCGGAGAACGTGCCGGTCAGGTCCCAGTACTCGGCGGAGCGGAAGGCGATGCGCTCACGCTCGCGCTCGACGACGAGGCGGGTGGCCACGGACTGGACACGGCCCGCGGACAGCCGCGGCATGACCTTCTTCCAGAGGACCGGCGAGACCTCGTAGCCGTAGAGGCGGTCGAGGATGCGGCGGGTCTCCTGGGCGTCGACCATGCGCTTGTTGAGCTCGCGCGGGTTGGCGACGGCCTCCTGGATCGCGGCCTTGGTGATCTCGTGGAAGACCATCCGCTTGACCGGGACCTTGGGCTTGAGGACCTCCAGCAGGTGCCAGGCGATGGCCTCGCCCTCGCGGTCCTCATCGGTGGCGAGGTAGAGCTCGTCCGAGCCGGCCAGCTGCTCCTTGAGCTTTCTGACCTGCGCCTTCTTGTCCGCGTTGACGACGTAGATCGGCTGGAAGTCGTGCTCGACGTCCACCCCGAGACGCCGCACCTCGCCGGTGTACTTCTCGGGGACCTCGGCGGCGCCGTTCGGGAGGTCGCGGATGTGCCCGACGCTTGCCTCGACGACATAGCCGGGGCCCAGATAGCCCTTGATCGTCTTCGCCTTGGCAGGCGACTCGACGATGACGAGTCGGCGGCCGCCCTGTGCGGTCTCGCTGGTCGGGGACAACTTCGCTCTTCTCTCCGGTCGACGCTCGGTGGGCTCGTACGGCGTACAACGTACGGCGTACGGCCGTACTGCACTTTGCTGTCGCTGCGGAGTGTGACGGTACAACCCGCCCCCGTGTCAAACGGCAAAAGTTCGCAACGGCCACTCGAACGGTAACCCGACTCCGGGCATTCCTGCCGCCCGGACTCCCATGGCGATCGGCGGGAGAAGGCGACCGGACGAGGGCCGCGAGGCGTTCAGACGCGGCTGAGGCACCAGACGCCGGCGAGCAGGAAAGCGGTGCCGAAGATCGTGGTCAGGGTTGCGGCCGTGGCGGGATTCACGCCGTGCGCGACCGGGGCCCGGTGCCGGACCCGCGCTCCCGTCCATATCAGCAGTGCGGCTCCGAACAGCGTGAATGCCGTACCCGCGAAGATCGCCGGACCGCTCTCCATCCCCGTCTCCTATTTCTCGGCCTGCCCCGGGAAGCCCCGTGGCCGAGGCTGGCACCTCCGGGCGTCAGCCACGCGAATTCCAGGTGAACGCGGCACGGGTTCACCCGGGCGGCGCCGGTGCGGGCGTGGTGCGGAGTAAGGCGCTGCGCGGAGTGAGCGGAGCCACGACCTCCGCGAGGCGCAGGCGCCCCGGCGGGTGCCGGAGCGAGGGGCCGGACGTGGTGCCGAGCAGGCGGAGTCACGACCTCCCCGAGGTGCCGAGGCGGGTGCCGGAGCGAGGGGCGCCGACCGGAGCGACGAACTCGCCGGTCCGCGCATGCGCCCGGCGCCCTGACCGGCTGCGCCGGCACCCGAGCGGTGCCCGTACGGCGCCTGCTCGGTACCCGCACGAGCCCGCGCACATTGGCCGGTTCCCGGCGGAGACCATGGCCGAAGGGTGCCGCCGCGGGACCGGAGAGGCCATTCCGGTCCTGGGTGACACGCGAGCCGGCCCGGTCGCCCACCCGGGGCGGAACGGGCCGTTCCGGCGACGGGGCGTCGATCGCACCGACCGCGCGGCGGCGCCTGACGGGCGCGGCGGGCGCGGGGGCGCGGCGGTCCCTGGCAGGGGCCGTGGACGCGGCGGGCGCCACCCGGTACGCCGGGGGCAGGGCGGCGCACGGAACATCGCGACCGCCCCCCGGCGGCTGGCTCAGTGCCGCGTGGAACGCACCACAGGGAACGCACCACAGGGAACGCACCGCAGGAAACGCACCGCCCGGAACGATCCCCGCCCGGGACGATCCCCGGTCGGCGCCCGGCGCGTCTCAGTCGCGTGGACCGGCGGGCTCCAGGAAGCCTTCACCGACCAGCAGCCTGATCGCCTCCGGCGTGCGGTCGCGCAGCAGCACCGGGTCCTCACCGACCAGCTGGGCGATGGCGTCGAGGATCCGCCCCGCGCTCAGCGTGCCGTCGCAGACGCCCGCGAAGCCGGCACCGACCGTGTCCACCTTCGTGGCACGCCGCATACCGCGGCTCTGGCGCAGCACGACGTGCTCCGGGTCCTCGGCGCCGGGCAGCCCGACCTGCTCCTGCACCACGTCGTCGACGAGCACGAAGTGGTCGGCGAGCAGTGCCGCGTCGTCGTGCGCGCGCAGATAGTCCTGCCGGGCGAAGTGAGCCCGAACGGCTTCGCCGAGCGGCTGCTCGACCGGGTGGGGCCACTCCTCGACGACGATCGACGGCCGGTCCGAGGCCGTCTTCCGCAGCACGATCCAGCCGAAGCCGACCGCCTTCGTCCCGCGCGCCTCGAACTCGTCGAGCCACGCGTCGTACCGCGCCGCGTACTCCTCGGGGGCAGCACGGTGGTCACCACTGTCCCGGAGCCAGAGCTCGGCGTACTGCGTCACGTCCTGGACCTCGCGCTGAACGATCCAGGCGTCGCAGCCGCGCGGCACCCACGAGCGCACCCGCTGCTGCCAGTCCTCCCCTGCCACGTGCTGCCAGTTCGCGAGGAACTGCGCGAACCCCCCTTCGTTCAGACGGTCCCCGGCCTGCTGAACGAGCGAGCGGCACAGATCGTCCCCGCCCATTCCGCCGTCCCGGTAGGTGAGGCGGGCATCGGGAGAGATGACGAACGGCGGGTTCGACACGATCAGGTCGTACGTGTCCGATCCGACCGGCGTGTAGAGCGACCCTTCGCGCAGATCCGCCTCGGGTGCGCCGGACAGCGCCAGGGTGAGCCGGGTGAACGCCAGGGCCCGCGGGTTGAGGTCGGTGGCCGTGACCCGGGTGGCGTGCCCCGTGGCGTGGAGCGCCTGGATGCCGGAGCCGGTGCCGAGGTCGAGGGCGGAGGACACCGGGACACGGACGGTGATGCCGGCGAGGGTGGTGGAGGCGCCGCCGACCCCCAGGACGACACCCTCGGCACGGCCGGTCGCGCCACCGGCCCCGCCGACCGCGCAGCCGAGATCGGAGACGATGTACCAGTCCTGCCCTTCCGGCCCGCCGTACGGGCGGACGTCCACCGTCGCCCGGATGCCGTCGGGGGACTCGGCCACCCAGCCGTCCGCGAGCGCCACGTCCAGCGGCAGCGCCTCCCGGGCGCGTTCGGCCGCCACCGGCCGCTGCAGCAGGAAGAGCCGTACGAGCGTCTCCAGCGGGGAGCCGCCGCGCGTGGCTCGCAGGGCGGGGACGGTTTCGCTGCGGGCGAGGGCGCTGTAGGCGGGCGCACCGAGCAGCTCGAGCAGCCCGTCGGCGGTGAAGTCGGCGGCGATCAGGGCGTCGCGGAGCCGGGCGGACTGATCGGGAACGGGAAGGCCTGCGGCGAGGCTGGTCGTACTCACGAACCCATTCTGACCCGCGGCGTTCGGCCTGTGCCGCCCGCCGCTGCCGCGGCACACCGCTTCCGCCGGGACGCGGTCCGCGCGGTCGGTCGGCCGGAACGGTTCAGTCCGGCCGGTCCAGCCGGTCCGGCTCAGGGGCCCGCATCGACGAGTCCCATCTCGCGGAGCCCCGTCCCGGGGAGCCCCGTCTCGCGGAGCCCCATTTCGACGAGTCCCGACTCGCGGAGCCCCGTCTCGACGAGTCCGGATCCCCGACACGGGCCCAGGCGGAGAGGCCGACCGGGGGCCGCCGCGGCGCTCCGTTCGGCGGAAACGCGTGTGCCGGAGCCGGCCGGGCGCGGACCGCCGGGGGATCCGGGAACGGGCGCGGCAGCGCGTCGCGACCGGGCGTGCCGCCCGCCGCGCGGCCGGCACGACTACTCGGACGCCTCGGGCTCCGCCGATCCGGCCGACTTCGACGGACCGGCCGCGTTCGACGGCTTGCCGCTCGGCTCGGAGGGGCCGTCGCCCGCGGCAGGGGGCGGGGTGACCGACGGCCTGGCCCGCTGGCAGCCCTTCTGCTTCCCCATCGCCTTGCCCAGATCGCCGGACTGCAGTTTGCCGAGGGCGACCTGGTCCGTCTTCTGGATCTTCTTCAGCCCCTTTGCGACGTCCTTCAGGCCGTCGGCGAACTCCTGCTGGTCCTTGGGGTCGAGCTCGTCGACCTTCTTCTTGAGGTCGAGGTACGCGGTGGCGGTGGCGTTGAGCTCCTTGATCGCGTCCTGCTGGAGCTGCTCCTGGCCCTCGCCGGGCGGGGTGCCCGCGGCCTGCACCGCGGAGGCCAGCGCCCTGTTGGCGTCGGCGATGTCCTTGAAGGCCTTGGAGTCGGCCGCCTGTATGTCGGCGGGCTTGCCGTCGACGGAGGTCGAGATGATGGCCTGCCGGGCGTCGGCCCGCTTCTGGATCTGCGGCTGCGCCTTCTCGCAGACGCTCTTCGCCCAGGCGTCCACCTTGGCGCTGTCGTCTCCGTCACCGCAGCCCGTCAGCGCGAGCACCAGCAACGCACCGCCGGACACGGCGGCCGAAAACTTCCTGTTCACCTTCACCGGATCGGTCCCTTCCAAGGCTCTCGGCCCCGGAAGATACACGGCCTCCGCACAACAATCCCGGGCTGGATGTCTGCCTCGTATGGATACGAGGCTGTTTGCCCGATGAGAGACAAAGCTCACCGCGGTCCCGCACCCGGACTGCCCGCGAACCGGCGAACGGGCGGACGGTGCGGTCGACCGCACCGTCCGCCCGTGCTGTGAGCAGGCGTTTCGTCCAGGTGAGACGTCTACTGCGAAACGACCGCCGGGTCCGGTGACTTCGACGACCGATCGGCGGCGTTGCTTTCGTCACCCACCGCGACCGAGCGCCTCTTCGAGAGGTACACCGCGACGACGATGACCAGGATCGCCAGGGTGGCGATCGCCGCCCGGACGCCCGCGTTGGCGTCGTCGCCGTAGCTGAACTGCACGACCGCGGGCGCGATGAGCAGCGCCACGAGGTTCATCACCTTCAGCAGCGGGTTGATCGCCGGGCCCGCGGTGTCCTTGAACGGGTCGCCCACGGTGTCACCGATCACCGTCGCCGAATGCGCCTCACTGCCCTTTCCGCCGTGGTGCCCGTCCTCGACGAGCTTCTTGGCGTTGTCCCACGCGCCACCGGAGTTGGCGAGGAAGACGGCCATGAGGGTGCCCGTGCCGATCGCACCGGCGAGGTACGAGCCGAGAGCGCCGACGCCGAGTGTGAAGCCGACCGCGATGGGTGCCATGACCGCGAGCAGACCGGGTGTGGCCAGTTCGCGCAGGGCGTCCTTGGTGCAGATGTCGACGACGCGTCCGTACTCCGGCTTCTCGCTGTAGTCCATGATCCCGGGGTGCTCACGGAACTGCCGCCGCACCTCGAAGACCACGGCACCGGCGGACCGCGAAACGGCGTTGATCGCCAGCCCGGAGAAGAGGAAGACGACCGCGGCGCCGAGGACCAGGCCCACCAGGTTGTTGGGCTGGGAGATGTCCAGGCTCAGGTTCATCTCCCCGGCCTTCGCACTGACCTCCGCGACGGCGGTGGCGATCGCGTCCCGGTACGAGCCGAAGAGCGCGGCCGCGGCGAGGACGGCCGTCGCGATGGCGATGCCCTTGGTGATCGCCTTGGTCGTGTTGCCGACGGCGTCCAGGTCGGTGAGGACCTGCGCCCCCGCGCCCTCCACGTCGCCGGACATCTCCGCGATGCCCTGGGCGTTGTCGGAGACCGGGCCGAACGTGTCCATGGCGACGATGACGCCGACCGTGGTGAGCAGTCCGGTGCCGGCGAGCGCCACGGCGAACAGCGCGAGCATGATCGACGTGCCACCGAGCAGGAACGCCCCGTAGACGCCGAGGCCGATCAGCAGCGCGGTGTAGACGGCGGACTCCAGGCCGATGGAGATGCCGGCGAGCACGACGGTGGCCGGGCCGGTGAGCGACGACTTGCCGATGTCGCGGACCGGGCGCCGGTTCGTCTCGGTGAAGTACCCGGTCAGTTGCTGGATCAGGGCGGCCAGCACGATGCCGATCGCGACGGCGACCAGCGCGAGGATGCGCGGGTCGCCCTCGTGGGCCCGGATCGCGGGCTCGGTGACGCCGCTGAGGGCGGCGTACGACGACGGCAGGTAGGCGAACACCGCCGCGGCCACTAGGGCCAGTGAGATCACCGCGGAGATGAAGAAGCCGCGGTTGATGGCGGACATCCCGCTGCGGTCGGCGCGCCGCGGGGCGACCGCGAAGATGCCGATCATCGCGGTGACCACGCCGATCGCCGGGACGATCAGCGGGAAGGCCAGCCCCAGATCGCCGAAGGCGGCCTTGCCCAGGATGAGGGCGGCGACGAGCGTGACGGCGTACGACTCGAAGAGGTCGGCGGCCATGCCGGCGCAGTCGCCGACGTTGTCGCCGACGTTGTCCGCGATGGTCGCGGCATTGCGCGGGTCGTCCTCGGGGATGCCCTGCTCGACCTTGCCGACGAGGTCGGCCCCGACGTCCGCGGCCTTGGTGAAGATGCCGCCGCCGACACGCATGAACATGGCGATCAGTGCGGCGCCGAGGCCGAAGCCCTCCAGGACCTTGGGGGCGTCGGCGGCATAGACCAGAACCACGCAGGCGGCGCCGAGCAGACCGAGGCCCACCGTGAACATGCCCACCACGCCGCCGGTACGGAAAGCGATCTTCATGGCCTTGTGCGCGACGGTCGTCAGATCCTTCGCCGGTTCCCCTTCGGCCGGGGTGGCCTCACGCGCCGCCGCGGCCACTCGCACATTCGCGCGCACCGCGAGACGCATTCCGATGTATCCCGTGGCGGCCGAGAACAGCGCACCCACCAGGAAGAAGACCGAACGTCCCAGTCTCTGCGACCAGTCGTCGGCCGGCAGCAGCATCAGCAGGAAGAAGACGACCACGGCGAAAATGCCGAGCGTCCGCAACTGCCGGGCCAGATAGGCGTTCGCGCCCTCCTGCACGGCTGCCGCGATCTTCTTCATCGACTCGGTGCCTTCACCGGCCGCCAGCACTTGACGCACCAGCAGCTGGGCGACGACCAGAGCCGCGATCGCGACGGCCGCGATCACCATTACGATCATTCTGTTGTCATCGGTGAGTACCGCGGCCGCGAGGGAAGTGGGGTCGGTCAGGGTTGGGTTGAAGAGCCCCGCCATTCGTCCTCCTTGACGTTCAGAGCTCAAGATGTGGACGGATTGTAGGGAGCGGAACCTGATCAAAACAGTGCGCGACAATGGGAATTGACCTTCGTTCGCTCCTTACCAAATGATCGCGGCTCAGGATTGCCCCCGAAAGCAGTAATGGGGCAAAAGCATTGACGGTTGATCAATGATCTAGGGAAATGAAAAAGGCCCTGCTCAGCAGGGCCTCTCAAAAGGGTGAACAGCCAGGTCGCCGTCAGCGTGGCGCGCCCGGCACGCTCATCGGGTCATGGCACGATCGTGGCCGGATTCGACGGCCAGCTCATACGGATGAGGCCTCCGCGCCCACTCGTCGTCACCTCGACGTCGTCGACGAGACCGCTGATCACCGCGAGTCCCATCTGGTCGCGGCCGTCGGCGTCCTCGGGGTCGTCCCCGGGACCGGCGCCGTGTTGCCCGGCGTCGGATCCGGGGGAGCCGCCCGACGCGGGCACCTCGTCGCCGACCTCGATCGAGAAGGACTTCTCCTCCTCGGTGAGCAGGACGCGCACGGGAGCGGTGACGCCATGGCTGCGGTGCAGCCCCACGGCACGGCTGCACGCCTCACCGACGGCGAGCCTGACCTCGTCCAGCACCGCCTCGTCGACCCCCGCCCGCCGCGCCACTGCGGCCGCCACCAGGCGAGCCGTCCTGACGTGCTCGGGCTGAGCACTGAAGCGGAGTTCAACGGTGGCCATGCGGTCCCCCTCGGACGTACGAGCGTGCGAGCGTGCTTCTCAGGGGCACCGGGCCTGGACCCGGCACCCTGGCCTTCCTCCGGACTCCCCGGAGCCTCCGAACGGGCCGGAGTCCCCGGGGAACCCCCGGGCGACTCAGTCGGTCGCCGCGACGGCCTCGTCGACCGTGGTGTGAATGGGGAACACCTTGGTCAGACCAGTGATCCGGAAGATCTTGAGAATGCGCTCCTGGTTGCAGACCAGGCGCAGCGAGCCTTCATGCGCACGTACGCGCTTCAGACCGCCCACGAGCACGCCGAGGCCGGTCGAGTCGAGGAAGTCCACGCCCTCCATGTCGACGACCAGGTGGTAACTGCCGTCGTTCACCAACTCGACCAACTGCTCGCGCAGCTTGGGCGCGGTATACACATCAATCTCGCCACCGACCTCGACGACCGTGCGGTCGCCGCCAGGGCCGGACACATTGCGAGTCGACAGGGACAGGTCCACGGATCCTCCAGCACCTTGCTATCGAGCGGTCGCCCCTCGGTCTCCCCGGCGGAGCCAGGGGACGGATCGCCAGCCGCGATGGCATTCAATCACTTACCAGCAGCCATGCACGACGCCTTGGGACCATTGTCCGTCACGCCGGTGACACACTCGGTGCCGATGGCCATGAATCACCGACCCAGACGACCCTCCGAGAGCGGGGGCACCCGCCCCTCCCCCGGTACGGTCCTCGACCGGCTCGCCGCAGCGGCGGGCCGGGCTGCGCGCATCACTCATACGGAGCACTTGCCCCCAAGGCCGGGTCGCCATGCAGTCTGGCCGCACCGCGTCCGCCCGGAAGTGATCAACGCCATCGAGCGGGCCGGGATCGAGCACCCCTGGGCCCACCAGGCGGCCGCCGCCGAGCACGCCCTGGACGGCGAGTCGGTCGTGATCGCCACCGGCACCGCGTCCGGCAAGTCCCTCGCCTACCTCGCCCCGGTCCTCAGCACCCTGCTGGACGGCTCCGAGGCGCCCAACGGACGCGGCACCACCGCCCTGTACCTGGCCCCGACGAAAGCCCTCGCGGCCGACCAGTGCCGCGCCGTGCGGGAACTCGCCTCGCCGCTCGGCAACCGTGTGCGACCCGCCGTGTACGACGGCGACACCCCCGTCGAGGAGCGCGAGTGGGTCCGCCAGTACGCGAACCACGTCCTCACCAACCCGGACATGCTGCACCGGGGCATACTCCCGTCACATTCCCGCTGGTCCTCCTTCCTGCGCTCGCTGCGCTACGTCGTGATCGACGAGTGCCACACCTACCGCGGCGTCTTCGGGTCCCACGTCGCCCAGGTACTCCGCCGGCTGCGCCGCGTGTGCGCCCGCTACGGCGCCCATCCGGTGTTCCTGCTGGCCTCGGCGACGGCCGCCGATCCCGCCGTCGCGGCCGGCCGGCTGACCGGGCTGCCCGTAACCGAGGTCTCGGACGACGCCTCGCCACGCGGTGAGCTCGTCTTCGCCCTCTGGGAACCGCCGCTCACCGAGCTGCACGGCGAGAAGGGCGCCCCGGTACGCCGCACCGCCACGGCGGAGACCGCGGACCTCCTGACCGACCTGGCCGTCCAGGGCGTCCGTACCGTCGCCTTTGTGCGCTCACGGCGGAGCGCCGAGCTGATCTCGGTCATCAGCCAGGAGCGGCTGGCCGAGGTCGACCGGAACCTCGCCCGGCGTGTCGCCGCGTACCGGGGCGGCTATCTTCCGGAGGAACGGCGCGCACTGGAGCGGGCACTGCACTCGGGCGAGCTGCTCGGGCTGGCCGCCACCACCGCCCTGGAACTGGGCGTCGACGTCTCCGGCCTGGACGCGGTCCTCATCGCCGGCTACCCCGGCACCCGTGCCTCGCTCTGGCAGCAGGCGGGCCGGGCGGGCCGGGCCGGCCAAGGCGCTCTCGCGGTGCTGGTCGCCCGCGACGACCCGCTGGACACCTATCTCGTCCACCACCCCGAGGCCCTGTTCCGGCAGCCCGTCGAGTCCACCGTCCTCGACCCGGACAACCCCTACGTACTGGCGCCGCACCTCTGCGCGGCCGCGGCGGAGCTGCCCCTGACCGAACAGGACCTGGAGCTGTTCGGCCCGACCACCCCAGAGCTGCTGCCTCAGCTGGAGAGCGCCGGGCTGCTGCGCAGACGCACCGCCGGCTGGTACTGGACACGCCGGGAGCGGGCAGCCGACCTCGCCGACATCCGCGGCGAGGGCGGGCGGCCGGTGCAGATCGTCGAGGCCGCCACCGGCCGGCTGCTCGGCACGGTCGACGAGCCCGCCGCCCACACCGCCGTGCACGACGGCGCCGTACACCTTCACCAGGGCCGCACCTACCTGGTGAAGCGGCTGGATCTGGAGGACTCCGTCGCCCTCGTCGAGGAGGCCGACCCGCCGTACTCCACCATCGCCCGGGACACCACCTCCGTGTCCGTCCTCGAGACCGACACCGAGGTCGCCTGGGGCGCCGGCCGTCTCTGCTACGGCTCCGTCGAGGTCACCAACCAGGTCGTCTCCTTTCTGCGCCGGAAGCTGATCACCGGAGAGGTACTCGGCGAGACCAAGCTGGATCTGCCGCCGCGCACCCTGCGCACCCGCGCCGTGTGGTGGACCGTGACCGAGGACCAGCTGGATGCCGCCCGGGTGAACCCGGAGCAGCTGGGCGGGGCCCTGCACGCCGCCGAGCACGCCTCCATCGGGCTGCTCCCGCTCTTCGCCACCTGCGACCGCTGGGACATCGGCGGGGTCTCCGTACCGCTGCACCCGGACACCCTGCTGCCGACGGTCTTCGTGTACGACGGGCACCCTGGTGGTGCGGGCTTCGCCGAGCGGGCCTTCCACACGGCCCGCGATTGGCTGGACGCGACCCGAGAGGCCATCGCCTCGTGCGAGTGCGACGCGGGCTGCCCCTCCTGCATCCAGTCCCCCAAGTGCGGCAACGGCAACGACCCCCTCCACAAACGGGCCGCCGTCCGCCTGCTCACCGTTCTCCTCAGTGAGGCCCCGGCCGCTCCCCGTCCGGGGTGACCGGCACCCCCGATCCCCGGCAGGCCCCGGTCACCCCGGACGGGGACGTGGAGGCGACGGAGGAGGCACCGGGCTTACAGGAGGATCCGGCAGCCTCACGGGCCTATCGCCGCGAGCCCCGGTGGGGCCGGACGCCAGAGGGACCGGAAGCCGTCGAGGGGTGACGGTGGTCCGCGGCCCCGGCGGACCGGGCCGGCTGCCCGAACCGGGCCGGACGGGCGGGCCGGGCGCCGTTCCGCCCGAGACCTCTTCGGCGACCGGCCCGGCGCACCGAGCGGACCGGGATGGCCCGGTGGACCGAGCAGGTCCTGATGGCCCGGCGGGACCCGCGGAGCCTGCGGGACCTGCGGAGCCTGCGGAGCCTGCGGAGCCTGCGAGAGCATCGGCCCTAACCGGAACAGCGGCCTCGGCCCGACCGGAGACCCGGGCGGGACCGGCGGACCGGCGCGGGACCGGACCTCGGGCCGGTACGGGCCGAGAGCCGCGGCGGCCGTCACGTCGGCGATCTCGCCGGCCACCGCGCACCGCACGACCACCGCCCCCTGTGCCCGGGCCACCCGTGCCGCCCGGGCACACGCCTGCCCGGCTCCCTCCAGTGCCCGGTCGGCCGCGGCGAGTGCCGCGAGGTCGGCCGCGGCTCCCGCACGATGACGAGCGACCACCGCCTGCCCCATGGCGAGCACCACGGCGAAGACCACGCACATCGTGCATGCCGCCATGGCCGCCCACACGGTGGCCGAGCCCCTGTCGCTTCTCCTCATGTTTCGCCGCTCCCCACTGCGTCCTCCGCGAGTGCCACCGCTTCGGCCGTCAGAGTGAGGGACGGTGTCACAGGACCCGGACTCGGTGCCTCGACCCGCACCCGCCACAGGTCCCCGTCCCTGCCCAGCAAGATCTTCGCTCCGGGCGGTGCGGCCGAACGGGCGGCGGAGAGCGCGGCGGCCTCCGGTTCCGAACGGGCGGCCGCCCGAGCCCCCGCCCTTGCGGCGTCCACGCACTGGATCTGCGCCGAGGCCGCCATCAGTGCCCACACGAGCGCCATCGTGAACACCACCAGCGCGGGCACGGCCACCGCGGCCTCCGCCGTAACCGATCCCCGGTCCGCGCCGCAGCGGGAACCCGGTTGCGCCGTGGCCGTGGTGTCGGAACCGATGTCAGAACTGCGCACTGAGCGCCTTCCCGATGATCGATTCAAGTGCCCCGGAGACCGTTTCACTCGTGATCACCTGATACAGCACGGCTGCGAAAGCGCACGCCGCGATCGTGCCCATCGCGTACTCCGATGTCGTCATCCCGGCGTCGCCATGGTTCTGCCGGCCCCTCGTCCTGGTGAGAATCGCCCTGGTCCGGGCCACGACCCCGGTGCATACGGCGTCGATCAGCCTCCTTGCGGTGCATCGCGTCGTCCGGACCCTCAGGTCGTTCATGCTCATGTCGATCTCCTCATTCCCTCGTGATTCCCTCGTGCGGCCGCAGCTGCTTACGCCATCGATCCGTCGATGCTCCTGATGCCGTGGATGCCATGCGCTGGCGTGCTGATGCGCTGATCCGGTTGCGCCACCGCTCAGTTGCCTCCGCTGCCGTGCAGCAGTCCGGTGGCCAGACCGATCACGACGGGAGCCACCCCGACCGCGAGAAAGGCGGGCAGGAAGCAGAGCCCTACCGGTGCGGTGATCAGTACGTGGGCGCGCTGCGCCCGGGACACCGCGATACGGGTCCTCTCCGCCCGGAGTCCCGCGGCGAGCCGGGCAACGGGCTCGGCGGCCGGTGCTCCCGATGCGGCCGCCTGCTCCAGGCAGCGGGCGAGTCCCGCCGCACCCGGAATCTCCCCGAACCTCCCCCATGCGCGGGCCGGTTCGCTTCCCAGCCGAAGCTCGGCCGCCGTCTGCTGCAGCCGCTCTCCGACCGGCCCTCCGAGCGACTGCCCGACCGCACACGCCGCCTCGCGCGGTCCGGCTCCTGCCGAGGCACAGGCCGCCAGGAGCTCCGCGGCGAGGGGCAGTTGACCAGATACCTCCCCCGCGGAGGCGCCCGCCACCCGGTCCCGGGCGCGGCCCCGCCGCCATCTGTGGAGCCCGTATGCCGCCGCCAGTCCCAGCAGGCATCCGGTGACGCCACCTGCCAGGACCCAGCCTGTCGTCACCGCCACGACCGTGGGAGCCCATGGCCCCACCCGCACCGGTGCGCGCACCAGGCGCCGACGGCTCGGCGTCCCGTGCCGCACCGCGCTCGGTCCCAGGAGGGCGTGAAGCCGCCGCAGCGCCCGCCGGCGACGCATTCGCGCCCTCACCACCCATGCCGCGGGCGCGCCGGCCAGCAAGGCGATGCCCAGGCCCCTGATGAACTCCACGCTCATGACCGCTCCGCCGCCCGTACGATCCGCGTCGCCCAGTACAGACCGGCGGCCTCCAGCAGTCCGCCCACCACCAGACAGCCCAGCCCCGCGGGGCTGTGCAGCAGGACCCGCAGGGGATCCGCGCCGAGCGCCCAGCCGAGAGCCAGCCCGATCACCGGTAGCAGAGCCAGTACCACGACCGTCGACCGTGATCCCGCCAACTGCGCTCGCAGAGCCGCCCGTTGGTCCCGCTCCGACCTGAGGGCGGCCTCCAGCCGGTCGATCCCCGTCGCCAGTCCGGCACCGCTGTCCACGGCGACGAGCCAGCAGGCGGCCAGCCCGGCCAGTCCCCCGGCGCCCGGCTCGCGGGACGCACGCCGAAGTTCCGCGGGCACATCCCCGCCGAACCGGGCGGCGGACAGCACCGCCGCCTCGGCGGCGCCCAGCGCGCCCGTGGCCCGGCCCACGGTCAGCAGCGCCTGCCCCGGTTGGCCACCGGCCCTCAACTCCCCCACGATGCCGCCGCATAGAGCGATCACCGCAGCGGCTCTGCCGTCCTCTGCCCGGCGCCGCTCGGAAGCCCTCAGCCGCCGCCCCGCCAAGGGGACGCCCACCGCACCCGCGAGCAGCGGAAGCACCGACTCCCCCAGCACGGCCAGCAGCGCCCCC
The DNA here is from genome assembly GCF_003097515.1 of Streptomyces tirandamycinicus. Taxonomy (NCBI): domain Bacteria; kingdom Bacillati; phylum Actinomycetota; class Actinomycetes; order Kitasatosporales; family Streptomycetaceae; genus Streptomyces; species Streptomyces tirandamycinicus. The sequence goes on along the minus strand of NZ_CP029188.1, from coordinate 3,707,915 downwards.
GCCGGCAGGCACAGCCACTCCGGCCGCAACCGGTCGGCGAATCTCCTCCAGTGCGCCCAGGGCCGTCGGGGACCCCTCCCCACCACACCGCCGGACGCCAGCACCAGCCGTGCCCGCCGCAGCCCCTCGTCGCGGCCGACCGTCAGGCAGGCCGCGGCCCCCGCGCACACCGCCGCGTACACCGCCGCCGTCGTCGTCATCGCGGTCCCCCGATCAGGGACCGCAGCTGCTCCCAGCCGCGCTCGCGGACGAAGTGAGCCGCGCTCCACCGCAGAGCAGGCACGGTCACCACGAGTCCCGTGGCGTCCCGCTCCAGCACATGGATCTCGGCGACCCGACGGCCGCCGTCCCGTCCTCGTACGAGATGCACCACGACCGACAGCGCCGCGGCCAACTGGCTGTGCAGAGCGAGCCGGTCGAGACCGGCGGCCGTCCCCAGAGCTTCCAGCCGCGCGGGGACGTCCGCGGCCGTGTTCGCATGGACGGTTCCGCAGCCGCCGTCGTGCCCGGTGTTCAGCGCAGCCAGCAGATCGGTCACCTCGGGACCGCGCACCTCGCCGACGACCAGCCGGTCGGGGCGCATCCGAAGCGCCTGGCGCACCAGGTCGCGAAGGGTGACCAGCCCCGCGCCCTCCTGATTGGCCGGGCGGGATTCGAGTCGCACCACGTGCGGATGGTCGGGGCGGAGTTCCGCCGAGTCCTCCGCCAGCACGATGCGCTCGTGCTCACCCACCAGTCCCAGCAGGGTGGACAGCAGCGTCGTCTTCCCGGACCCCGTGCCGCCGCTGACGAGATAGGAGACTCTGGCCTCGATCAGCGCCCTGAAGAGCCGGTCGCCGCCCGGTGGTACCGTCCCGGCCGCCATCAGCTCGTCCAGCGAGAACGCCCGGGGCCTGACCACCCGCAGCGAGAGGCAGGTCGAGCCGACGGCCACCGGAGGCAGTACCGCGTGCATCCGGGTGCCGTCGGGGAGCCGCGCGTCCACCCAGGGGCGGGCGTCGTCCAGCCGGCGTCCCGCCACCGCCGCGAGCCGCTGCGCCAGCCGGCGCACCGCTGCCGCGTCGGTGAAGCTCACCTCCGTCAGCCGGAGTCCGCAGCCCCGGTCGACCCACACCCGGTCCGGTGCGGAGACCAGCACATCGGTCACGGCTGGATCGGCCAGGAGCGGCTCCAGCGGCCCGGTGCCGACCAGTTCGCACCGCAGTTCCTCGGCGGCGCCGAGCACCTCCGCGTCCCCGAGCAGCCGCCCGTGGGCCCGCAGCGCGGCCGCGACCCCGGCCGGGGTCGGCTCCACCCCGCTCTCCGCGAGTCGTTGCCGTACCGCTTCGAGAAGCACCGACGTCACGACGCACCTCCACCGGTGTGCGCCCGCGCCCAGAACGCGGAGCAGAACCCGGCGAGCGGGTCGCGCTCCCCGGCACCCGGCGGAACTCCCGCATCGAGATCGGCGGCCAGTCCCGTCTCCAGCGGCAGTTCGCCGAGCAGCGGCAGTCCCAGTGCCTCGGCGACCCACTGTTCGTCGAGCCCCGAGCCCCAGGGCCCGCGGACGACGACCCGCAGATCGCCCAGCACCATGCGGACGGTCGAGGCGACCCGCCGCGCGGCCGCCACGGCGCGCAGATCGCCCGGCACCACGAGCAGCCCGACATCGAGCTGCGCCAGTGCCTCCGCGGTCCCCTCGTCGACCCGGCGGGGCAGATCCACCACGACGACGCCACCGCGCCTGCGTGCCGCAGCCAGCACCGACCGCATGGCCTCCGGCGGAATCGTCACCGAGTCGCCCCGGTCCCAGCTGAGCACCCGCAGCCCGTGCACCGAGGGCAGCGCCTCCTCCAGCGCACCGCCGGCAACACGGCCTCGGGACGCCGCGAAGTCGGGCCAGCGCCGCCCCGCCTGCTGCTCTCCGCCGAGAAGCACGTCAAGGCCGCCACCGAGCGGATCTCCGTCGACGAGCATCGTGCGCCGGCCGCCCCGGGCCGCTGTCACGGCGAGCGCGCAGGCCAGCGTGGACGCGCCCGCTCCGCCCCGCCCACCGATCACCCCGACGGTCAGCGCCGGGCGGCCCACGCCCTCCGCGACGTCGGCGATCCTGTCGACGAGCCATCCCTCGGCGTCGGGGAGCCTCAGCACGCAGTCGGCACCGATCTCCACCGCCCGTCGCCAGACCTGCGGATCGTCCTGGTCGCGACCGACGAGGAGGACACCTCTCCTGCGGGTGGCCCCGACGCATCGGGCGGCCGCGTCGTCACCGACCAGGACCAGTGGCGCCGCGTCCCAGCCGCCCCGGCCTTCGGGCACCGCATGGTGGACCTGAGGCTCGGCGCCGGCCGCGGCGCACAGCCTCAGCAGGTCGTCCAGGAGCGTCGGGTCCTCGGTGATGATCAAGGGGCCGGCCCGGCGCTCTCCCTGGAGCCCGTCGCCGCCGTTCGCGCCGGTCGCACCGCCCGCACCCGCTGCTCCGGCCATCATGTGTCCCACCACGACTTCTCCCCCTCTCGCCGCGCTGCCGCGGCGGTCTCGCGGGGCGCCGTACAGCAGTCCCCACGTGCCCGGCCCGCTCCCGCGACAGGCGGGATCGATCCGGGATCGGTGATTCCTCCGGCCCGTGGACTTCACGGCCGGAATCACCGTGCAGGGCGGCCGAAAATCGTGTGGATCTTGCTCAAAAACTGTGGACGACTCAACGCTTGTGAATAACCCGGTAACCCATACCGGTGACTTCCGGCATGGCTTCCACAGCGCAGCAATACACTCACGCAGAGTGACGAACGACCGAGGAGGTGGACCGGCCCGTCTGGGCGCCGAGAGGGGAGAGTCACCGGCGAAGGCCGGCGAAAACGCGTCCGGACATGCGACGACCCCCGCCGGGGGGGAGAGCGGGGGTCGTCCCCACGGCCGACTCGGGGGGGGAGGAGTCGGACCGGGTTAGCACGGTCGCGAACGATCCGTGACTTCCATGGTGTACCCGAGAGCCTTCTCAGGCAAACCCACGCGCCCCACCTTACGCCGAATGGAGGGCGCATATGCTCTGCGTCGTGGAAAACCACTCCTTGCCGCGCACAGCAGCCTTCTTTGATCTGGACAAGACGGTCATCGCGAAGTCGTCGGCGCTGACCTTCAGCAAGTCCTTCTACCACGGAGGGCTGATCAACCGTCGCGCCGTGCTCAGGACGGCTTACACCCAGTTCGTCTTTCTCGCGGGCGGCGCCGACCACGACCAGATGGAGCGAATGCGGAAGTACCTGTCATCGCTCTGCAAGGGCTGGAACGTCCAGCAGGTGAGGGCGATCGTCGCCGAGACCCTTCACGACCTCATCGACCCGATCATCTACGACGAGGCCGCCTCCCTGATCGAGGACCACCACACCGCAGGCCGCGACGTCGTCATCGTCTCCAGCTCGGGCGCCGAGGTCGTCGAGCCGATCGGCGAGCTGCTGGGCGCCGATCGGGTGGTGGCGACGCGGATGGTGGTCGGCGAGGACGGCTGCTTCACCGGCGAGGTGGAGTACTACGCGTACGGCCCCACCAAGGCCGAGGCGGTCAAGGAGCTCGCCGCGTCCGAGGGGTACGACCTCGAGCGCTGCTACGCCTACAGCGACTCCGTCACCGACGTTCCGATGCTGGAGGCCGTGGGTCATCCGTACGCGGTCAACCCCGACCGGGGACTGCGCCGTGAGGCGTCCTCACGGGGCTGGCCGGTGCTCGTCTTCGACCGGCCGGTGCGACTGAAGCAGCGGATCCCGGGGTTCACGATGCCGCCGCGCCCCGCACTGCTCGCGGCCGCTGCGGTGGGAGCGGCCGCCGCGACCGCCGGACTCGTCTGGTACGCCAGCAGGCGCCGCGGCCCAACGGCCTGTGCCCGCATCTGAGAGGGAAAGTAAAAAGTGCGGCCAGGGGTTCCGCTTGTCGTACGGTCGGAGTACAAAGGAGTTAACGGCCCGCGAGACCTGGGACATCCGAGAGGATCACCTTCTACGCAACAAAGGCCCCACGGACCGAGCATGGACGCCGAGCACCCACGCGACGTCGACCCGTCGATTACGGGCCAGCCGCACCAGGTGACGGGCAAAGTTCCCGACCTGATGGGCAACATATCGAGGACGCTTGGTAACTTGGCCGACATGCCAGCGGCGGTACCGTCCGGTACCGCCGCAACCCTTGCGCCCGGCCGGCGCACCCCTCCACCACGTCCCTGCCCGCCGCCCTCAATGCCGTGGGCGCCCGGCGCCCTTGGCCCGGCCGGACGGCGTCACGCCGCTCCGCGCTGAAGCGCTTCGCACACCGCCGTCGACTCCCGGACGCCGAGTTCGACGGCGCGGCCGCAGTGGGCGATCCAGGCGCTCAAGCCCTCCGGGGTCCCGGACAGATAGCCGTCGAGCGCCGCGAGGTACGCCGCAGGGCCGAGCTCGGCGTGACCGACCTCCGCGGGGCAGATCGACTTGGGGTCCAGTCCGCTGCCGACGAGGACGACGCGCTCCGCCGCCCTGGCGACCAGCCCGTTGGCCGAGGAGAACGGGCGCAGGGCAAGCAACTCGCCGTGCACCACGGCGGCCAGCACCAGCGCAGGGGCCGAACTCCCCGCGATGACCAGGCGCGAGAGCCCCTCGAGCCGCCCGGCCACCTCCTCCGCGTCCGGAAGTGGCGCATCGATCAGCGGCTCGTCGACCTCCTCTCCCACGAGTCGCGGCCTGCCGACCGTCTCGTCGGGGGCGGCGCCGCCCTCGGCGACCAGGTGCAGCCGGGCCAGCACACGCAGCGGAGACTGCCTCCAGATGGACAGCAGCTGCCCCGCCTCGGCGGTCAGCCGGAGTGCCGCCCCCACGGTACGGGCCTCTCCCCCACTGCCGAAGTCCGTGCGCCGGCGGACCTCCTCCAGCGCCCAGTCCGCGCCCGAGAGCGCGGCGGACGCCCGGGCTCCGCGGAGCGCTGCCTCCGAGGTGACCTCGTTGCTGCGGCGCCGCATGACGCGGTGTCCGTAGACACGGTCCACGGCCTTGCGCACCGAGTCCACGGCATCCGCGACCCCGGGGAGGTCACCCAGTGCGGCCAAGGGGTCAGAGGAGTTCGTACTCATAAGCAGGGAGGCTACGCGCCCCGACCGCGCACCCCACGTTGGAGTGGTCTTCTTCACCCACTGCGGACACCACGGGCCACCGACCCGCTACCTTAGGTGAACATGAAGATCGCTTTCGTGGGAAAGGGCGGTAGCGGCAAGACGACGCTGTCCTCGCTCTTCATCCGTCACCTCGCCGCCCAGCAGGCCCATGTCGTCGCGGTGGACGCCGACATCAACCAGCACTTGGGCGCCGCGCTCGGGCTCGACGAGCAGGAGGCCGGGGAGCTGCCCGCGATGGGCGCACACCTGCCGCTCATCAAGGAGTACCTGCGCGGCACCAATCCGCGGATCACCTCCGCCGAGAAGATGATCAAGACGACACCGCCCGGAGAGGGCTCGCGGCTGCTGCGTGTCCGTGAGGACAACCCGGTCTACGACGCCTGTGCCCGGACGGTGCGGCTCGACGACGGGCAGATCCGGCTGATGGCGACCGGCCCGTTCACCGAGTCGGACCTCGGCGTCGCCTGCTACCACTCCAAGGTCGGAGCGGTGGAGCTGTGCCTCAACCACCTCGTCGACGGCCCGGACGAGTACGTCGTGGTCGACATGACGGCGGGCTCCGACTCGTTCGCCTCCGGCATGTTCACCCGCTTCGACATGACGTTCCTGGTGGCCGAGCCCACCCGCAAGGGCGTCTCGGTGTACCGCCAGTACCTGGACTACGCCCGTGACTTCGGCGTCGCGCTCAAAGTCGTCGGCAACAAGATCCAGGGGCCGGACGACCTCGGGTTCCTGCGCGACGAGGTGGGTGACGATCTCCTTGTGGCCGTCGGGCACTCGGACTGGGTGCGGTCGATGGAGAAGGGCCGTCCGCCCCGTTTCGCGGAACTGGAGGAGCCCAACCGTGCGGCACTGCGGACGCTGCGGCAGGCGGCCGACGCGTCCTACGCGCGGCGCGACTGGGTGCGGTACACCCGGCAGATGGTGCACTTCCATCTGAAGAACGCGGAGAGCTGGGGGAATGCGAAGACGGGGGTCGACCTGGCCGCCCAGGTCGACCCCGACTTCGTGCTCGGAGAGCAGGCCGCGCAGTTCAGCGCGCCGCAACCGGCCTGACCGCCGCGGGTCCGCCGTGCGCCGGCAGGCCCGGGAGGGGCCGGCCCTCATCCACCTTCGACGCGGACCGGACGGGTCCGGTCCGCGCCGGAGGCGGCGGAGCCGGCCCTCGGGGCTGGTGCCGGGTTCGACGCCGCCGCGGCCCGTGGCCCACCGGCCCTGTCCGGTTCGGCCGGGTCCGGCCCGGGACGGGGGGCGCCGTCGGCCACCGGCGCGCCGCCCGGCTTGTCGGAGCCCGGGGAGGCCTCGGTCAGGAAGCTCTTCCAGCCGCTGCTCGGCGCCCGGCCGACCGGCAGCGTGCGCAGTCTCCTCAGCACCTCGGGGTCCTGCTCGTCCAGCCAGTCGACGAGCTGGCGGAACGAGACGCACCGCACGTCGCGCTGCACGCAGACGTACCCGATGGTCTGCTCTACCGCGCGCATGTAGGTGCCGCCGTTCCACGACTCGAAGTGGTTGCCGATGATGAGCGGCGCGCGATTGCCCTGGTAGGCACGGTTGAAGCCCTGGATCAGCCCGTCGCGCATCTGGTTGCCCCAGAAGGTGTGCATGCTGGGGGCGCCCTTGGCGGTACCGGACTGGTTGATCATGAAGTTGTAGTCCGTGGAGAGCGTCTCGAAGGCGCGTCCGGGCACGGGGACCATCTGCAGCGAGAGGTCCCACACTCCGTGCTTCCTGTCCGGCCAGATCTGCTCGCTGATACCGCTGCTGTCGTAGCGGAAGCCCTGCTTCGCTGCGACCTTCAGGAAGTTGTCACGCCCTTCGAGACAGGGTGTGCGGGCGCCGACGAGCTCCCGGTCGTAGTCGAACGGCAGCGACCGCTCGCGCGGCAGTCCCGCGTTGGTGCGCCAGTTCTGCACGAACGACCTGGCCTGGGCGAGCTCGCTGCTCCACTCCTCGGGCGTCCAGGTGGCGCCGCCACCCACCGGCCCGCAGAAGTGGCCGTTGAAGTGGGTGCCGATCTCGTTCCCGTCCAGCCAGGCGGCGCGGAGTTCGCGAACGGTGGCCTTGATGCCCTCGGTGTCGTTGAAGCCGATGTCGGAGCGTCCCCGCTCGTGCCGGGGCGGGTCGTACAGCTCGGCCTTCCCCTCGGGCAGCAGGTACACGCCGCTGAGGAAGTAGGTCATCGTGATGCCGTGCTTCCTGCCCACCTCCCGGAAGCGGGCGAAGAGCTTCGCGCGGTCCTCGCCCGCCCCGTCCCAGGAGAAGACCACGAACTGCGGCGGTTTCTGACCCGGCTTCAGCCGCTCGGGGCGCGCCAGGCCCGGCTGGGTTCCGGTGTACGAGGTCGAGCCGTCCCCGATCTGACCCAGCTGGTTCCCCAGGGCGCCGGAGAGCCCTGGCCCTCCACCGCCACCGGTGCATGCGGCGAGGCCCACGGCGAGCACGGTGGCCACGGCACCGAGGAGGGCCCTTCGTGCGGTGGGCAGCATCCGTCCACCCTCTTCCGTCGTGTGCTGTGATACGCGGTTCGATACGCCGATACGACTGCGCACCCGGATCAAACTCCCACCCGAGCGAATGGAGCGGGGGAGGCAGGCCGAGCCGGAATGACTAATCACCGGATTGGATGAACGAGAGTCCTATTTGCCACTTAAAGCCGCGTTCCGCTTTTTACTCGGCATTACGATTCATTTACCGAGAGTTGGGACTGTGACCGAGCCCGGCTCCGGTTTCGGGCATTCCGCCAAGAGCATCCCGCCGTCGCGCGCCGCGGCCCACGGCCGCGCCCGCATTCCGCGACCGCGCCACCCCGGAGGAGACAAGACCATGTCTGCCTGCGATCTTCCCTGTGCCTCCCGAGCGCCCCGCAAACCCCGCACGCCCCGCCTGACCGGCCTCGGCTCCTTCCGCATTCCGAGTCGTCGCACCCGCACCGAGAGAGACGGCCGCGCACGAGGCGACTCACGGTCCGACCGTCCCGACGGCCGAGAGCGGCCGGAAGGCCCGGACCGGCCCCGCCGGACGGCGAGCCCCTCCGGGACCCGTCACGCCGCCGACGCCGGCAACGGCACCGAGGCCCGCACGCGGGGCACCGCCCGGCACCAGCGCCCGCACGGCCCGCCGGGCGCCGGGCCGGCCGGTGACCGGAACCGGTGGCCACGGCGACCCGGCCGCGGCTTACGGATCGCCTCCGCCGACCTGTCCGCCTCGGTCTGCGTCTTCCTGATCGCGCTACCGCTCTCCCTCGGCATCGCCCTGGCCACCGGCGCACCCCTCCAGGCAGGGCTCGTGGCCGCCGCGGTGGGCGGCGTCGTCGGGGGTTTTCTCGGCGGATCCCCACTCCAGGTCAGCGGACCCGCGGCGGGCCTCACGGTGATCACGGCCGATCTCATCCACCGGTTCGGGTGGCGGGCCACCTGCGCCATCACCGTCCTGGCCGGCCTCACCCAACTCGCCCTCGCAGCGATGCGGGTGGCCCGTTCCGCGCTCGTCGTCAGTCCGGCGATCGTGCACGGCATGCTGGCCGGCATCGGAATCACCATCGCCCTCGCCCAACTGCACATCGTCCTCGGCGGCACGCCGTACAGCTCCGCGCTCGACAACCTGCTCGCGCTGCCCGCGCGGCTGGCCCGGCTCCACCCGGCCGCGCTCTCGGTCGGTGCCGTGACCGTCGCGCTGCTGCTCGCCTGGCCCCATGTGCCGGGGAGCGCGGGCCGACTGCTGCGGAAGGCCCCCGCCGCACTCGCCGCAGTAGTGGGCGCGACCCTGTTCGCCTCGCTCGCCGGCCTCCGGCTGCCACGCGTGGACCTGCCCTCATGGCGGAGCCACGCCCTGCCCGCCCTGCCCGAAGGTCCGGTGCCGGCCATCGCCGCCGCGGTCCTGACCATCACATTGGTCACCAGCGTGCAGTCCCTGCTGTCCGCGGTGGCGGTCGACAAACTGGTGGCGGCCCGCGGGGACGCCCGGCACACCGTCCACCGCTCGAATCTGGACCGTGAACTGGCCGGTCAGGGAGCGGCCAACACGGTCTCCGGTGCCCTCGGCGGACTCCCTGTCGCCGGGGTCGCCGTGCGCAGTACGGCCAATGTGCGGGCGGGAGGTGTCAGCCGGCACTCGACGATTCTCCACGGGCTGTGGGTCGCCCTCGCCGCACTGCTGCTCGCACCGGTTCTCGATCTGATCCCACTCGCCGCGCTGGCCGCCCTGGTGGCGGTGGTCGGTGCGCAGATGGTCAATGTCGGACATCTGCGCAGCGTGCGGCGGAACCGCGAGACGGCGGTGTGCGCGGTGACGATGGCGGGGGTCGTCGTCGTCGACGTGCTCGCCGGGGTCGCCCTCGGGATCGCGGCGGCCGTGGCTGTGGCGCTGCACCGGCTCACCAGGACGCGGGTCACCGTGGCGGAACGGGACGGGACTCTTCGGATCAGGGTGCGAGGGCAGCTGACGTTCCTCGCGGTGCCGCGGTTGAGCCGGGTGCTGGCGCAGGTGCCCCAGGGCTCCGACGCCGTGGTGGAGCTGGACGGCTCGTTCATCGACCATGCCGCGCACGAGGCGCTGCACGGCTGGCGGTCGGCCCACGAGGCGCAGGGCGGCTCGGCCGAGTTCAGCGGGGGCCCGGGCGGGCGGCCCACCGAACCGGTCCCCGCCCCGCACAGCTGCTGCCGGCCGTGGAACCCCTGGCGGAACCACCACTGCGGAGGGCACCCGGCCGTCGGCCAGGAGCAGAAGCCGGAGGGGCACCGGCGTCGACTGGCCAGCGGACTCAGCTCCTTCCAGCGGAACACGGCCCCGTTGGTGCGCGACGAGCTGGCCCGCCTGGCCCGCGAAGGTCAGCGGCCCTCCCAGCTCTTTCTGACCTGTGCCGACTCCCGCCTGGTCACCAGCATGATCACCGCGAGCGGCCCGGGTGACCTGTTCACCGTTCGGAACATGGGCAACCTGGTGCCGAGACCGGGCGAGGAGACCGTTGACGACTCCGTCGCGGCGGCGATCGAGTACGCCGTGAACGTGCTGGAGGTGAGCTCGATCACGGTCTGCGGCCACTCGGGCTGCGGGGCGATGCGGGCCCTGCTCGAAGGCCCGCCGGACGGCGCCGGGGATGGGACGCCGCTGCGGCGCTGGCTGCGGCACGGAGAGCCGGGGCTGGCGCGGATGGTGTCCCGCGACGACCACGTACCGAGACTGGAGGGCCGACCCGCCGGCGACGCGGTGGAGCAGCTGAGCCTGAGCAATGTCGTCCAGCAGCTGGAGCATCTGCGCGCCCACGGGCCGGTCGCCCGCAGGCTCGCCCAGGGCACCCTGCGGCTGGACGGGATGTTCTTCGATGTCGCCGAGGCCCAGGTGTATCTGCTGAGCGGGGGATCGGGAGGAGGGGGAGTCCACAGCGGCCAGGTGCTCTTCGAACCGGTCGGTCTCGCACCGGCGGCGCCGGACGGCATCAGCCGGCGGACGGCACCCGCCTGACCGTGCGGCACTCCCGGCGGAGGTGATCCGACGGCACCCGCCTGACCGTGCGGCACTCCCGTGCGGACGTGACGCGGACGCCACCCGCCTGACCGTGCGGCACTCCCGTGCGGACGTGACGCGGACGCCACCCGCCTGACGGGACGGCATCACCCCGCGGACACCGCTCCTGAGGGCGGGCCGTCCTAGCGGACACCCCCGCCCGCGGCGCAAGGCCGGGCGGAGGCCTGACCGTGCGGAACTCCGCCTGAAGAGCCGTTGGAAGAACCGCTGAAAGAGCCGTTGGAAGAGCCGTCGCCCGGGTCGGATCGCCGGATGGTCATCGCCCACCGGACCCTGGGGCGCGGCACACCCGCCGCGCGGTGGCGTCCGGATCGGGAAAGGGGCGACCGGACACAACGTCCGGGCCACTCGGCGGGGTGAACCGACCTCGCCTGGCATACGTGAGTACGGGTGGCCCCTTCCCCCACCGCCCGGGAGAAGGGGCCGCTCGTCCGGGACGAGCGGCCTCGCGTCCCACCGGCCACCCACACCCTCAATAGGTCTAAACCATTTTCTGAAGGCCCTTGTCACCCGGCCGTCCGCCTGATGAGCTATGGCCTGGGACACATAGGCACAGAGGACGCCCTGGGAAAGGGAGATGTCGTGAGCAACGAGAGCCTGGCCAACCTCTTGAAGGAAGAGCGGCGGTTCGCCCCGCCGGCCGAGCTGGCCGCGCACGCCAACGTGACGGCGGAGGCGTACCAGCAGGCCGCGGCGGACAGGCTCGGCTTCTGGGCCGAGCAGGCGCGGCGGCTCACCTGGGCCGAGGAGCCGACCGAGACCCTGGACTGGTCGAACCCTCCGTTCGCCAAGTGGTTCGCCGACGGCAGGCTCAACGTCGCGTACAACTGCGTCGACCGCCACGTCGAGGCCGGGCACGGGGACCGCGTCGCGATCCACTTCGAGGGCGAACCGGGCGACAGCCGGTCCCTCACCTACGCCGAACTCAAGGACGAGGTCTCCAGGGCCGCCAACGCACTGACGGAGCTGGGCGTCCGCAAGGGCGACCGGGTCGCGATCTACCTGCCCATGATTCCCGAGGCCGCCGTGGCGATGCTGGCCTGCGCCCGGATCGGTGCCGCACACTCGGTGGTCTTCGGCGGGTTCTCGGCGGACGCCGTGGCCTCCCGCATCCAGGACGCCGACGCCAAGCTGGTGATCACCGCCGACGGCGGCCACCGGCGCGGCAAGCCCAGCGCGCTCAAGCCCGCCATCGACGAGGCGGTCGCCAAGTGCCCTCAGGTCGAACACGTGCTGGTGGTCCGCCGCACCGGCCAGGACACCGCGATCACCGAGGGCCGGGACGTCTGGTGGCACGACGTGGTCGCGCGCCAGCCGGCCGAGCACACGCCGGAGGCGTTCGACGCCGAGCACCCGCTCTTCATCCTGTACACCTCCGGCACGACGGGGAAGCCCAAGGGGATCCTGCACACCTCCGGCGGCTACCTCACCCAGGCGGCCTACACCCACCACGCCGTCTTCGACCTCAAGCCGGAGACCGACGTCTACTGGTGCACGGCCGACATCGGCTGGGTGACGGGCCACTCGTACATCGTGTACGGGCCCCTGGCCAACGGCGCGACGCAGGTGATGTACGAGGGCACTCCCGACACCCCGCACCAGGGCCGCTTCTGGGACATCGTCCAGAAGTACGGCGTGACGATCCTCTACACGGCGCCGACGGCGATCCGCACGTTCATGAAGTGGGGCGACGACATCCCCGCCAAGGCCGACCTGTCGAGCCTGCGCGTCCTCGGCTCGGTCGGCGAGCCGATCAACCCCGAGGCCTGGATCTGGTACCGGGAGCACATCGGCGGCGGCACCACCCCCATCGTGGACACCTGGTGGCAGACCGAGACCGGCGCCATGATGATCTCGCCGCTTCCGGGCGTCACCGAGACCAAGCCCGGCTCGGCCCAGCGTCCCCTGCCGGGCATCGCCGCGACGGTCGTCGACGACGAGGGCCGCGAGGTGCCCGACGGCGGTGGCGGCTATCTGGTCCTCACCGAGCCGTGGCCCTCGATGCTGCGCACCATCTGGGGCGACGACCAGCGCTTCATCGACACCTACTGGTCGCGCTTCGAGGGCCGGTACTTCGCGGGTGACGGTGCGAAGAAGGACGACGACGGCGACATCTGGCTGCTGGGCCGCGTGGACGACGTGATGCTGGTGTCCGGCCACAACATCTCGACGACCGAGGTCGAGTCCGCCCTGGTGTCCCACCCCAAGGTCGCCGAGGCGGCCGTCGTCGGCGCGGCCGACGACACGACCGGCCAGGCCATCGTGGCGTTCGTGATCCTGCGCGGGACGGCGCACGAGGACGAGACCCTCGTCGCCGAGCTCCGCGACCACGTCGGGGCGACACTCGGGCCGATCGCGAAGCCCAAGCGGGTCCTGCCGGTGGCCGAGCTGCCCAAGACCCGGTCCGGCAAGATCATGCGCCGGCTGCTGCGGGACGTGGCGGAGAACCGCCGGCTCGGTGACGTCACGACCCTCACCGACTCCTCGGTCATGGACCTCATCCAGTCCAAGCTGCCGACCGCGGCCTCGGAGGACTGAGCCCGCGAGGCCACCGCGAGGGGCACCCGGGGCGAACGCGCCGGGTGCCCCTTCTGCGCCTATGGTGAAAGATCAACCGGACGTACCCCCGTTCACCCGGACGAAGTCATTAGGTAAGGTAAGGAACGGCGTCGAAGACGCGACAGGAAAACCGAGGTGCGCCGGGAAGTCTGGTCGGCACGTGCTTTGCCCTGCCTATCCGACCGGAGGTCCTCACCCGTGGCAGCGCCGACCCCCACCCCCCGTAAGTTCCTCGGGCTTCTCTCCCTCCCCGAGCGGAACTTCGTGGCGGATGCCTTGCGCACCGAGACCGTCGGCGGAATCCTCCTCCTCGCCGCCGCCATCGCCGCGCTGCTCTGGGCGAACACCCCTCTGGCCCCCAGCTACCAGGCCGTGTCCGACTTCCACCTGGGCCCGGCCGCCCTCGGGCTCGACCTCTCCATCCAGCACTGGGCCGCCGACGGACTGCTCGCGATCTTCTTCTTCGTCGCCGGGATCGAGCTCAAGCGCGAACTCGTCGCGGGCGATCTGCGCGACCCCAAGGCCGCCGCGCTCCCCGTCATCGCCGCCGTCTGCGGCATGGCGGCGCCCGCACTCACCTACGTGGTGGTCAGCTCCGCAGGCGGCGGCTCCCTCGCGGGCTGGGCCGTGCCCACGGCCACCGACATCGCCTTCGCCCTCGCCGTGCTCGCGGTGATCGGCACATCGCTGCCGTCCGCGGTCCGCGCCTTCCTCCTCACCCTCGCCGTCGTCGACGACCTCTTCGCGATCCTGATCATCGCGATCTTTTTCACCAGCTCGCTGAACTTCGCCGCGCTCGGCGGGGCCCTGGCCGGCCTCCTGGTCTTCTGGCTGCTCCTCCGCAAGGGCGTACGCGGCTGGTACGTGTACGTCCCGCTGGCCCTGGTCATCTGGGGGCTGATGTACAACAGCGGCGTCCACGCCACCATCGCGGGCGTCGCCATGGGCCTGATGCTGCGCTGCACCCGGCGCGAGGGCGAGGAGCACTCCCCGGGCGAGCACATCGAGCATCTCGTGCGACCGATCTCGGCGGGTTTCGCCGTCCCGATGTTCGCCCTGTTCTCGGCCGGGGTGAGCGTCTCCGGCGATGCCCTGCACGCCGTCTTCACCCGTCCCGAGACCCTCGGGGTGATCCTCGGTCTGGTGGTCGGCAAGACGTCCGGCATCTTCGGCGGCACCTGGCTGGCCGCCCGTTTCACCAAGGCCGAGCTCAACGAGGACCTGGCCTGGCCCGACGTCCTGGCGGTCTCGTCTCTGGCCGGTATCGGCTTCACCGTCTCCCTGCTCATCGGCGAGCTGGCCTTCGCCGGCGACCCCGAGATGACGGACGAGATCAAGGCGTCCGTCCTGCTCGGCTCGCTGACGGCCGCGCTGCTGGCCTGTGTGCTGCTGAAACTGCGGGTACGCAAGTATCAGGCCCTGTGCGCCGCGGAGGAGCTCGACGAGGACCAGGACGGCATCCCGGACGTGTACGAGAAGGACAACCCGGAGTACCACCTGCGGATGGCCGCGATCCACGAGAAGAAGGCGGCGGAGCACCGGCGCATGGCGGAAGTCGCGAGTGCATCGCGCGCCGACGGCGACAGTCCGGCATGATCTGACAGCAGATCCGAAGCAGAGATGAGGGAGTCACCGATGAGCGACCCCGGCAGCACAACCACCACCCTCGAAGCCGCGGGCGACGTGGTCGGGCCGGTTCGGCTGGCCGGCGCGGACAAGTCCCTGGGACAGCTGGTGGCGACGGCGACCGCCGAGATGTCCGCCCTGGTGCACGACGAGATCGCGCTGGCCAAGGCAGAGCTCAGGCAGGACGTCAAGCGGGGGGTGACAGGCGGTGTGGCCGGCACGGTCGCCGGGGTCCTCGCCCTGTTCTCCCTGCCGGTGCTGAGCTTCGCCGCCGCCTACGGCATCCACAATCTCGGTCTGGGACTGGCCTGGTCGTTCCTGATCGTGGGAGTGGCGTTCCTGCTGCTGGCCGGCCTGGCGGCGCTGCTGGCGATCGCCAAGTTCAAGAAGGTCAAGCCGCCGGAGCGCTCCATCGCGTCGGCCAAGGAGACGGCCGCCGTGCTGCAGAACGCCAAGCCGCACCCCCGCGGGGCGAAGGACCCGTCCACATCTGTGGCACGCTCGTCCGCATGACGGCACCCGATACGCCCTCGATCGGCAACGGAAGCAGCACCGGGAACGGAAACGGCGGCCCCATCCGGATCGACGGGCCGTGGACCCATCGGGATGTGGCGGCCAACGGTGCGCGCTTCCACATCGCGGAGCTGGGCGACGGGCCGCTGGTGCTGCTGCTGCACGGCTTTCCGCAGTTCTGGTGGACATGGCGGCACCAGCTCCCCGCGCTGGCCGACGCCGGCTTCCGCGCGGTCGCGATGGACCTCCGCGGTGTCGGAGGCAGCGACCGTACGCCCCGGGGATACGACCCCGCGAACCTCGCACTCGACATCACCGGCGTCGTACGGTCCCTCGGCGAGCCCGACGCGGCGCTCGTCGGCCACGACCTCGGCGGCTACCTGGCCTGGACGGCGGCCGTGATGCGGCCCAAGCTCGTCCGCCGGCTCGTGGTCTCCTCGATGCCGCACCCGCGCCGCTGGCGTTCGTCGATGCTCGGCGACTTCGCGCAGAGCCGCGCCGGCGCGTATGTGTGGGGCTTCCAGCGGCCATGGCTGCCGGAGCGTCAGCTCCTCGCGGACGACGCGGCCTTGGTGGGACGGCTGATCAGGGAGTGGTCGGGTCCGCGCCCGCCCGAGGAGGAGGCGCTCGACGTCTACCGCCGGGCCATGTCCATCCCGTCGACGGCGCACTGCTCGATCGAGCCGTACCGGTGGCTGGTGCGGTCGATGGCCCGTCCGGACGGCATCCAGTTCAACCGCAGGATGAAGCGTCCCGTACGGGTGCCGACGCTCCATCTCCACGGCTCACTGGACTCGGCGATGCGTACGCGCAGCGCGGCGGGCTCCGGTCAGTACGTCGAAGCCCCCTACCGCTGGAGGCTGTTCGACGGGCTCGGCCACTTCCCCCATGAGGAGGACCCGGTCGCGTTCTCCCACGAGCTCGTCAACTGGCTGAAGGATCCCGAACCCGACCGGTGACCCCGAGCCGACCGGTGACCCGAACCCGACCGGTGACCCGAACCCGACCGGTGAAACCGGCCCGAGCGGGGCACCCGGGCGCGACCGGCGCCAACGCGGGCCGCGCCGCCTGGCCGCACCGCCTGGCCGCACCGCCGTCCTGCGAGGCCGCTCCGGACGGGGCTGCCGCCTGACGCCGCCCGGGGCAACGGCCACCGTGCGAACGGGTGTGCGGCGAACGGGGATTGCCCGGCGCATAGGCCAATTGGCGGGCCCCGATGCGGTTACCGACCATGGGGCACGGGCACACGTCGGGGTATGGGCTGGACGCACGACTACAGTGACACAGCACGCAACCCCCGCTCGGCCTCCGCGCCGGTAGCGGACGAAAGGGGCGGCCCCCAGGGGCGGGGTCATGATCCCCGTCTCGGGATCCCGCGCATCCTCCGCCGTCGCGCCCGCTGGGTCTCGGCGCGACTGCGCCATCCTCGCGGCTGACGCCGTCGCAGCAGCGCCCGCGTTCCTGCTTCCGCACACCTCCACGAGGTCGGACACACCTGTGGGGTACGGAGGCCTGCGCGGGGACCTCCCGTCTTCCCGGGCACGGCCGTGTGCCCGGGAACGCCTGCCCCGGCATGCGCATGCACGGATCTCGACGGATGCCCGCCACGAGCGCGCCGCCGGGCAACCGCGAACCCCGGCGGACGTCCCGCAGGGGCGTGCCGCCGTCCGTCGCGCAGCCGTGCGCGGCGAGCGTCAGAGCGCGCAGCCCTCGCTGTCGACCTCCTGGTCGGCCGTGCGGCCGAGCCTGATGTCCTCGCGGATCTCGTCGGCCGTCAGGGCGTAACCGGTGTCGGCGTCGTCGAGCGACCGGGCGAAGATCACTCCGTACACCTGGCCCTCGGACGTGAGCAGCGGGCCACCGGAGTTGCCCTGACGGACCGTCGCGAACAGCGAGTAGACGTCGCGCCGCACCACGCCGCGGCGGTAGATGTCGTGTCCCTTGGCGTCTATGCGGCCCCGGACCCGCGCAGAGCGCACATCGTAGGAGCCGTTCTCCGGGAAGCCCGCGACGATCGCGCTGTCACCGGTGCGGGCGTCCTCGTCGGTGAAGCGCAGAGCCGGCGCCTTCAGGTCGGGAACGTCCAGTACGGCGATGTCGCGCTGCCAGTCGTAGAGGACGACCTTGGCGTCGTACCGCCTGCCCTCCCCGCCTATCTGCACGGTCGGCTCGTCGACTCCGCCCACGACGTGCGCGTTCGTCATGACCCGGCGCTCGGCGAAGACGAAGCCGGTGCCTTCGAGCACCTTGTTGCAGCTCTGCGCCGTGCCGACCACCTTGACGATGGACCGCTGCGCCCGGGCCGCCACCGGGCTGTCGACCAGCGCCGGGTCCGGCGGCCTGACCTCGGTGATGGGCTCGTTGGCGAAGGGGCCGAAGACCTGCGGGAAGCCGTTCTGCGCGAGGATGGACCGGTAGTCGTCGAACCAGGTGTGCGCCTGGGCCGGCAGCACCCGGGAGACACCCTGAAGGATCTTGGAGTTCCGGACCTCCGTGCCGAACGGAGGCAGGGTGGTGCCTTCGACGGGGAGACTGATGATCCAGGCCACCAGCAGCATCGCGACGACGTTCACGAGGGCACCGCCGCTCGCGTCGAGTGCGCGTGCCGGGGTCCATGTGATGTACCGGCGGAGCTTGTTGCCGAGGTGGGTGGTGAGGGCCTGGCCGACGGAGGCGAAGACGATCACGATCACGACGGCGACGATCGCCGCCGCCGTGGAGACCTCCGTCTCGTTGGTCATCCGGTCCCAGAGCAGTGGAAGCGAATAGACGGCGACG
The DNA here is from genome assembly GCF_003097515.1 of Streptomyces tirandamycinicus. Taxonomy (NCBI): domain Bacteria; kingdom Bacillati; phylum Actinomycetota; class Actinomycetes; order Kitasatosporales; family Streptomycetaceae; genus Streptomyces; species Streptomyces tirandamycinicus. Next base: position 3,689,800 of record NZ_CP029188.1, on the reverse strand, counting down.
AGTCCACCACCGAGGAATCCGATCACCGACAGGATGCCGACGACGAAACCCTGACGGTATCCGACCACGGCGAACCACACGGCGGCGAGCAGCAGCAGGATGTCCAGCACGTTCACCGTCGTCAGCCTCGCAGTTTCGTCGTCCGGCACTCCGTCCGGCAGGGGAAGCCCGGATCAGCTCCCGGTGACGCCGGACCGACCGCCGGGAGAACACAGCACGTGGGCAACGGTCTCATGAGCGCCAGTCGAGCGGGACCTGCCTGGCACGGTCCCACGGTCGCTCCCAGCCCGCGAAATGCAGGATGCGGTCGATCAGTCCGCCGGTGAAACCCCAGACCAGAGCCGATTCGACCAGGAAGGCCGGACCGAGGTGACCGCTGGGGTGGACGGCGGTGGCCCGGTTCACCGGATCCGTGAGATCCGCCACGGGCACCGTGAAGACCCGTGCCGTCTCGGCCGGGTCGACGACGGCCACCGGGGAGCGGTCGCGCCACCAGCCGAGGACCGGGGTCACGACGAAGCCGCTCACCGGGATGTACAGCCGGGGCAGCACCCCGAAGATCTGGACGCCGGACGGATCGAGGCCGGTCTCCTCCTCCGCCTCCCGGAGCGCGGCGCGCAGCGGCCCGGTGGTGGCCGGATCACCGTCTTCGGGGTCGAGGGCACCGCCGGGGAACGACGGCTGGCCGGCGTGCGACCGCAGACTGGTCGCCCGTTCCATGAGCAGCAGCTCGGGGCCCCGGGCACCGTCTCCGAAGAGGATCAGCACGGCCGACTGGCGCCCCGTGCCGCTCGCGGGTGGCAGAAACCGGCTGAGCTGCTCCGGAGCGAGAGTCGCGGCGGACCGCGCGACGGGTTCCAGCCACTCGGGCAGGCCGTCGCTGCTCACCACCGCGTCGCCGTCGTATGTCTCGTGTGTGCGTGTCATGGGCACCCCCGTGGTGTGCAACGCGTGCGGTGGCCGGGAACGTTCCAGCCGTCCCCGGCCCGCCCGGGCACCGGCGCGCCTCGGGGAGCCCGGCAGGACGAGCACGGCCGGCCGGACCGGGACCACGAGGCCCGGTGTGGGGGCCGCGCCGGCGCCGGGCAGGCGGGAGCCGGTCGCCGGTGCCCGGGCCGGCGGACGCTCGGAGTGGTCACCCGGCCCCCAGCGGGGCTGCGGGTTTGCCCGGGTAGTCGGGCGGAGGACTCAGACGCTGCCCCGGGAAGCCTCCCATCTCGTACTTGAGGAGCTTCCTCGCCTTCTCCGGATCGGTCTCGCCCTCCCCGTACGAGGGGCAGAGATGGGTGATGGGGCATGCGCCGCACGCCGGTTTACGGGCGTGGCAGATCCGCCGGCCGTGGAAGATGACCCGGTGGGAGAGCATCGTCCAGTCGCTCTTCGGGAAGATCTCGGCGATCTCCGCCTCGATCTTGACCGGGTCCTCCTGCTCGGTCCACTTCCACCGGCGGGCGAGCCGCATGAAGTGGGTGTCCACGGTGATACCCGGGACCCCGAACGCGTTCCCCAGCACCACGAAGGCCGTCTTGCGCCCGACGCCCGGCAGCGTGACCAGGTCCTCCAACCGGCCCGGAACCTCGCCGCCGAAGTCGTCCCGCAGCGCCTTGGACAGGCCGATGACGGACTTCGCCTTGGCCCGGAAGAATCCGGTCGGCCTGATCAGCTCCTCCAGCTCCTCCGGCACGGCAGCGGCCATGTCCTCGGGCGTCGGATACCTCGCGAAGAGCGCGGGCGTCGTCTGATTCACCCGCAGATCCGTGGTCTGGGCGGACAGGACCGTGGCGACGAGCAGTTCGAAGGGGTTGCGGAAGTCGAGCTCGGGGTGTGCGTACGGATACACGTCGGCGAGCTCGCGGTTGATCCGCCGGGCACGGCGCACCATCGCCAGCCGCGACTCGGGCCTGGCGGCCTGGGCGGCCCGCGCCCTGACCGCCGTACCGGAGGCCGCGGCCTTCTTCTTGGCGGGGGGCTTCTTCGCGGTCGCCTTCGACGCCGCCGCCCCCGCGGACTTCTCGGCGGCGGACTTCTCGGCCGCAGCCGTCCTCGCCGCAGCCGTCTTGGCCGAGGTCGTCCTCGCCGCAGCCGTCTTCCGCGCGGCTGTCCGCGGCGTCTCGGGGGAAGCCATGGAGGTAGTCCTATTTTTCGCTTTTGCTACATCTGTCGGTAGGAGCGAATCGCGTTCGCCCACAGCGGAATTTTCGTCCCCTGCCACTCTGACGGCCCCCTCGGCCTGCGCTCTCACCGGCGAATTGGACACCCGGCCAGCCTAAGGGCCGCCAAGGACATCTGCCCCGGCCATGGCGGATCACCACTCGAATCGGCCCCTGAGGCACTGCGGGAAAGGCCCGTGCGTCAGACTTGTGTCGGGCCTTGTGATCGATCGCACTGTTTTGCCGTGCGGCATCATGGGGACCACCGTCCCCTGAGCAGGTCGACAAGGAGAGAACTCGTGGACGACGTTCTGCGGCGCGCCCCGCTCTTCGCGGCGCTCGATGACGAGCAGGCCGCGGAGCTCCGCGCCTCGATGAGTGAAGTGACGCTCGCCCGTGGCGACGCGCTCTTCCACGAGGGTGACCCGGGCGACCGCCTCTACGTGGTCACCGAGGGCAAGGTCAAGCTCCACCGCACCTCGCCCGACGGCCGGGAGAACATGCTGGCCGTGCTGGGCCCCGGCGAACTGATCGGCGAGCTGTCCCTCTTCGACCCGGGCCCGCGCACCGCGACCGCCACCGCCCTCACCGAGGTCAAGCTCCTCGGCCTGGGCCACGGCGACCTGCAGCCCTGGCTGAACGCGCGCCCCGAGGTGGCCACCGCCCTGCTGCGCGCGGTCGCCCGCAGGCTCCGCAAGACCAACGACCAGATGTCCGACCTGGTCTTCTCCGACGTTCCCGGTCGTGTCGCCCGGGCTCTCCTCGACCTCTCGCGCCGCTTCGGCGTGCAGTCGGAGGAGGGTATCCACGTCGTCCACGACCTGACCCAGGAAGAGCTCGCCCAGCTCGTCGGCGCCTCCCGCGAGACCGTGAACAAGGCCCTCGCCGACTTCGCACAGCGCGGCTGGCTCCGCCTCGAGGCCCGCGCCGTCATCCTGCTCGACGTGGAGCGCCTCGCCAAGCGTTCCCGCTAGCCTCCCGGCTCCGCCACGCCATGGGTGCGGACGCGCCCACGAGCCCGTAGCCGGGCGGGGCCCGTCTGCCGGGGACCGCGCGGCGGCCCGTACGGGGCCCTCGTCGCGGACGTACAGAGGCACGGGCGCACGGGGACAGAAGGGGCCCGTTCGGCAGACCCATGGTCCGCCGGGCGGGCCGCGCGTGCTGGGACCGTCTCCCGAAGCGCCTCGGCCACCCCGTAGGGGGCTGGTCGGCCTGCCCCCGTGCAGGATCAGCGGTTTCCCGCTGCCGTGGCCGCGCGGCCACGGGGTGCACGAGCCGCCGCGGCCACGGTCCACACGGGTGCTCGGGCGCCGCGCACCTCCCGGTGCGGCACCGGATCCCGGGGCCGCGCGGCCCGCCGCCGCGGGCGACGAGGAAGATCACCAGGGCGGCGACCACGAGCAGGGTGGGCACGACGAACACGGCTTCCCCGTCCTCCTCACGATCCGTTGCGAGATCCCCGGACAGGCTCCGGCGAAGCGGCTCCAGACACAGGGGCTCCAAGCGCAGGGGTGAAGCGCAGGGGTGAAGCGCAGGGGCTCCAGAAGCAGGGGCTCTAGATGAGGCCGTGCTCCTGCAGGTACTCGAGCTGCGCCCGCACCGAGAGCTCCGCCGCGGGCCACAGCGACCGGTCCACGTCGACGTACACGTGTGCGACCACGTCGGCGGCCGAGCGGTGGCCGTTCTCGACGGCCGTCTCGACCTGGGCGAGCCGGCTCGCGCGATGGGCGAGGTAGTACTCCACGGCGCCCTGGGCGTCCTCCAGCACCGGGCCGTGCCCGGGAAGGACCGTGTGCACCCCGTCGTCGACGGTCAGGGAGCGCAGCCTGCGCAGCGAGTCCAGATAGTCGCCGAGACGGCCGTCCGGGTGCGCGACGACCGTGGTGCCCCGGCCGAGGACGGTGTCGCCGGTCAGCACGGCCTGATCGGCGGGCAGATGGAAGCAGAGCGAGTCCGCCGTGTGCCCGGGGGTCGGCACGACCCGCAGCTCCAGACCGCCGGTACGGATCACGTCCCCCGCGGCAAGCCCCTCGTCACCGAGCCGGAGTGCCGGGTCGAGGGCACGCACCTTCGTCCCGGTGAGCTCGGCGAAGCGGGCGGCTCCCCCGGCGTGGTCCGGATGCCCGTGGGTGAGCAGGGTCAGGGCGATCCGCATGCCGGCCTGCTCGGCCGTCGCGACGACGTTCCGCAGGTGGTCCTGGTCGAGCGGGCCCGGGTCGACGACGACGGCGAGTTCCGAGTCCGGCTCGGCGACGATCCAGGTGTTGGTGCCGTCCAGCGTCATCGCCGACGGATTGGGCGCCAGGACGTTGATGGCGCGGGCGGTCGCGCGACCGGACACGACCGCGCCGCGCGGCTGCCCCGGCAGCACCGATGCGTTGGTCATCGCGTGCCTCCCGTCAACCCGGCCGGACCGGCTCCGCCCACGGGGATGTGCTTGGTGAACTCGTCGTGACCCGGCCAGCTGAGCACCACCTCCCCGTTCTCCAAGCGTGCCTGAGCCAGGATCGGCGCGAGGTCCTGCCCGGCCGCCGCCGCCAGGGCGTCCGAGGCGGCGGCGAATCTGCCCAGCACCCGCAGGGTGGCGATCGTCGGCGGCATCATCAGCAGATCGCCCCTGTCGTACCCGGCAGCGGCGTCCGCGGGCCGGATCCACACCGTGCGGTCCGCCTCGGTGGAGGCGTTCCTGGTCCGCTGCCCCCGCGGCAGCGAGGCGACGAAGAACCAGGTGTCGAATCGGCGCGGCTCGAACTCCGGGGTGATCCATCGGGCCCACGCCCCGAGCAGGTCCGACCGCAGCACCAGGCCCCTGCGGTCGAGGAACTCGGCGAAGGGGAGCTTCCGGTCGACGAGCGCCGCGCGGTCGGCCTCCCAGTCGCCGCCGGTGGTGTCCTCGACGACGGAGTCAGCGGTCTCGCCGGCCAGCAGGACGCCTGCCTCCTCGTACGTCTCCCGGACCGCCGCGCAGACGACGGCCTGCGCGGACGCCTCGTCCTCGACCCCGAGCCGCCGCGCCCAGTCGGACAGGGAGGGCCCCGCCCAGCGCACCGGACGCGCGTCGCGCTCGTCCACCCCGCCGCCCGGATAGACGTACGCGCCCCCGGCGAAGGCCATGGAGGCGCGGCGGCGCAGCATATGGACGTGTACGCCCTCGGAGGTGTCCTTGAGCAGCATCACGGTCGCGGCCCGGCGGGGGGCGACGGCGGTGAGCTCGCCCGAGGCGAGCGCCCGGATCCGGTCGGGCCATTCCGGTGGGTACCACTGACCATTGGACATGGCCGGATGCTATGCGCTCACGCGCGGATGTTCGAGGGGTGCCCGGTCCAGCCGTGCCCAGCCGTGCCCGGCCGTGCCCAGCCGTGCGAACCGGCGGGCTCGTCAACCGGTGGTCCGGGTGGCCTCGCGACCCGGCGTCCCGGCGACACCGCGCCCACTCGGCCCCTCGCCCCTCGACCCCTCGGCCATGCGAACGCCGCCGGCGACCGGCCGGTGGGCACCTCTCCCACGGCCGTTCCCGCCGCCCGCTCCCGGCCCCTCCCTGGGCCCTGGGCCTCCGGGCTCCCCAGGGAGGGGCCGGAGGCCCTTCGGCCGGGGTGCCCGGCCCCGGGACGGGTCAGCTCTGGACGAGCTCCACCTGGATCTCGACCTCGACGGGCGCGTCCAGCGGCAGCACGGCGACACCCACGGCGCTGCGCGCGTGCACGCCCTTGTCGCCGAGGACCGCGCCGAGCAACTCGCTCGCGCCGTTGACCACGCCGGGCTGCCCCGTGAAGTCGGCGGCGGAGGCGACGAAGCCGACCACCTTCACGACCCGGGCGATCCGGTCCAGGTCGCCCGCGATGGACTTCACGGCGGCCAGCGCGTTCAGCGCACAGATGGCGGCCAGTTCCTTGGCCTCCTCGGGCGTCACCTCCGCACCGACCTTGCCGGTGACCGGAAGCTTGCCGTCCACCATCGGGAGCTGCCCCGAGGTGTAGACGTACGGGCCCGACTGCACGGCCGGCTGGTAGGCCGCCAGCGGCGGCACGACGGCCGGCAGCGTCAGCCCGAGTTCGGTGAGCTTGGCCTCGACGGCACCGCTCATGACTTCTCCCGCTTGAGGTAGGCCACGAGCTGCTCGGGGTTGTTCGGCCCGGGGACGACCTGGACGAGCTCCCAGCCGTCCTCGCCCCAGGTGTCCAGGATCTGCTTGGTCGCGTGCACGAGAAGGGGCACGGTGGCGTATTCCCACTTGGTCATGGAGCCGACTGTAGCCGCACCGGCGGGCGGCCCGGTGACACAGGTTCGCCCGGCGCACGAGACACCGGGCGAACCCGACCCGGCAAAGGCGACCCGGGGTCGCTTAGCCTGCGGGCCGACTGGTTAGGCTCCAGGACGTGAGCAGGCTCCAGGTCGTCAGCGGCAAGGGCGGAACCGGTAAGACGACGGTCGCCGCGGCCCTCGCGCTCGCCCTCGCGACCGAGGGAAAGCGCACCCTCCTCGTCGAGGTCGAGGGCAGGCAGGGCATCGCGCAGCTCTTCGAGACGGAGGCGCTGCCCTACGAGGAACGCAAGATCGCCGTGGCTCCCGGCGGCGGTGAGGTGTACGCGCTGGCCATCGACGCCGAGCGGGCCCTCCTCGACTACCTCCAGATGTTCTACAAGCTGGGGTCGGCGGGCCGGGCCCTGAAGAAGCTCGGCGCGATCGACTTCGCCACGACCATCGCGCCGGGTGTGCGGGACGTCCTCCTGACGGGCAAGGCGTGCGAGGCCGTGCGCCGCCGGGACAAGCAGGGCCGGTACGTCTACGACCACGTCGTCATGGACGCCCCTCCGACCGGCCGCATCACCCGCTTCCTGAACGTCAACGACGAGGTCGCGGGCCTCGCCAGGATCGGCCCGATACATAATCAGGCGCAGGCGGTGATGCGCGTCCTCAAGTCCGCCGAGACCGCCGTGCACCTGGTGACGCTGCTGGAGGAGATGCCCGTCCAGGAGACCGCGGACGGCATCGCCGAGCTGCGTGCCGCGGACCTCCCCACCGGCTCGGTGATCGTCAACATGGTGCGTCCGCACGTCCTCGACGAGGAGGCGGTGCGTAGCGCCGGGACCGCGGGCCGCCGCAAGGACATCGCCAGGTCGCTGAGCGGGGCGGGGGTGAGCGGCGCGGCCGGGCTGGTCGGACCGCTGCTGGAGCAGGCCGCCGAGCACGCCCAGCGCGTCGAGCTGGAGCGCGAGCAGCGTGCCGCTCTGGAGGCGCTGGAGCTCCCGGCGTACGAACTCCCCCTGCTGAGCGAGGGGGTCGACCTGGCCGGGCTGTACCAGCTGGCGACCGAACTGCGAAAGCTCGGAGTGGACACCGGAGCCGATGCCGGGGGGAATGCCCAGTGACCGGACCGACCCCAGCGACCTCAGTAGCCGCAGTGGCCGCAGCGACCGGGCTGACCGGTGTGGTCGCAGTGACCCGACTGACCGCAGTGACCGGAGTGACGGGATGACGTCCTCGATGACGCACGGCAGCACGCTGCAGGACACTCCGCTGCTCGAGATCGATGCCCTGCTCGACGACCCGGGAATCCGCATCATCGTGTGCTGCGGCGCCGGCGGGGTCGGCAAGACGACGACCGCCGCCGCCCTCGGGGTACGCGCGGCGGAGCGCGGCCGCCGGGCGGTCGTGCTCACCATCGACCCGGCCCGCCGGCTGGCCCAGTCGATGGGGATCGACCTGCTGGACAACACCCCGCGCCCGGTGGACGGCGTCGAGGGCGACGGCGAGCTGCACGCCATGATGCTCGACATGAAGCGCACCTTCGACGAGATCGTCGAGGCGCACGCGGACCCGTCGCGGGCCCGGGCCATTCTGGACAACCCCTTCTACCAGTCCCTGTCTGCCGGTTTCGCGGGCACGCAGGAGTACATGGCGATGGAGAAGCTCGGCCAGTTGCGGGCGCGCGACGAGTGGGACCTCATCGTGGTGGACACTCCCCCGTCGCGGTCGGCGCTGGACTTCCTGGACGCCCCGAAGCGGCTGGGGTCCTTCCTGGACGGCAAGTTCATCAGGCTGCTGATGGCCCCCGCCAAGATGGGCGGCCGGGCCGGGATGAAGTTCCTGAACGTCGGTATGTCGATGATGACCGGCACGCTGGGGAAGCTGCTGGGCGGTCAGTTCCTGCGTGACGTGCAGACCTTTGTGGCCGCCATGGACACGATGTTCGGCGGGTTCCGCACCCGCGCCGATGCCACCTACCGGCTGCTGCAGGCACCCGGCACGGCGTTCCTGGTGGTCGCCGCCCCGGAGCGGGACGCGCTGCGCGAGGCGGCGTACTTCGTGGAGCGGCTGGCGGCGGAGGAGATGCCGCTGGCCGGGCTGGTGCTCAACCGCGTGCACGGCAGCGGTGCCGCCCGGCTCTCGGCCGAGCGGGCGCTCGCTGCCGCAGAAAATCTTGACGAGGGCCGCATTGTGGATCAGGGGGCCGGGAAGGCTGCTGAGCGTGGCTCCACGGGGTCCTCTCCCACCCCTTCCGCCGTGGAGCCGGATTCCGAGTACCCGTACGAGCCCAAGCCCGAGCCTGAGCCCGAATCCGAGCCTGAGCCCGATTCCGAGTCCGGTAGGCCTTCGGCGCCCCCGACCTCACAACTGACCGCCGGTCTGCTGCGTCTGCATGCCGAACGCATGCAGGTGCTGTCCCGAGAGCAGCGCACGCGTGACCGGTTCACCGCGCTCCACCCCGAGGTGGCGGTGACCGAAGTGGCGGCTCTGCCCGGTGATGTGCACGACCTCGCCGGCCTGCGCGCCATCGGGGACAGGTTGGCGAGCGGCGGCCTCCCGGCCGGAGCCGGGTAGGGCTTCGGCCCTGTGGCCGCCCGGTCGGGCGCCCCGGCCGGCACCCGGCCGTCCCGTGATGTGGAGCGGCGGGGTGGTGATCGGGGTCGTCAGGGTGCCCTTTCGGTCGGCCCACCGCACGAGCCGGTCGCGCGCACGCCTCCTCCCGAGGCCGGATGCCCATGGCCCGCCCGTCCACTGTGTGATCCCTCACACGCGAACGGGGGGCGTTCAGAGCTCGTGCGCGCACGGGTGGGAGCCCGGCTCGGCGTGGGGCCGGCGCAGGGACCCGGTGAACCCCGTACGGCATCCAGGAGACCCGCGGCACGCAGGGGCAGACCGTACGGTGCGACAGGCAGGGCACCACGCGGCGGCGCGGTCACGGCGCACCGTTCCGTCTCGCGGGCCACCGCCACCGTCGGACCATGACCGTGCGACCGACCGTCGGACCATGACCGTGCGACCGCCAGCCCTGCCCGTCAGGCCGCCGGGAAGATGCCCAGGTCCCCGACGCATCACGCCACCCGCCCCGCCCCACCGACACCGTGCGATCACCGGTCCGTACGACTCACCGGCCCGACGGCACGGCCGGGTCCGCGGAGCGGCCGGAGGAGGCGCCGAGGCGGCCTCGGAGAGCCCAGCCGAACGGAGAGACGCCGAGGTGGCGTGCCCTGGCCGCACCGGCCACCGGTTCAGCCCACGGCCGCGAAAGTCTCGTAGGTCTCGTCGTCCTCGAGGCCCACGGGCAGAATGCCCGTGCTCCGCTCGTATTCCGTACGCGCGGTTTCCAGCAGGCGACGCCAGGAGGTGACGGTGGGGCGCCTGCGCAGCAGTGCGCGCCTCTCCCGCTCGGTCATGCCACCCCACACACCGAACTCGACACGATTGTCGAGCGCGTCGGCCAGGCACTCCGTCCGCACCGGGCATCCGGTGCACACCGCCTTGGCCCTGTTCTGCGCCGCTCCTTGTACGAACAGTTCATCCGGATCGGTAGTGCGGCAAGCTGCCTGCGCACTCCAGTCGGTTACCCAGCCCATGCCGGCGCCGTCCTCTCCCGAATCGAGGCTCCCCCACGGCGGCAGCGGCATATTCACCGCTGCCAGTTGAGGACGTTACGGAAGGCGGGCACAGCGCAACACCCCCTTCGGGCCCAATCTTGAATGGTCCGAACGGACTATGCGTAAGCGGCAGATCACCCGGGGGAGTGAGCTGAGGGCATACGTAATGATTCCGGCACATAAGCTGGCAAGTGGAGTCGGTCGCGGGGAGGGCGTCACCGCGGAGAGGCTCGGGGAGATGGCGCGGTGTCTTGATACACAACCGCACTGCTGTGACAGTTGGGGACAGCTTAGGCCAAGGCCTATACGCGTGTCCGGAGAATGAGAACGTAGGCTGCCCCTATGTCGAAGAAGCGATCGGGCGGTGGCCTGACCGGGACCCAGCAGGCCGCCAAGTTCCTCGGAGTCAGTGTGCTCGCGGGAGCCGTGCTGGCGGGCCTCGCCCTGCCGGCCGCCGGCGCGCTGGGACTGGCCGCCAAGGGCACGGTCGAGGGGTTCGACGAGATCCCCGCCAACCTCAAGACCCCGCCGCTGAGCCAGCGCACGACGATCCTCGACGCCGACGGGGGGCAGATCGCCACCGTCTACTCGCGTGACCGCACGGTGGTCCGGCTCAAGGACATCTCGCCGTACATGCAGAAGGCGATCGTGGCCATCGAGGACGCGCGCTTCTACGAGCACGGGGCGATCGACCTCAAGGGTGTGCTGCGCGCGCTCAACCGCAACGCGCAGGAAGGCGGCGTCACCCAGGGCGCGTCGACCCTCACCCAGCAGTACGTGAAGAACGTGTTCGTCGAGGAGGCCGGGGACGACCCGGACAAGGTCGCCCAGGCCACCCAGCAGACCATCGGCCGCAAGGTCCGCGAGCTCAAGTTCGCGATCCAGGTCGAGGAGGAGCTGGGGAAGAAGAAGATCCTCGAGAACTACCTGAACATCACCTTCTTCGGGCAGCAGGCCTACGGCGTCGAGGCGGCGTCCAAGCGCTACTTCTCGAAGTCCGCGAAGGACCTGAAGCTGGAGGAGGCCGCGCTGCTCGCCGGCATCGTCCAGTCGCCCAGCCGCTACGACCCCGTCAACGACGGCGAGGAGGCGACCAAGCGGCGCAACACCGTGCTGCAGCGGATGGCCGACGTCGGCGACATCTCCCAGTCCGAGGCCGACACGGCCAAGGAGACACCGATCGAGCTGAAGGTCAGCAAGCCGCAGAACGGCTGCATCACCGCCGTCGACGGTGCCGGCTTCTTCTGCGACTACGTGCGCGAGGTCTTCCTCACGGACCCGGTCTTCGGCAAGACCCGCGAGGAGCGGGCCAAGGTCTGGAACCAGGGCGGCCTGACGATCCGTACGACCCTGGACCCGCAGGCGCAGAAGTCCGCCCAGAAGTCGCTCAAGAACCACGTCCACCAGGACGACAAGGTCGCGGCGGCGATCACGCTGGTCGAGCCCGGGACGGGCCGGATCACCGCCATGGGCCAGTCCAAGCCGTACGGCTTCGGCGAGAACGAGACCCAGATCAACTACTCGGTCAACGCCGGGATGGGCGGCTCCAACTACGGCTTCCCGGTGGGTTCGACCTTCAAGCCGTTCGTGGCCGCCGCCGCGCTGGAGCAGGGCCGTCCGCCGACGCAGTCGTACCCGGCGCCGTACAAGATGCCGTACCCGGACTCGATCGCGAGCTGCTCCGACCGGCCCTGGCGCAACCGCGGCGGCGACACGGTGGAGAACGAGAACGAGAAGGAAGTCGGTCCCTACGCGCTCCGCGAGGCGATGGAGCTGTCCGTCAACACGTACTTCGTGCAGATGATAGGAGACATCGGCCTCTGCCCCGTCGTGGAGATGACCGACCGCCTGGGCGTGGTGCAGGGCAACGGGGACAAGCTCCCGGCCAGCCCGGCGCCGCTGACCCTCGGCTCGACCGGCATCTCGCCGCTGACCATGGCCAACGCGTACGCGACGTTCGCGAACCGGGGCACGCACTGCACGCCGACCGCCATCGAGTCGATCACGACCGCCGACGGCAAGAGCCTCAGGGTGCCGCAGACCGAGTGCGGCAAGGTGATGTCGGAGCGCACCGCGGACACCATCAACACGCTGCTGCGCGGCGTGGTCGACTCCGGTACGGGCCAGCAGGCGGGCCTGACGGACCGTGACAACGCGGGCAAGACGGGTACCACGGACGAGCGCAGGAACGCCTGGTTCGTCGGCTACACCCCGAACCTGTCCGGTGCGGTCTGGGTCGGCAGCGCCTCCCAGAAGGTGAAGATGTTCAACATCCGGATCGGCGGGCGCTACCACGGGAAGGTCTTCGGCGGCCAGGTCCCGGGCCCGATCTGGAAGGACGCGATGGCGGGAGCCCTGCGGGGCAAGGAGACCCCGGGCTTCAACACGGTCCATGTGCCCGACGGGTCGGAGGGTGAGGACGACGAGGAAGAGCGGCGCCGGGACGACGGCGGTGGCACCGACGACAAGCCCGGCAGGAACGGCGGCCGGGACCCGTTCCCCGACATCTCGCTCCCGCCGGACTTCCTCGGCGGCAACATCACCCGCGGCCAGGACGGCGGCGGGAACGGAGGCCGGAACCGGGACTGACCCCGGCACCCACGCGGTACGACGGTCCCGTCCCGGCGCCGAGCAGGCCCGGCCTCCCGGTCCACCACGCATGCCGGGGTTCTCGCCGCTCACCGCCGAGCCGTGCCGCGCGGTGGCGAGCGGTGCCGTTCGTCGCCGTGCGGATCCCGTGCGGATGCCGTTAGTCGCCGTGTGGATGCCGTGTGGTGCCGTTCGTCGCCGTGCGGATGCCGTGCGGTTGGCGGCCGTGGTGCGGACCGCATGCCCGGCGCGGGGCGGGCCGCGTCAGCCGGCGAGCATCCTCTTGACGGCCGCGGCCACCCGGCCGCCCTCGGCGCGGCCCGCCACCTTCGGGTTGACGATCTTCATGACCGCGCCCATCGCCCGGGGGCCCTCCGCGCCCGCCGCCCTGGCCTCCTCGACGGCCTGGGTCACGATGCCGTTCAACTCGTCGTCCGTCAGCTGCTGCGGCAGGTAGGCGTCGAGGATCGCCCCCTCCGCCTTCTCGCGGTCCGCCTGCTCGGCACGACCGCCCTGGGCGAAGGCCTCGGCCGCCTCGCGGCGCTTCTTCGCCTCCTTGGCGATCACCTTCTGGACCTCGTCGTCGGAGAGCTCACGCGCCTCCTTGCCCGCGACCTCCTCCTTGGTGATCGCGGAAAGGGTCAGCCGGAGCGTCGAGGAGCGCAGCTCGTCGCGCGCCCTGATCGCCTCGGTGAGGTCTTCCTGCAGCTTGGACTTGAGCGTGGTCATGCGTCGATTGTGGCAGGCGGGTGCCCCGGCGTGCCCGCGCATTTCCCGGGAGCGCGCCGGACTGCCACGCGGGGCGACCCGGGGATGCCGGCCGGCCGGCCATCGCGTCGCGGTCCGGGACGGCAGCCGCCGCGCGGCTCCGACCAACCGTCCTCTCCCCCGCGGCCTCGGCCCGCCCGGCGCCCGCAAGGTGCTCGACACGTCGTGGCCGTTTCCGAGTGGCGCCCAGGTCGGCCCACGGCCACCGGCCGTGGACAGCCTGCGCGCATGCCGGTCCGCCACGTCGCCTTCGACACCCGCCGCTGCCAGTTGCCGGGGCTCGCGGGGTCGGCGGCCCTGGCGGCGGGCGGCACGGCCGTCGGCGCCCTGTCCGTGGGCGATGTGCCGGCACCGCACTCGGGAGCGGCCGTACTCGGCCTGACCGCGGCGTACTTCGGGCTGGTGCTGCTGGTGGCGGCCTGGGCGCTGCTCGGCGTGGCGCTGATGGCGCTGTGCCTCCCGGAGCTCGCCCGGCACTGCGGCGCCGACCCGCGCGGCGCCGTATGGCTCGGCGGACTCAATCCGCTGGTACTGCTGCACCTGGTGAGCGGCACCCACAACGACGCGGTCATGCTGGGCCTGCTGGGCGCGGGCCTCGTCGCGGCGCCCGGCCGGCGGCCGGTCGTCAGTGCCGTACTCGTCACCCTCGCCGCGCTGGTCAAGGCACCGGCGGCGCTGGGTCTGCCCGCCGTGGCGCTGCTGTGGGCCCGGCACCGGCCCGGCCGTCGCCCCCGGTTGGGGGCCGTCGCCGCCACCGGCGGCGCGGCAGCAGCCACCACCGTCGTGGCGGCCGCCACCACCGTCGTAGCGACCGCGCCGGCCGGCACCGGATACGGCTGGACCGCCGCTCTCGACACCCCGGTGTCGCCGGGGAACTGGTCGATGACCTCGACCCTCGGCCGCCTCATCGGGTCCGCGCTGCGGAGCGCCGGCAGCGGGCTCGCGGAATCCGCCGTACCGGCCTGGCACTTGGCGGGACGCACCGCCACCGAGCTCGCCGTCCTCGTGTCCTGGAGGCGCCACCGGCTGCACCGGCCGGTGCACGCGGTCGGACTCAGCCTGGCCGCGGTGGCCGTCCTGGCCCCGCGATCCGGCCGTGGTACGTCTTGTGGGGCGTGTTCCTGATCGCCGCCGCGGCGCCCACGGGTTCGGTGCGTCCCAGGCGCGCGGCGGCTCTGCTGAGCGGACTCCTCGCTCTCGCGGTGATGCCGAGCGGGTTCGCGCCCGACCATAATCAGCTGTTGATCGCAGTTGGCGGAAGCACACTGGGGGTACTGGCGCTGTGGTGCGCATACAGGCTGACGGCACGAGCGGCAGACAGGGTTCCGCATCCGGAGGCACCCCTTCCGAAGGCGCCCCTTCCGGAGACACTCCCGCCGACGGGCCCCTCGCCCGCGGAACCTCCGTCGCCGCGCGACGGCGCGGTGCGGGACCCGCGCCGTCCGGTGGGCAGCACAGCGTGAGGATCCCCGCGACCACGCGGGGCCGCGTCCTGGCGGGCCTCGGCATGGCGGCGGTGGTGATCTTCTTCCTCGCGACCGTGCCCTTCCACCGGAACTGGTTCGACCTGCACGTCTACTACGGGGCGGTCAAGCACTGGATCGGCGGCGACCCGATCTACGACTACCTCAGGCCCGGAACCCACTACGGCTTCACATATCCGCCCTTCGCGGCGCTGTGCATGCTGCCGATGGCCCTCGTCGGCTGGCACAGCGCACTGGCGATAAGCCAGCTCATGAACGTCGCGGCCGCCGCAGTCGTCATCCACGTCTGCCTCGCCGCGACGATCCGCCGGGAGAGCCGCCACAGATGGTTCGCGTACGCCGTCGCGGCCTGCATGCTCGCCCTGCTGGAGCCCGTCCGGGACACCGTGAGCTTCGGCCAGGTCAACCTGCTGCTCCTCGCGCTGGTCCTCGCCGACTGCCGGCTGCTGGCCGCCGGGCGGGAACGCTTCCCGTCCCTCGGGCGGCTGGCCGGTCTCGGCATCGGCCTCGCCGCCGCGATCAAGCTCACCCCGGCGATCTTCATCTGCTACCTGCTGGTCACCCGCCGGTGGCGGGCGGCCGGGGTCGCCATCGGCACCGCGAGCGGTGCGACCCTCCTCGCGGCATGGGTGGCACCGACCGCGTCGCGCACGTTCTGGACCGAGGCGATGTGGAACACCGACCGGGTCGGTTCGCTCTCCTATGTCTCCAACCAGTCCTGGCAGGGCATGCTGGCCCGGCTCACCGAACCGTTCGCCGAGCCCAGCCGCGCCGTGTGGGCAGTCGGCGTACTGCTCCTGATGTGGCTGTGGGCCCGGCGGGCACGGCAGGCCGTCGCCGCGGGTGACGAGCTCGCCGGCTTCGCCTTGACGGGTATCGCCGCGTGCCTGGTGAGCCCGGTCACCTGGGTGCACCACCTCGTCTGGCTCATCCCGGCCCTCGCCGTACTCACCGACAAGGGGCTGCGGGCGGCGCCGGGTGGGCGGCGCCGGCGCAGGCTGCTGACCTGGGCCCTCGCCACCTACGCCATCCTGTGCAGCAGCATGGTGTGGTTGTGGCGCTGGAACGACGGCGGTGCGCCCGGGTTCCTGGGCGCCAACGCCTACGTGTGGATAGCGCTGCTCCTCCTCCTGCTCCTGCCGCTCGGGGGGCCGGGCACGGACGGGGACGGGCCGTATGCGGAGAGCGGGCCGTCTGCGACCATGGGCACATGCGCGCACGCTACGGCCTCCCCCTCAAAATCGGTGCCGGTGTCACGGCTCTCGGAGCAGCCGGCATCGCCTACGCGGCCGGGTTCGAAGCCCGCTCCTTCCGGCTCCGGCGGGTGACGGTCCCGGTTCTGCCGAGAGGGATGCGCCCACTGCGGGTGCTGCAGGTCTCCGACATCCACATGGTCTGCGGACAGCGAAAGAAGCGCGCCTGGCTGCAGTCCCTGGCGGGGCTGCGCCCCGACCTCGTCGTCAACACCGGCGACAACCTGTCGGACACCGACGGCGTGCCCGAGGTACTCGACGCCCTCGGGCCGCTGATGGAGTACCCGGGTGTGTACGTCTTCGGCTCCAACGACTACTACGGCCCGAAGCTGCGCAACCCGGCCCGCTATCTGATCGAGAAGGCCCAGGGCCGCCACGGGCTCAACGGCAACGCCCCGGCGGTGGGCGCCGTGCACAACCCGTGGGAGGGCCTCCGGGACGCCTTCGACGCGGCGGGCTGGATCGGGCTGAACAACGCGCGCGGCCGCCTGAAGCTCGACGGCGGCCTCGAGCTCGCCTTCACCGGAGTCGACGATCCGCACATCAAGCGGGACCGGTACGAGGAGGTCGCCGGCGGTCCCGACCGGACGGCCGACTTCTCGATGGCGGTCGTCCACGCCCCCTATCTGCGCTCTCTCGACGCCTTCACCACCGAGGGCTACCCCTTGATCCTCGCGGGCCACACCCACGGCGGCCAGCTGTGCATCCCGTTCTACGGCGCCCTGATCACCAACTGCGACATCGACACCGACCGGGTGAAGGGCCTGTCCACCCACAGGTCCGACGGCCTCGTCTCCTACCTGCACGTCTCCGCCGGCTGCGGCACCAACCGCTACACCCCGGTCCGCTTCGCCTGCCCCCCGGAGGCGACGCTGCTGACACTGGTGGCGCGGGACTGAGGGGAAGCGTGAGGAGGCTGAGGGGAAGCGCGGGCCGAATCAGCCGGCAACGCCGGCACGGACGGGCACCGGGCCAGGGACTTCGGATATGGGTGGGACTGCTGAGGCGCCACCCCTCCCCTCCTCCCCTCCGGCCGGGGACCGAGGCCGCTCTCACCGCTCCGCCCCAGGTGAGGACCCCGGGAAACCGGATTTCGTCTCCGGGCGCCGGTGGGCTAAAGTAAACGTCGTCGCCGCGACAGTAGCGACATCGGGGTGTGGCGCAGCTTGGCAGCGCGCTTCGTTCGGGACGAAGAGGTCGTGGGTTCAAATCCCGCCACCCCGACACAGGTCAGAGGCCCATTCGCGTGATTGCGAATGGGCCTCTGTCGTGCTCGGGGGGCCAAACGGGGGGCCAAACGAATTTGATCAGGCCACGGCGTCGCTCTCTTCGTCGCCCTCCGCGGCCTCCACTTCCTGATCTTCGGCGAAGATGTCATCCATCGCTTCGGCACCCTGCGTGATCACGGGCCGGAGCTGCTTGCGGTAGACCGCCTCTGTGGTCGCCTGACTGCTGTGACCGACCAAGAGCGCGATCCGCTCCAGGGGGATGCCGTGATCGGAGAGCAGGGACACGAAGCTGTGCCGGAGCTCCCGCGGCGTCCACTCAGGCTTCAGTCCGGCCTTCTTCACGATGGCCTTGAAGTCTCGCCGGACGTTGGCCGCGTCAAGCGGCTCGCCGCTCCGAGTCGTGAAGACACGGCCGGTCGGGCTCCACTCCATCCCCCTCGATGCTCGCTCCTGCTTCTGCCATCGCATGTGCTCTTCGAGCACTTCGACCACCTGCTTCGGCAGAGCGACAGTCCGGCGGCTCTTCCGGGTCTTCGTCTCACCGTGCTTTCGCACCGAGCGCCAGACGGCGACGTGCGGCGGTATGCCGTCCGTCGTCTCCAGGTAGACGTGATCCCAGGTGAGGGGCCGTGCCTCTTCGGTGCGGACTCCGCTCAGGAGCGAGAGCACGAGGTAGGCATAAAGCCGTGACGGACGCGCGGCGGTGAGCACGGCCTTCGCCTGCTCCAGGTTCAGCGCCTTGCTCGGACGGCCGGGGCGCCCTTCCGGTGCGGTGACGAGTAGGGCGACGTTCCGCGCAGCCTTGTCCCTGCGCTGAGCGTGCGCGATGGAGCGGCGCAGGACGGCGAGCAGGTCACGCAGGCTTCGAGTCGCGAGGAATTCCGCCCTGTCGTCCAACCAGTCGTCCACGTCGTCCGCGCTGAGTTCCTTCAGCTTGGCCTTGCCGATGAACGGGATTAGGTGCTTGCTCGCCATCGAGCGGTTCTTGCCGATGGTGCCCTTCTCGTCGCGCCCCTTCAGCCCGCGCTCCAACCAGTCGTTCACCGCGTCGGCCACGGTGTAGTTGGCCGGCGCCTTGACGCCCGTCTGCACCTCCTTCTTCAAGTCCCGGATCTTCTGGCGCACTTCGGTCTTCGTCTTGCCGTACACCTTCGGTCGACGGCGCTTGCCGTTCGGGGCGTACCCCAGCGAGACGGCGCCCACGTAGCTCTTCTTGGCGGGGTCCCAATAGATCGTGTCTGCACCGTGGCCAGCCCTTTGGGCGCGCTTCGGAGTCTCGGTCATGTTCTGTTGTGCCTCCATGGGACAGGGCCGCGCCCTGACGGGCGCGGCCCTGTGGAACTGAGCTGATGGGAGGTTCAGGCGGTGGCCTCTGCCTCGCGCTTAAGGAGTTCGACGTACTGCGCGATGTACTCCGGCGGCACGAGTCGGCGACGGCCGATGCGGACGGTCTGAAGTCGTCCGAGGCGTATCTCCTCGTAGACCATCGAGCGTCCGATCCTGAGAGCCTTGGCGGCCTCTTCGGGGCGGTAGAGGAGCTGTTCGGCAGGTTCAGCAACCGTGGTCATGCGGCGGTGCCTCCTCGGCAGGGTTCCGGGGGCGGTGGCCCCCTTCCTGTCAGGTCCGCTACTTCCGCTACCTCCGCTACCGCCCTGGTCAGGGGTGTGATCGAGGTAGCGGATAGGGGTGCGGGTAGCGGATGGAGCCGCTACCGGCCCCGGGATCGTGGCCGCGGGGCGGGTAGCGGATGGGGCGTTGCGGTAGCGGATGCGGAGCGGCTTGCCGCTACCCGGAAACCGCCTCTGAGCTGCCCGGTAGCGGAGGTAGCGGAAGTAGCGCACTTTCCGCGGGGGGTGGGCAGTAGCGCTGCCACGCGTCGTGCAGATCGCTCGCGTAGTAGCCCTTCATGACGCTCCCCCCGGCCTTGATGTTGCGGGCCGCGATGGGGGCGTTGTCCGCGGTCATGTACTCCCGCAGCATCCGCGACAGCCCGCGAGCATCGAGCGGCTTACCGCTCATGTCCGCCCACGGTGCCTCTTCGAGGCTGTGCAGCCTGTCGAGGATGGCGACGGTGGGCAGACGGTCGATGCCGTTGAACACGTAGTCGCGCAGGTCGGTCAACAGCCGGATACCGACGCTGCCCTTATCGCTGGTCTTGGCCGCGTTCACCAGCTCGATGCACGCGGCGCGGGCCCGCTCCGGCCACGCGCCGCCCGCCGCGTCCGCGATGGCGAGCAGCGGTTCCCACACGTCCGCGGGCCGGTCGCTGATGCCCTCCGGCAGTGCCGGGAACACCCCGTCGACCAGGTGGCGCACGGACTGCGCCCACGTGGAGAGCCGGTCGCGCAGCGCGTGCCCCTCCTTCTCGTGGATGCGCTGCCGGAACGGCTCCACCCGCTCGTTCGGTGCGCGGCGGCGCATGCGGACGATGACCGAGCGCGTGAGGATCGTGTCCGGCAGCGAGCCGAGTCCAGCGACCGCGACTCCGCAGAACGACGGGAACTCCTGTACCTGCTGGTTGGAGCCGTCACCCACGCAGCGCCACATGACGCCGGAGCGGCGGTGACCTGCGTTCAGGAAGCCACGGAGCTGTTCGTTCTCTCCGGCCTTGGGCCCGAATACGGTGTCGATCTCGTCAAACAGGATCGTGGGCCGTCCCTCCATCCCCGAGACCGCGCGGAAGAGCGCGGAGGCGGAGGCGTTGACCGCGACCATGGGTTGCGGGACGAGGGTTTCCACGATCTCCAGCGCGCGGGACTTGCCCGAACCCGGCTCCGGCGACAGGAACGCGAGCCGCGGTGTGGAGTCGAAGCAGTCGAGCAGGTGCGCGTGTGCGTCCCACAGCGTCACGGCGACGTACGCGGCTTCGAGAGGGAAGATGTTGAAGCGGCGGTGGAAGGCTTCCACCTCATCGAGCAGTGCGGAGCCGTCCATGGCGGGTGCCGGCGGGTTGGCGCTCATGCCGCCTGCCTCCCTTCCTGGTTGATGCGGAGCGGGCAAACGTCGCGGTGGGCGGTGTGGTCTTCGATCAGGGCGAGAACCTTCGCGTGACCAACGGCGCTGCGGTCCCTGCCGCATAGGCACTTCGAGGTGGCCGTAGGGACGGCGCCGCGCGGTGCGGAGATGCACAGCCACGCGATCGGGTTCCTGCCGTCTCCCTGGCGCGGGTCAGGACGAAGAGCAGAAGGGACGCCCTTACGGGCGGCGCCTTTCGGCTCGCCCACGGCCGGAGCGAGCGCGGCTTGTGCAGCGGCGCGCGGGCCGGTGGGAGTTGCGGGAAGGCTCTTCAGTTGGGGGCGGAGCCGGGTACTCATGCCGCCCTCCGCTGACCGTTGCGGGCAATCGACCAGTTCAGACCGCTACGAATGGTCGCCTCACACGATCGCGGCGACAGACCGGCCTGCTCCCCCGCCCACTGAAGAGCCTCCTCAACCTGCCCCCTGGGAAGGTCGCCCCACGCGATAAACCGCCCCAGGGCTCGCGCCGCCCGGAGCAAGGTGGCGTTGCGCTCGCCCTCGGGGGCCGCTCGAACGCTCGCGGTTTCCGCGTTCAAGCCCGCTGCGGCATAGCTGGACGCCCGCACGGACGCCGGTGTAGGCATTAGTGCCCGCGAAGACTGACGGGCCGTCAGGCTGGTGTACACCCACTCCGGCAGGGGCGCGGGCGGCATGTCGTTGACGACCGCGTAGGCGCCCGTGGGGGTGAGGCTGCCGGGGGCAACGACGTAGCCACCCCACGCGCGGGTGTCGATGCGCTTGCCGAGCCGTCCGGCCGTGTTGCCGAGCCGGACGCCGGGCGGGACGGTGAAGTACAGGTGGACCCCGCCGCTCGCGGTCCGCACCGTGCGTGTGGTGGGGACGGCGTGCCCGGCGCGCTCGCAGAGCGCCGTGAAGGTCGTCACGCCGTTAGGCGTGTCCGTACTGCTCTTCCGCTTGGGCATGTCGAGGTCGACGACGACCAGCCCGGACGGGCCGGTCGCGATGCCGACGTTGAACGGCAGGTCGCCCCACGCGCGGCGGATGCGGTCCGGGTCGATGGTGGCGCGCTCTTCCCACTTGCGGTGACCGCCCGCGCAGTCCCCAATGCCGGGGCAGACGTCCTCACCGTGCAGGGCCGGACGCTTGTCGCCGGGACGCAGCGGGAGGACGGCCCATCCGCGTTCCGCGGCATCCAGGGCGGCGAACAGGAGGTGACGGTTCATGCCGTCACCCCCGTCGCGCTCGATGGGGTGGCCAGGGCCGGACGGCCCTCGCCGAAGTTCGCTCGTTGGGTCATGCTGGATATCTCCTGCTCTCTTGGAGGGACTGGAGAACCGGGGCGGGCGCAGGCTTGTGGTGAGACGGCGCCCGCCTCGGGCGTAGCTAGCCGTGGAAGTGACTGCGCTTGAAGACGGCCTTGCGGATGTTGACCGTGGTCCCGCCCTTGTGGCCGCTCGCGCTGAAGACCTGCACGGCGATGAAGCCGCCGAAGATGACGGCGGCGAGGATGACGAGCTGGGTGATGAGCGCGGTCAGCGCGGTGATGAACGCGGTCAGCAGGAACATCCCGCCGCACACCGCGGCGAACCCGACGCCCCCGAGAGCGATGTTCACCGCCGCGCGGGAGACGGGCGGCTTGTGCGTGACCGGCTCGGGCTGCACGGGGGTGATGGCGTAGCCGGTGACGACGCGGCCATCGGGCAGGACGACGCTCGCCACCGCCGGGATTCCGCCGGTCCGCACAGGCACGAGCGGCGCCGTGGGCGCGGGCGTGATCGGGGTGGGGTGGTGGAGGCCCCTGGCCGCCGTGTCGTACGCGGCCGGGAGGCGAGTGGATTCGTTCACGGTCGTGGCCTCCGGTCAGTTGCCGAGTCGGGTGATGGCGTCGGCGGACGCCTGCACGAGGTTGTGGATGGGCTCGTACGCGCCGGTCCCGGCGGCGAAGAACCCGAAGAGGAACAGCACGATGGCGGCGCCCCCTCCGGCGGACTTGGTCTTGACGGCGAGAGCGGACGCGGCGCCGAACAGGAGCACGGCGGAGATGTTGAGGATCATCGGGAGCCTTCCGGTCAGGGGGTGTGGGTACCGGCGCGGTAGATGCGGGCCCAGCGGTTGTAGAGCCAGCGGCCGACGCGTATGCGCTTGCCGGTGGCCTTGCAGCGGCGGCAGTCCTTGCCGCGCTTCATGCGGCCCTTGCGGTCGGTCTTCATGGCGAAGCCCCAGCCGTTGCACTTGCGGCAGTTGCCGAACGGGGAAGCAGCGCACACGGCGATGTAACACAGCGTTACGCCAAGAATCAGGGTGATAGCGAGCAGGACAGGGGTCATGACGGGCCCTTCCAGGCGGGTTCCAGGGGTTTCCGCAGATGGGCCGCTATCCGCTAGCGGCCTGATCAGAGCGAGTTTGGGGCGCTAGCGGGGCCGCTAACGTTAGCGGGGGTTGCCGCTAGCGCTAGCGGCCCCGGAGCCTCAGCCCGCGTCCCGCTTCCCGTCACGCTCCGCAATCGTGGTGACGATGTGGGAGCGGTCGATGCCGCGCCGATTGACGACCTTGCCCTTCACTCGGCGGCCCACCTGGATCGTGGAGACGCCGTGCGGCTTCAGAGCCGCGGCCAGTCCCTCGGGGTCCCATCCGTCGTAGACCTCCTCGCGCAGCTCTGCGAGACGGGCAACGACGGTCTCGGACCACACCTTGGGCTCATCGGCCGGCACCACGGCGAGGATGTCGCGCAGCAGGTCATACGCGCTGGTCACCGGCTCGGATGCCTCGCCGAGCGCATGACCGGACAGGGTGCCCGCTTCCTCGCGCAAGCGGCGGGCACGGGCGCCGATGGCTTCGGCACCCTGGCCGTCGACGTAGACGGAGCGCACAATCCGGGCGTCGGAGCCTTCACCGACGAAGTAGTGAATGCCCTTGTCACCCCAGGCGAACATGGTCGCCCGCACCCCGCGCTTGTAGGCGGACGTGCCAAGCACCATGTCGTTTTCGAGCTGACCCATGACCTTCAGGCACCAACGAGCCGACGCGTTCGCGCTGATGCCGGTGGGCAGCGCCTTGGCGTCCGGGCGCTGCGTGGCGAGCAGCAGCACGATGCCGGTGGCCGGACCGCGCTTGACCAGGTCGGTTGCGATCTCCTCGAACTCCTTGGCGTGCTCGGGGTGCTCGAAGAGAACCTGGCACTCATCCACCCCGATCACGATCGGGTGCAGCCCCAGGGAGCGCTTGTCGGCAAGCGCGCTGGTCACCTTCGACTCCGGGCAGACATCCCGCGGCAGCGAGCGGATCACCTTGGTACGCCGCCGCAACTCCTCGCGCAGCGCGCGGAAGTCGTTCAGGCAGTAGGTGATGGACTCGTCGTCGTCGCCCGCGGCGTGCCGGTGGGAGACGGCGTCGCCGACCGGGTCGAGGTCGCCGGTGCCCTTCATGTCGTAGGTGTGGAGCTCCGCCCGCGGGTCGAGAGCGGCGATGAGCAGCAGCAGGCGCAGCAGGAACGTCTTGCCCATGCGCGGGATGGCGCCGATGACGCCCGCGATGTACATGAGCGTGGCTTCGACCCAGCGTCCGCGCTGGTCAGTGCCGTAGGCGACCGGCTTGAACAGATCCACGCTGCCGGACTTGAGCAGCGGCCACTTGGGCTGCTTCGCCTTGGACATGTCCTGATCACCGACCCACAGCACGAGATGTCCGGTGTGCTCATCCGGTACCGCCTCGGGCCACACACACCCCAGCGGCCGGCGCAGGCCGGAAGCGAGCCGGTCGCGACGCTCGATCACGTCCGTCACCGTGACGCCGTAGGGGAGGTTGCCCTCCGCCCGCCATCCGGGGCCGTCGCGGGTGATCGGGGCGGTGAACTCGAACCCGTCGCGTCCCTTGGACTGCGCCTGGTTGATGGCCGGGATACCCAGCGCACCCAGCGCACGCAGCACGATGTCACTGGTGAGCTTGACCGCCTTGGGCAGCTCCACCGCGCGGTGGATGACCGGGGCATCCGCCTGCTGACCGGCGAACCCGAGCGCCATCACGACCGCGCCCACCGAAACCGCCTGAAGCCAGTCGGGAGCAAGCACGTACATCGCGAGCACGGCACCCAAGCCAACGAACATCGCGAGCACCGCCACGAGGGTGCGCAGTCGGACGCGTCCGTCGCGCTGCCGCGACAGCTTCAGGTACTCCGCGGCATCCTCACGCCGGACCGCGGCGAGTCGGACCGGCTCCCCCTCGCGGTCGGCCACCCACCGCATCGTGCCGCCCACGAACCGCGCGGCACCGGACGGGGCTTGCAGGGCGAGCCGGGCGGCGTAGACCGGGGCACGCAGCGCGTGATACCCGGCGGCATGGGCGTAGTGGCGGGCCACCCACGCCGTGGCGGTCCGCAGCTCCACCACCGACCGCAGCCACTCGGGAACGACCGCCCGGCGGTGCGCGCCAGCGAGCCGACCGAGGTAGCCCGGACCGGTGGCGGTCGGGGCCGGTTGGTCGACCATCACGGGTGCGGTCGGGTCGGGCGACTCGGTACCCGACCGGTCCGCGCCGGAGTCGGCCGACGGGTCGGAGTCGGGTCGGGCAGTCGGGTCGGCCGACTCCGTACGGGCCGACCGTGCCTTGTCGAGGTCGACTACCTCGCCCCCGGAGTCGGCCGACATCTCGGCTTCGAGTCGGTTGAAGAGTTCGTTCTCGTCGTCGGGGTGCTTCACTGAGATTCCCTTCCAAGGGGAGGAAAGCGGGGTCCGGCCGTCGCTGTAGGAGGTGGGCGGACGGACCCCGCCGGATCGTGGTGCGGGGTGTTCAGGCGGCGCGCTGTTCCTCGGGGTAGGCGCAGGGCACGCACATGCCGACTGAGGTAGGGATGACGTATCCGGCGTCCTGTCGGCAGGCGGGGCATGTGCGGCGGGCCCGGTTCGCCTTGGCGAGCGCGGCCCACTTCCCTGGTGTCATCGGTCGGACGGGCTTGGCGCGGTCTACGCGGTAGAGGTAGGCGACCAGCGGGCCACGCCGGTAGCGCGGGCGCATGATCTGCGCTGCGATGGACTGCCCACCGGGCCGTAAGCCGCGGGCCCGTAGCTGCCGTTTGGTGGCGAGTCCGTCGGGGGCGTAGCGCCACGGGTAGGTGGGCAGTCCGTGCCTTGCGCCGGTCGGGTCGAAGCACTTGGCGAACATCAGGCAGCCTCAGCCGTCGTGCCGTCGCCCTCCGGGTCGTCCACGGAGTGCAACGGACGGCCGTTGGCACGCTCTGCCTTCAACTGCTCGCGCAGCTTTCGGGCGTTGGCCTGCGAGACATGAAGCGTGGTGCGCAGACGGTCCGCGGTCAGCTCCGCCTCGGTCCACTCTGTGGTGACCGTGCGCGCCTCGGTCAGCGCCTCCTCGAAGGTGCGCTGTGCCTTGGTCTTGCCCTTGGCCGGGGTGCGGCGGCGCGGGCGCGGCTTGGCGTCAGCCGGTGCCGGCGGATTGTCCGCCGGGGGCGGTGCGGGCATCTCCTGCTCAGCAGCGGGGGCCAGGTCGCCCATGCGCAGCATCACGCGCTCGCGCCGCGGGGTCTTCGAGCGCCACTTTCGGCCGTAGCGCTCGCGCAGGTCCGCACGGGCCAACTGCCGTTCCTTCTCCCGCGCCAGTGCCTCGGAGTAGGAGGTGACCTCCCACAGCGTCATGCGCCGCCACAGCGCGAACGTGGAGGGAAACGCCAGCAGCCAGCGAGAGAACCGGATCTTCTCCATCCGGCGACCGGTGGCCGCGCCGATCCGCACGGCGTAGATGTGCGCGCCGATCTCGGAGAACACCACCCACAGCAGCGGCATCGTGCCGTGCGCGACCTTGGCCCACACGCCGTGCCCGGCGGCAACGTTCAGCCCGCAGGTGATCAGGGTGAGCGCCCAGGGCACGAACCGCACCCACGCAAGCGCCATATCCATGCGGATCAACAGCAGGTTGGCCACGGTGAACACCGGGATGGCCACGTCGATACCGACCGGCAGCATCCACGGCTCGCCGAACCCCCAGCGAGCCGCGGCAGACGAGACCGCGTCGAAGGAAGAGATCAGACCGAGTGCGCCGACTCCGGCCGCGGCGAGCGC
Organism: Streptomyces tirandamycinicus; assembly: GCF_003097515.1. NCBI lineage: Bacteria > Bacillati > Actinomycetota > Actinomycetes > Kitasatosporales > Streptomycetaceae > Streptomyces > Streptomyces tirandamycinicus. The sequence continues at coordinate 3,663,422 of NZ_CP029188.1, read as the reverse complement.
GCCGATACCGGCGAGCCCCATTTCCGGGCGGGTCAGCGGCGGCACGGCCGAAGACTCGACGGTCTGCACGGTCGTCATGCCGCACCCCCGGCCAACACCGGGGCGACGATGTCCGCGTAGCCCGTCAGACGGACCACCGCGCCCGCGTAGTCGACGGCCGTGCGCAGGACGCGCGTACGGCCGTCGCTCTGCTCGCGGTAGGTCACGGCGTCCTGGACGATACCCAGGGCCTCCCGCCATGTCTCGAAGCCCGGCAGGTCGTCGTAGAACGTCAGCTCCAACCGCTCTGGGTAGACGGTGGACACCTGCACCGACGGTGCCGACAGATGCCCGAAATCCGCGGCCAGCAGGCGCAGCGCGCGCAGCGGCACGGCCAGATCGTCCAGCGTCAGCGCGTCGCTCATGCCGCCACCCCCTTGCGCGCCGTGCGGCGACGGATGGGGCGGGTCAGCGGGACGGCGTCGAACAGGTCCGGGTTCTCCTCGATGACCTGCGCGGCCATGCGGATCAGGTCGTCGGGAAGGTCCGGATCGTCAGCGAGGATGTCGCGCGCCGCGTCCAGGCGGGCCGCGCGCTCCTGCTCGTTCTCGCCCTCGACACCCAGCCACAGTTCAACCGGGGTACCGAGCGCGAGTTCCGCGAACTCATCGGTGGTGACGGCCAGGTGGCGGCCGATGTAGGTACGCATGGAAGGCTCCTGATGGGAGGGACAGGGGAGCCGGAGCAGCTGCAGGCGTGTTGGTGAGACGGCGCCTGCTCCGGGAGAACCCCCGCCGCGAGCGCGGCAGGGGAAAGCGCCCCGGCCGGGAGTCGAACCCGGCCTACGACCATCGGGGCGGCAGTGCTTGCCTCCTTCATCGCGACCGCGCTCCCGTGTCAGGTAGAGCTGTCCGGCCTCGAAGTAGGCGTATGGAGACGTGACCTTTCGGTCTAAGCCCTCCGGTTAATGACAAGGCGCCGGGTCGCCTCCCCCCGTCCGATGCGGGGCTCCTGATCGTGCGGTCTTGCAGGTCAAGCACTTGCAGACACAGCCAGCGAAGCCCTTGCGGGCTCGCCGTACCAATGCGTAACAGCATGTACTAGCACGTGCCATCGCGCAAGAGTCCCGCGCAGACCTCGTGCTAGGTCGTACTAGGGGTGGGTACGCTCGATGGCGTGATGAGCGCTGATATCTCGAAAGACGACCCCAGACCGGAGTCCGAGCAGGCGGCCGACATCCTGCGGCAAGAGATCTTGTGTGGCGACATCAAGCCGGGGGCCCATGTGGGTTCCGTGCGAGACTTGGCTACGCGGTTCAAGATCTCGGGAATGACGGTGCAGCGAGCCCTTGCGATCCTCCGTGAGGATGGGCTCATCCTGACCACGTCGCGCGGCAGCTACGCTCGCGATCCGCAGCAAGCCGCCGAAGGCAGCGAAGCCGACGCGGGTGTCGACCTTCCCGAAGTCCTGCGTCAGCTCGAACATCTCACCTCCCAAGTCTCGGAACTTCGGGGCAGGCTCGAAGCGCTCGAAAGCCGCTCCGCGCCGAGTGCCTGATCTGCAACCAGCATGCGTGGAACGGGAGTTGAGAGGTAAGTGACAGCCCGGGGACAGCAGGGCGGAGGAGGGGACATGTCCGGTGACACCCCTTTGTCACCTTCCCTGTCCCCCCGGCTCACGCGCGAGACTCGGAGCAGGTACTCGGAGGAGGGCGCATGACTGACGACAGGCCCACATGGGCGCGGCGCATCGCTGCCGAACGAGCGGCCCGTGACTGGTCGCAGCGTGACGCCGTAAGGGCACTGCGCGGGCACGCTCCTACAGAGCTGCCCGCGGAAGACAGCATGATTCGCCAGTGGAAGCGCTGGGAGTCAGGCCAGATGCCGAACGACTTCTACCAACCGATCATCGCAGCCGTCTTCGGCACCGTGACGCACGCACTCTTCCCGGCGCCTTCCCGGCGGGACGGGGACACAGAGATCCTGGCAGCGTCCGGCATGGAGACGCTGGAGATCGTGAGCCGTCTCAACCGGTCGGACATCGACAACGCCACGCTCGATGCTCTGCGGATCACGGCGGACCGGCTTTCTTCGGAGTACCCGTTCATGCCGAGCGAACAGCTCCTCATCGAGGGGCGCCAGTGGCTACGCCGTGTTGTCGACCTCCACAAGAAGAGCCTCACGCTCGCGCAGCACCGCGAAGTACTCGCTCTGTCCGGTTGGCTCGCTCTGCTGGTCGGATGTGTCGAGTACGACACGGGCGACCGTCACGCAGCAGAGTCGACGCGACAGGCTGCGCTCTCGCTCGCGACCGAGGCTGACCATGCGGAGGTTGCCGGGTGGGCGCACGAGATGCGGGCATGGTTCGCCCTCACGACTGGCGACTACCGCGGCGTCATCGCGGCGGCGCAGGCCGGAGCCGAGACGGCCGCACACCACGGCGTGGCCGTGCAACTCGCTGCCCAGGAAGCCAAGGCATGGGCGCGACTCGGAGACCGCCGGCAAGTCGAGGTCGCCTTGGACAAGGGGCGGCGAATGCTCGAAGGAATGCCGCACCCCGAGAACCTGGACAATCACTTCGTGGTGGACCCCGCCAAGTTCGACTTCTACGCCATGGACTGCTACCGCCTGGTTGGTGAGGACAAGCTTGCGCGCACGCTCGCCGAAGAGGTGCTGAGGGTAGGAACGGACTTCGACGGCACTGACCGCTCGCCAATGCGTAACGCTGAAGCTCGCGTCACGCTGGGCGTCACGGCGGCACGTGAGGGTGACTTGGAACAGGCACTGATCATGGGTGCACGGGCCCTCGAAGGCGACCGGCAGTCGGTCCCGTCGCTCATCATGACCAGCCGTGAGCTTGCCGCCGAAATGAAACGCCGGTACTCCTCCGAACCGGCCGCGCGAGAGTACCTCGCCCGACTGCATGCGCTCGGACAGGAAAAGCCCGGCTTTCTACCACGGTGATCACAACGAGCTGCGCCACCATCGGAGACAGGCGGGAGCTCGCGAAATTACGAACTACCCCTTTCCCTCGAATTCGCTTCGAGCACTCGAATCAACCCCTCAGCTTCTCGCATGTAGGCCGTCTTCCAATGAAGTTCGACAAAGACGGCAGCCTTCGCACGCAACACCCATGGATCGACCGGTCTAACTAGATAGTCAACGCCGCCAGCGGCATAGCCACGAAAGCTGCTATGCCCCCCGTCCATGTCTGTGAGAAAGATGACCGGAATATCCCTGGATTCCGGTACGAGTTTGATTTGAGCAACAGTCTCGTATCCACTCATCTCGCCTTGAAGCTCCACCGAGACAATAATCAGGGAGACGCCGCCTTGCGAACTAAGGCGGAGTGCCTCCCCTCCTGTAGAAGCGAAAACTAGATCCTGATCCAACGGCTCCAGGGTTGCTCTCAAGGCAGTTGCGTTCGCAGCGTCAGATTCCACGATCAATATTTGCGACTTGGGCGGCTCCTTCTCCGCAAGCCGAGCTTCCACAGGGTCAGCATCAGAATCGCCTTCCATGGACGCGAGCCGCTGCTCTAGTAGGTCGCACCGGCTCTCTGCCTCCAAGTGGCGCGCCTGTACCGCGACTAGCTCTTCTTCAAGCTGGCGGATCGCCTCCAAGAGTTGATCACGCTCAGCTTCGAGCTCGTCAAACCTCACCCGTTGAAGTTCCAGCTCCTTAGTTAGTCGCGCGCCCTCTCGAATTCTTGAGGATTCGGACTCGCTGAGCTGAACTTGCAGGTCTGCGATACGGCGCTGACGCGCCTGAAGGGCTTCCATCAGCATTTCTTGCTGCAGGGCAGTTGCTCGCGCATCGCGGTCAGCCTCGGCCAACTGGTCCTCAAGAAGTTGAACTGCATGCATCGGTGCGCTACTTGCTTTCAAGGCGCTCCTGTGCACTTCACGCAACACATTCATCGCGTCAGGGGTGGGGGCCTTCCCCATCTGCTCCGCGACGTCGTTAATCAGATCGGCAACGAACTCCCAAGGCGGGATCCGTGAGCCGTTCAAGAAGCGCGACACCGAGCCTGGGTCGCGATGTCGCCTAGCTGCGTACCGACGCACCGAGATACCGAGACCAGAAAAAATACTCCTAAGGGCTTCAGATAATGCTCGCCCTTCTTCAGAAAGATCGCTCGCCAACGGCAGCAATTCTCCCATGCCTCCACCCCCTCAGCGTTGCCACCCCGATGGCAACGCTGTTGCAGCTGTTGCAACACCTAGCGGTAGCGGCAGCCTGATCCTCACTCACCACCGCCGCATAGCAGAAAGGTACAACGGCATGCACCCGCGCCTACGGCGAATCGACCTGATCGCATTCTTGGCAGTGCTCACCACCGGCAGCGCTCTCGTAGCCCTCGGAGTCGAACCTCAGTCTGTAGCAACGCTCGCAGTCGGACTGTCGAGCCTCTACTCGGCCTGGGTAGGGCTCGGGCGCCAACCCGAGCATGTCAAGACACAGGAGGCAGGCGACCGCACCGCTGAGCGGTCCGGTCAGGAGAGTGGCAAGGCCAGGATTGAATGAACGGCCTTCAGGTATCGCATGCGGGGTAGTCGTGTCGGGATGCACCACCAGCCCGAGCGAGGGCCGGCGGGCCTTCACCTGAGCCCAGTTGCCGCCTGAAGGGCGGTCAATCGGGGGGCCAAACAGGGGGCCAAACGAGCCGAACACCTGGGGACTGTCGTGGACGGCCATGGACACAGAGCAGTGCGAATGACCAGGCCCAAATCCCCCACACGAGGTAGCACGGGCGGCTGATCGCGTTCGGGACGAAGAGGTCGTGGGTTCAAATCCCGCCACCCCGACAGCCGAAACAGCAGGTAGACCACCTGGGAACGTCCCTAGGTGGTCTTCTTGTTTCGACCTGCGTGTCTATCTGAGTGACTACCGCTTTCGCGTGCCTATGGCCGCCGCTCCTGCGCTCCGAAGATCCCGTCCATGACCACGGCCCCGGTCTGGATCACGGGCCGGATCTGCTTCCGGTAGACCTCCTCGGTCACGGCGGTCCCGGAGTGCCCGACGAGCCGGGAGATCTCCTCCAGCGGGACGCCCCGGTCGGAGAGCAGCGAGACGAAGCTGTGTCGGAGCTCCCGGGGCGTCCACTCGTCTGCGTCGATCCCGTCGACGTTCTTGAGCGCCTGGCGGAAGGCCCGACGGACGTTGGCCGCGTCGAGCGGCGTGCCCACGGCCGAAGAGAAGACGAGCCCGTGTTCCTCCCACTTCTCTTCGGCGGCCAGACGATCCCAGCCCTGGTCTTCGAACTGCTGCCACAGAGCCTCCACGCAGCGAGCCGGTAGAGCGAGCGTCCGCCGCGACTTCCGGGTCTTGGTGTCGCCGCTTCGCCGGACCGAGCGCCAGACGGCGATGTGCGGAGGCTGGGCAGGATCGAAGTCCGGCCGGCCCGTCAGGAAGACGTGATCCCAGGTGAGGGCCCGAAGCTCCTCGGTACGGGCGCCGGTCAGCAGCGCGACGACGATGTAGGCGTACATCGAGGTCCCCTCCGCGCCCTTGAGCACGGCTTCTGCCTGGACGAACGTGAGCGCCTTCGACGGGCGACCCGCCCGGCCCTGGGGCACCGAGCACAGCTCGACGACGTTGCGCTTCACCTTGTCCCGCGCCATGGCCCGCTTTACGGCCCGGTTCAGGCACGAGTGGATCGCCTGGAGGGTCCGGGTGCTGAGCGTCTTGGCCTTGACGGCGAGCCAGCGATCAACGTCTTCCGCGCTGAGATCACGGAGCTTCCGAGCACCGAGCGACGGAATCACGTGCTTCCGGCTCAGAAGAGTGGACGTTTCGACGGTGCTGAGATCGAGGCCCGTCAGGCCGTAGGTGAGCCAGTCCGTCACCGCGTCCTTGACCGTGTAGTTGGTGGGCGCGATCGCCAAGCCGTCTTCGTGGTCCCGCAGTACCTCCTTGAGCTTGTTCTTCGCCTCCGTCTTGGTCCTGCCACTCCCCCGCTTGACGATGCGCTTGCCGCTCGGATCGAAGCCGAGGTTCGCCGTGGCAATCCAGCGTTGTCTCTTCTCGTCCCAGTGCAGGCCGCCGTCACCGCGGCTACGGCGCTTGGTCATCAGGCGGCCCGCCTCATCTGTGCGGCGATGAAGTCCCCGAGGGCGGATGCCGGAATGCGCCGGCACCGGCCGATGGCGACGGAGGGCAGACGCCGGGTGCGGATCAGGTCGTAGACCGTCGACCGGCCGACTTTGAGCCGTGCCATGACATCGGCCACGGTCAACAACTCCTCGTCACGCATGGGTTGGTTCTCCTTCCGTTCCGGGGGCGGGTTCGAGGGATGCGGCGAGCCAGGCTTCGCCGCGGGACAGGCCGGTGCCGGCGAAGACCCAGTGCGCGAGGACGAGCGTGGTTTCGCCGTCCTGCAGGACCGGCGGGGCCGCTTGGGCACGGCGCCATTCGGCGCGGGCGTCGCGGAGCGCGCCGAGGGTGGTGGAGTAGCGGCGGGACTTGGTGGAGAAGTGGCCGCGGAAGCCGAGCATGTGGGCCCAGGCCCGCAGCCGGAGGTCTGCCAGTGCGGGACGGGCGCCGAGGGCCCAGGCGGTGCGGATCATGCGCCGGGCGTGGTCGGTGATCTGGGCTTGGGCCAGCTCGGCGAGGAACTTCAACGGCCGGTCCAGGGTGCCGGTCGCCGTCTCGGCGCCCTTGGTGGCGTACTTGGCGATGTACGCCGCCACGGCTCGCTCGGTCAGCTCCTGGCCGCCGTCGAAGTCGGCGGTGCGGATCGTGCGGACGTCGAGCTGTCGGCCGAAGACGAAGGTGTGCGACCGGCCGTCGACCGTCGGACCGTTGACGCGAGCGGCGGCCGCCGCGGCCCGTATGGCATCGGTCAGCAGCTCGGCGGTGGCCCAGGTGGGGGCCGGTGAGTCACCGCCCTCCGGGCCGTCGAGGCGGATCACGGCGTGGAAGTGCACCGCGCCGCGCTTCTGGTACTCGGCCACCTTCGCGAAGGAGATCCGGGCGTGGTCCCGGAACGCCCGCTGTGTGAGGCCGACGCGCTTGGCGACCTCCCGGCGGAGGTAGATCGTGAAGCGCCGCCACAGGGCACCGGCGTGCGCGTTCCACAGCACGGCCGCTTCGTAGTCGTAGGTGTCGGGGTCGAGGGGCGTGCCCAGGGCGGTGTCTGCGTCGTCGTGCCGGACGCCGCAGCGGCAGTGCCGGCCGCTGGAGGGACGGTTGTGGACCGGGCCGAAGCCGGGAGCGGTGAAGGTGGCGAAGACGCGCGGGTGGGTGGAGACCTGTTCGGGAGTGCCCTTGCCGCCGCGGAGCCCGGCGGTGATCAGGTGGTAGGTGTCGCGGCGGTAGGCATCGGCGCAAGCCGCGCACCGGGTGGCACGGCGGTTGTTGCAGCGGACGAGGAGCTGACCGGCGGGCAGGGCCGACGAGTCCAGGTGGTGCAGGACGCGGCCGATCTCGCCCGTCGTCCGGTCCACCGCGAGCTCGGTGCGGTGGCCGTCGAGACGTACGGGGCGGGTGCAACCGCCCAGGCCGGACAGCTGGCGGGCCAACTCGGGCAGGGTGCCGAGAGAGGCCAACGTGGAGAGTTCCGCCAGCGGGGGCGGAGTCTGCCGGGTGATGATGGGAATTCCTTTCGGCTGTTGCGACGGTTGGGAGGCGGCCGGCGGGGCGGCGGGATGCTTGGCGGCGTTTGCCGCCCCGGCGGCCGGTCAGCGCTTGTGCGCGCCGGTGACGAGGGAGCGCAGGACCACGGCAGCGATGGCCACGGACACGGCCGAAACGGCAACCGCCGCCAGGAGCGCGGTGAGCACGACTCCGACGACGACCACGGCGGCGACCGCGCCGGCACCGACGCCCAGGTACGGGGCGACCGGACGGCCACCCGCGGCGGCCGGAGGCTGCGTCTGCTGAGGCGCGGCCGTCGGAGGCGGAGTCGGAATGTCGGGCAGTTTGGGGCGGAACACGGTGGTCCTCCTTGTCACTCGTGGTTGCCGTTGACGACGTCGACACCGGTACGGGTGCCGGACTCGATGGCGGGGGCGAGGAAGGTGTAGGAGAGCCAGAAGCCGAACAGGGCGATCACCACGGCGATCCAGAGCCGGACGCCGAGGAACTTGATCGCGGCCCAGGCGATGACGCCCAGGACGACGACGAGCGGCAGCGAGACGGTCACGGGAGCTCCTTCAGCGAACGGCGCAGCGGTGGGTACGGGCGGCCAGCTCGGCGGCGGCGCGGCTGTCGTAGACCGTGGCGAAGCCGCATCGCGGGGCCGTGCAGGCGGCCGTGTGCTTCTCCCGGCCCCGGCCGTCGTAGTAGGTGGCGACCTGTACGGGTCCGATGCGGACGACGCGGCGGAAGCGGCGGATGGTGGTCAACGGCGGGTCTCCTTCGGGTCTTCGCCGGTGAAGTCGGTGACGTGGTCGGCGAGCCAGCGCAAGATCTCGTCGCCCTCGTAGCTGTCGGCGGTGAGGATCACGGGCTCGGCGATGAGCACGGCTTCGGTGAGGCGGTTCTGTCGGGTCAGCTCTGCGGCGCGCTTGAGCGCGCGGAGCGTGGACGGGCGCACGAGGGGATGTCCTCCGGGTCAGGTCAGGTGGGTGGAGATGGCTTCGGCGAGGGGCAGCGGGACGCCGAGCCGGGCGCGAAGGGTCGAGGTGTCGATGGGTGTTCCGGTCCGGGCGCGGTGCTCGTCGGCGATCTTGCGCGCGAGCGTGACGAGAGCCGGCGGCACCGAGGGCGTGGAGGGCGGAGCCGATGTCGACCCTGCGGCGGGCAACTCGGCTACCGGGATCGGTTCTTCGGACGCGTCCGGCGCCGGGGCCGACTCGTGCTCGTCCGTTCGGGCATCTGCGGTTGCTCCGTGAGCGAGGAGCGTCCCTCCCAGGAAGGCGACCGCGGGCCAGCCCGCGACGAGGATCCGCAGCCAGTCGGGTACGTCGCCGAGGTCGAGCAGCCCGGCCGTGGCGACGTTGGCGCCGAGCGAGGCGGTCAGGGCGACGAGGAACCAGCACCACCCGGCCGCTTTCGCCTCACCGGAGCGGAGCCGCCGCCAGGCCGCGACCAGCAGCAGGTCGACGGAGACCGGGTAGGCCCAGGCCTTCCAGCCGTCCTGCCCGCAGCCAGCGCCAGGTCGTGCAGGTGGGCAAAGGACAGCGCGGCGGCGATCAGTGCCTGGACGAGTACGGCGTCGATACGGACGGGCAGGGCACGCACAGGACAGCTCCTTCCGGTTTTGGGCATGGAGGGGTAGAGGGGTAGGGGTGTGGCACGGAACGGCCGTGCCGGCCATGGGCGGGTGCGCCTATTCGGTGACCGGGCGAGGAGCGGCCGCGGGCCCGGACGCCTCGACCGGCATCGGCGCTAGGTATGGGCGGAAGGGATCGAGCGCCGGTACGTCGGGGGCGAGGTCAGCCGTGGCGCGGCAGATGGCCGCGGCGTCGGCGAGCGAGAGATAGGAGGTGCGGATGCGGGACCAGCCGCCGGAGGTGTCGCCGACGACGGCGAGGCCGGGCAGTTCGGGTGCGATGGCGCAGGCCGCGAGGACGGCTTCCGGGGCGATGTCGCCGAGCGCCATCTTCGCGGAGGCTTCGTCGTTCACGCGGTGGCAGACGCGGCCGGTGAGCTGTGCCCGGAGCATGGTCGCGCCCTTGCCCAGCTCGGCGCCGAAGCGCTGTCCGCAGACTTCGAGGTAGATTCCGGCGGCCCGGCCCAGTTGGGCGAGCCGGATGAGCTGGGTGACCATCTCGTCCCGCCGTTCCTCCTCCTTTCTGGTGGCGACGAGAAAGAGTTCGGCCACCTCGTCGATGAACAGCGCGATCGGGGACGGGCGTTCGCCTTCCGGCAGGCCCCAGATGTCCGAGGTGATCAGCTCCTCGGGCGTGCCGGGTGCGATGCCCTGCCGGGCCTTGATCAGGTCGTACCGGTCTTCCATCTCCTTCACCAGCGCGGGAAGCAGTTCGGCCGCCTGATCCGGGTCGGTCGCCAGAGCGGAGAGCCGGGGCGCGAAGGGCGCCAGTTCGACCCCGCGCTTGCAGTCGATCCCGACCAGGACCACCGGCTGGGCAGCCAGACCGGTCAGCAGGTTCCGTAGGTACATGGACTTGCCCGAGAGCGTGGCGCCCAGGACCAGCTCATGCGGCACGGTCCGGTAGTCGCGTACGAACGCGGTCGCGTCCTCCCGTAACGCCACCGGGATCTGCAGCGGGCCGCCGTCGAGCCGACGGGGCATCCGTACCTTCCGCAGTACGTCGAAGCCGACGAGCCGCAGTTCGACGACCCCGGGCTTGACGTCCCGCACATACACGGCGTGGACGCCCCAGGCGTGCCGGAGGCGTTCCGCGGAGGCCGCCACGTCCGCCGGCTCCTGGCCGGGAGCCAATCGCAGCCGCATACGCAGTCCGGTCGTCGTGGGCCGGATGACGCCCCGACGCGGATGCACCGGCCGGACCTCACGCCGGGTGGTCGCCCGGACGGCCAGCGCCCGCCACCGGGGCGGCTCGACGGTCAGGCCGCAGGCGTCCATGGTCGAGGAGTACGAGGCCAGCAGCCGGGCCACCGCGAGCGGCAACCCGACCATGGACCAGTACGCCGCCGGGTAGACGTGCCGGACGTAGGCGGCGCCGCCTATCGCAGCGAGCGAACCGCCCAGCTCGGCCCACGTCACCAGGTCCGTCACGGCGATCAGCCCGCTTCGGCCATGGGGAAGGCTCCCGGCGCGACGGCGGTCGCCCGGTAGGCGATGCCGTGGCGCTCCTGGCCGTTGAACACGCTCTGCCACGGTCGTGCCACCAGGCCCGGAAGGGACACCGGGGCGCCGACGGTCAGGCCCTCGGTCACGCCGCTCTCCGGGACCGCTACCTGGATCAGCGACGACTCGCCCTCGTCGATGTAGACGACGCCGACGGTCATCAGCACCTCACCGGACACCGCGTCCTTGGCGATCTCACCGGTCTGCCGGTCACGCACCTTCGGCGCCGGAGCCTCGGTGAGCAGGATGGTGGCGGTCGAGGCATCAACACGGATCACACGCACAGGGATTGCTCCTTCTGAGAGTCCATCAACCCATCTACCTGACAGGTTGACTTAGCAAGTTCGAAGCTAGGGATGACAGGTTGACTTGTCAAGTCGCAATCGCCGGCAACTCGCTCTCGACCGGGGTCAGTTCAGGCGGTACGTGTCTTCGAGTTCCTGCCGGTCAGCCGGCAGCAGAAGCTCTGAGACCTGCAACGACCGGCCCGACGCGTCGCACGCCACGACCAGCACGCTCAGCACGGGAACACCGTCCGGCAGATCCAGTACGACGGCCTCACCCGCGTCGGGCAGCCGAGCGGACACACGCTCGACGACATGGTCGAAGCGGATCTTCTTCCGGGCTTCGAGGTGTTCGCGCGCACTCTCGCCCAGGGGTTCGCCGGACCCCAGCTCAGTGCCTTCCGCCAGGTCGGCGGGGAAGTACGACGAGACCAGTTCCACCGCCTCGCCGTCCTCTTCCACCAGGAAGCGGCGCAGGAGGACCTCGGTCCTCTTCGGCAGGCCGAGCGCCGAGGCGACTCGCGGTGGGACAGGCACATGCCCGACTTCGATCAGGCGGCCCGCGGCGTGCGACTCGTCGCGCTCAAGCGCCCCACGCCCCCGCCGGTCCTTCTGCTCGACGACTTCCGGGCGGCCCCGGACGGTCGTCCCGTATCCCTGCCGGGACTCCAGCCAGCCGTCCCGCTTCAGGAGCTCCAGGGCCCGGACGACGGTCGGACGGGACATTCCGAACGTCTGCACCAGCTGGTTCTCGCTGGGCACTCGGGTGCCGGGCGCGTACGTGCCGTCTTCGATGCGACGCTGAAGCGTCTGCGCAAGGCGCAGGTACTTCGGTGGCTCCACTTCATAGGTCACGAGCGCCGCCTGTCGAGATTGGCCAAGTCAACTGGTCAACCAGCCTAGCGACACTTTCACACCGGCAGTAGAAGGGGTGGACCGTCCCGTTACGCCGGCCAGGCATCGGCGACCACGAAGGAGACGACCGTGCCGCCGTGCCGGCTGGGACCGGAGCGCCAGGAGTCGGCGATGGAGTCGACCAGGAGCAGCCCCCGCCCGTGAGCGTCGTTCGCTTCGGGGTGCCGCACCCGCACGTTCACGGGGAAGCCCGGGTTGTGCACGTCGACGCGGAGCGCGGTTCCCTCGCGGTACCACTCGACCCGCACCAGCCAGGGGTCGTCCGCCTGCCCGTACAGGATGGCGTTGGTCACCAACTCCGAGATCATCAGAGTGCAGTCGTCGACGGAGCAGGCCGGGTTGTACGGAGCGATGAACTTCCGGAACCAGCGCCGGGCGCGGGGCACCGACTGGGGTTCCGGATGCAGGGTCATCGCGCCGAGCCGCGGCGAGTCCTGGCAGGGGTAGCGGTCGATCGTGTAGGCCATGTGTGCTCACTCCTTGCCGCTGCCGTCGCAGTCGAGGCAGCGCCGCTTCGACATGGCACGGTCGCGGTCATTGGCCGTGGAGAGCGCCAGCACCGTCCGGGAGCCGACGCGCTTCCAGCCACGCCCCCGACACCCCCGGCAAGCTAACCGCGCATCCGGCTCCGGCCGCCGACTCACCACGTCGTGCCTCCTTCTCCTCCAAGTGGCCTTAGCCACTTTCTGGATAGTGGCATTAGCCACTTCGAAGACGCAAGCGGTTCGGCGCAATTGGCGAGGGGTCAGGTCAGTGGGTAGCCCTGCTCGAAGGCCCAGCGGTGCGGCGGGTAGGTGGCTTCGGCGAACTCCAGGGGGCGGTCCTGGAGGTCGAAGACGACGTGATGGACGATGAGGACCGCGGATCCCGGCTCCAGCCGCAGGTCGGCCGCCTCCTCGTCGGTGGCGCCCCGAGCGCACATGCGATCCTCCGCATAGCTGCCTTGACGCCCCGTCATCCGCTCCACGTACATCAGCGTCCCTTCCTGGATCCGCTCGGGATCCGTGAGCTTGGGCGCCCGCCGGCCGATGTCCGGCGCGAACCACGAGGTGGACAACGTGATCGGGCCGTCCTGGTTGTTCGTCACGCGCCGGCGGTGCACGGCTCGACGATCCTTCACCAGGCCCAGCGCCTCGGCGACGTGGTCCGGAGCCTCCAGCCAGCCGGCGGAAGTGATCACCGCGTACTCGCCGGGCGTGTAGATCTTCCCGGTCTGCCGGGCACGCCCGTACAACTCCCGCGCCCGTCGGTTCACTTCGAGACTGCGCACGTACGTCCCCGAGCCCTGACGCTTCTCGACCAGTCCCTGATGACTCAGCGCCTCCAGGGACCGCGCGGCCGTGGGCCGGGACACCTTCCAGTCCGCAGCGAGCTGCCGTTCCGAAGGGACCTCGTCACCCGGCCGCAGGTCGCCCCGAAGGATCTGATCACGGATGTGGTGAGCGATCTGGAGATACTTCGGTTGAGCCTCTTCGATCTGAGGCATCTCCCCTCCTTGTCCAAGTGGCTATGGCCTTTGGCCACTATAGGGTGAGTGGCCAACCCGCGAACCCGTAGTCTGATCGCATGACGCGGTTGATCGTCGCAGCAGGAGGAGGGGGCGACGCAGTCGCCGCCGCCATGCTCCACGCCGCCCTCTACGGCGACCAGGACCAAGCGGTGATCGTCACGTACGCATGGGATCGCCTCCTGATCGACCCGCTACCAGGTCCGCGGCGCCCCGCCGACTTCACCGGCCTGGAGCGCCTCACCCCGGCCGTGTGGAGAGTGCCGGCGCAGGCCCGGCCGATCGCACCAGCAGGTTCCACTCTCCCTCGACTGGCGGCGGATCTCCCCCACACCTTCGCGCTGCTCGACCCCTACCAGGGAGCCGAGGGACTCACCCATCAACTTGAGGATCTGGTGAGCCACTTGGAGCCCGAGTCGATCGATCTTCTGGACGTGGGCGGCGACATCCTCGCTCGCGGCGACGAGCCGACACTGAGGAGCCCACTCGCCGACGCCCTCGCCCTGGCAGCCTGCTGCCAGGTGAACGCGCCCGTCCGACTGCTGGTCGCGGGGCCAGGCTTGGACGGCGAGCTTCTGCCGGCCGATCTTAGCGACATGCTGGGCTCCGTCGTCCACACCTTCACTGCCAGCGAAGCGGAGACGATCAGCCCGGTTCTGGAGTGGCACCCGTCTGAAGCGACCGGGGTCCTCGCGGCGACGGCCAGGGGTGCGCGAGGCATCTGCGAGATCCGGGACGCGGGGCTCCCCGTACCGCTCACGGACGACAGCCCCACGGTGCACGAGGTCGACCTGGACGACGCCGTCAGCCGTAACCAGTTGGCCCGAGCCATCATGGCGACCGAGCACCTGGACGAGGCCGAGGCCTACAGCCGGGAAATCTGCGGCTACTCGGAAATCGACTACGAACGCAACAAGGCCCTGTGGCTGAAAGATCAGCAGCCCGCGGCTCTGGACCCGTCCGCAATCTGGCCCCAGCTCGACCAGTTCGAGGCCGAAGCCCGCGCCCGCAGCATCACCCACACGACGTTCCGCCGTATCACCGAGGCCCTGAACCTCAGCGGCTCCCAGCGCGACGACCTACGACGACTCCTCATCAACAGCCGGCCGGAACAGTACGACGCGCCACTGTGGCTCATCCCCATAGCCGCTGAGTAACAATCTTCTTCACGGGTTCAAGGGCTCGCTCCGCTCGCCGCGCGCCCGGCTTGGCGCCGGGCGACGCTCCTGTCTCCGCCCCGCTCCGCCCGGCCGCCGGACGCGCGCGGCGCGAGCAGACATAGAGAAGACGGCCGGCACGTGGCTGGGGCGGTCGGCTCCGCGGCTTTACGCAGCCACCATGGGGCGAGCCTCGAAGACCGGGGGCCCACATCGGGCTTTAGCGGGCAGGTCCAGAGACTGCCCGAGTCGCGGGAAGCTTACGGGCCCCCGATCTCTCGCCCCATGGCAGCTCCAGCCCAAAGCCGCTACGCCGACCTCGCACTGCTCACTGCAGCACGTCACCACCAAGAGCGTCGGAGGCCGCGTAAAGGAAGCTGAGATACTTCGCATTCGCTGCGGAGCTTGCTTCCTCGTAAGCAGTCGTCCGATCAGCCAAAGTCTCACCGTTCTGGACAGCCACAAATGCCTCGTGCAAGGCAGCCAGCAGGTCTAGCAGCGCGCCGGTAGCCTCGATCGAGGCGGAAGTGACGTCTCTCGGACCTTCGACGTATACAACAGCTTGAGCATGATCAAGGGATACTGACGCCGCCAACGCCTCTTCACGGAGCTGGGAAACCATTTCGATCATGTTCGCAAACTCTGAGGACCCTGGATTGTCGGCCGCCAAACAGAGTTCTATCCAAGCCCGGGCCACGAGGTCATGCCTGCTCTTCCAGAGCTCCGCGAACGTGACGTACGCGCTCTTCCTTGGATCACGCAGTGCTCGCTGATGCTCTGCCCGGACCTGTATGCGCACTTGAGAGCGCGCCAGCAACGCCGCAGTGACTGCGGCTCCTCCCGTACCCATTGCGCCGACAGTCGCTCCCAGTACTGCCGCCCACCCTGCATCCATATTGATCATTCTTGCTAGGACACCACCACCGAGTACGTGATTTTGCCGATCCGGCGCAGATAATCGCGGATCGCCGATTCCCTGGCATGCCCCACAAGGGTGGACGGCACGATCCTGGCGCAGCCCTTTGGCCGTGATCAGGCCGTCCTAGGGCAGCTAGGGGCGACCAACGTTGACACCCATCGACGGCTAAGCCGCAGGTCACAACGTTGGTCGCCGGGGAGGCCCCAGGGCAGGAGGGCCCCACGTCACTTGTTCGGCTCCTGGGCAGCAGACAGAACCCTAGAGCTGGGTGACGCTTCAATCATTCTGTGATCAATTGACCTCTTATGCCTAGATGATGGAGCCTTTAGGGAAGAGGTGAAAGGAGTCCGTCATGTCGGATCCCCAGGAAATCTTCAACGCTCAGAAGCATGCACAGGAGGAAGCCGCCCGGAGGGCCCAGGAAGAACAGGAGGCTGCGGACAAGCACGCGCAAGAGATGGCGGAGAGGAAGGCGCGCGCGGACGAGGAGGCGCAGCGGGAGCAGCAGGGCAGGGCTTGGGGAGACAAGTAGCCTGCTGACCTGGTAGGACCGCGTTGAGGTCGGCGCCAGGCTTACAAAGCAGATGTCTGCGTTCTAAGCGAACCCGGCTACGGCTGGGGCCAGCCCTCATCTGTCATGCACTGCTTGAAGGCCTTCTCGCGCTGCGTCGCGGTGTACGAGCCGGTCAGCTCGTCCAGCGTCGGATCTCCGCTCTTCGACTCGGGCCACGCCTTACCGGCGAGTTCAGTGCAGTAAGCCCGCGCTTCGAGCTGCGTCATCTGTAGCGTGCGACCGTTGCTGAGCTCATCGGTCGCCGGATCGACATCGGGGGGCGCGGCACGTCCGTCCTTACCGTCCTTCCCAGCCGGACCCGTCAGACCGCGGGGACCAGGAAGTCCCTGTGGTCCCGGCGGGCCTTGGGGCCCAGGTTCGCCGACTCGAGTCTGCAAGTCTGCGATCTGCTGTTGCTGAGCAATGATCACCACGGTCTGTCCGGTGAACAGGGCAGCGGTCAGGATGACGCCTCCGATCATGAGCCGTCGTCGTGGCCTGCTCGGCACCGGCGCCTGGACCTCGGTGGCCATGGTCCCCCCCACGGATGATGTCTGACGTGGAGTCTAAGGCGACCTGCCCCAGGACGGGAGTCGAGCGACGAGGGCGGTGGGCAGCGACTCTTCTGTACAGCAGTGGAGTACAGCAACCACAGTGACGTAGCTAACCTCCAACGCACCCGCGGAGCCGAGCGGCCAGCCCAGCAGACCTCAGCGACCGCCCCGCCCGTAGTTCGCATCGAGGGGGTCTGTTGCCAGCAATACTGCAAGCCGTTGAGGGCACGAGGAAGAGTCGATCCAATCGCCCGGGGTGGCCCGGCTGTTGAAGAGCGACGCAGTCCGTTCACGGACTAAGACCTGTCCCGTAACTGCTGGTCAGGGGTGAGATGATCTTGCCGTGTCTGGTGTGATCACGGCGTCGCAGCCCTCCTGGATAGCCCCGTTCAGCGGGTTGAGCCCGCGTCAGTTCAGCAAGCTGATCACCGCGCTCCGGCGCGAGGGTGCAGATCCGGTGCGCAAGGGCCGGCCGTGGAGTCTGCCGCTGGAGGATCGCGTGCTGCTGGTCGCCGCCTACTGGCGGACGAACCTGACCCTGCGGCAACTGGCGCCGCTCTTCGGGGTGTCGAAGTCCGCGGCCGACCGCATCATCGACCACCTCGGGCCATCGCTCGCCCTCCAGCAACGCAAACGGTTCCGCAAGGACGCCGTGCTGATCGTCGACGGCACCCTGGTCCCCACCCGCGACCACAGCATTGCCGAACAGTCGAAGAACTACCGGTACTCCACCAACCACCAGGTCGTCATCGACGCGGACACCCGGCTGGTCGTCGCGGTCGGCCGCCCGCTGCCCGGCAACCGCAACGACTGCAAGGCGTGGGAGATGTCCGGCGCGAAGGCCGCCGTCGGCAAGACCACAGTCATCGCGGACGGCGGGCTACCGGGGCACCGGCCTGATCATCCCGCACCGCCGCGAACCCGGCCAGAGCGAACTCGAGGCATGGAAAGAGGAACACAACACCTCGCACCGCAAAGTCCGTGCCCGCGTCGAGCACGCCTTCGCCCGGATGAAGACCTGGAAGATCCTCCGCGACTGCCGCCTCAGAGGCGACGGCGTCCACCACGCCATGCTCGGCATCGCCCGCCTGCACAACTTCACCCTCGCCGAGTGACGAAGGAACAAGCAGGTCAGCGAACACACCGTAGATCATTTACGGGACAACGCTTAGTATCTCGCCGTGGACACAGCATCCGATCAAGATCTCGACGTCTTCTGCAGGCAGATCCGCGAGCGGTCACGCGAGCACCAAGAGGTCATGTCTGTCGCGGCGCAGTGTGGCTGGCGGTCCACCGCCGTTGGCATTCTGCGGCAGGAGCTTGATTCGATGATCCGGGTCATCTATCTGCTCGCGCAGCCAATCTCAGTCCGCGCACAGCTCGTCGCATCGTCTGTCTCCGGCGAGCGTTGGAGAATCGCGACCGCCAACGGAAAGTTGAAGATCGTCTCAGATCGCGACATGGTCGACCACGCGGAGAGTCTGCACGGCTGGGCTCGGAATGTGTACGATTTTGGATGCAGGTTCATTCATCTCTCGAATGCCCACGACCACCAGGCACGCGATCCTTTTCGAGCTCTACCAGTTGAAGATCGCCGAGTAATCGCGAATCACCTAAACAAGTATCACGGCGGTCGCGGTGAGCCGGTATCTATCGACTCTACGTTCGACGATGTCATTACCTACGCGCCGCACGTGCTGAAAAAGATCTCCTCCAACCTTGAGGTGGAGGTGGCCCGGCTTCAGGCGAGTCACAGCAACCGTCCACGGCCAGTAGCGCCCCCGGGGGCCACGGAGCGAACGGTATGAACGTCACTGACCGATCCGGCTAGAGCTACGGATCAGAAGACACCGTTGCTCTCGGGTGGTGGAGAGTAGTTGGACCCACCGTGGCGCCGGCCACCGACATCCCCGGGAAGGTCAGGGCCAGTAGAGCCGAGACTCCACCCGCTGAGGCTCCATCTCCTTGGGTGGCTCGACCGAATAGCCCAACTCTCGCAGCGTCTCTGCTGCGGACTCGTGAGCGTCACGAACCGCTGACTTGAGTTGGAGTATCCGCCACTTCCGAAGGTGCCGATCAAGGACCGCTTCCCAGTCATCCTCGACATCGATGGCGAACTCACGGACGAGCAGCAGCAGCACGTCTTCGAGCGCTGGCCTGAGCCGATGGCCGCCAACGGGCAGATGCATCTCCGACAGGCGGGGCAGCTTCCCCTTGCGCATCATCGCCGCTGGCCTGCCCTTCTTCCTTTCGGCCAAGCGAAGAAGGTAGGCCATCTCGTCTCGGTGAGCGTGCACCTGGAGGTGAGCCCCTGGGGGGTTCTTCGAGTGCCGCAGGTACTCGAAGCGCAGCAGCGGATCTTGTACGCCTTCGAAGAAGACGTGCACGTCAGCACGATCGGCAGCGAGGTACATGTTCGGGCCATCCCAGCAGCAGAAGTGCTGAACGTGCAGGTTGAGGCACCTCACTCCATCGATCTTGATGGGGATACGCTTGCTTCGGCCGTCCGCAGCCAGAGGTGCAACTCTGATGCGATTGCCGACGTTCAGGGCAGAGAAACGCGGGGAGTCTTGACCGAGAACTCCCCGCGTAAGGTCTGTCAGCGTGTCGGCGAACTCAGCCGCCTTGCCATCGAGCGTAGCTTCCTCAGCAGTCACCGTTGAGAAGGTAGTCGATGCCCTCAATGGTGTGCCAGACGTCGAGCTCGTCGCTGCTCAGGCTGTAGCTCTCGACGCGATCACGAAGCTCTTCGAAGGTCATATGCACCTCTGCGAGCAGGCGTTCCCGTTGAGCTTCGAGCTCCGCATGCGTCGTGCGGATCATGGTCGTCATGGGTGCTCCCTCGTGGTGTTCGGA
Organism: Streptomyces tirandamycinicus; assembly: GCF_003097515.1. Taxonomy (NCBI): domain Bacteria; kingdom Bacillati; phylum Actinomycetota; class Actinomycetes; order Kitasatosporales; family Streptomycetaceae; genus Streptomyces; species Streptomyces tirandamycinicus. The sequence continues at coordinate 3,643,979 of NZ_CP029188.1, read as the reverse complement.
GACCAAGTGAAGCAGGCGCCTCTGACAATGACGCTAGAGGCTGGGCTTCAATACGCCAAGATGGGTGCACCCGAACGCTTGCGGCAGTGCGTCAAGCCTCCGCCTGGGACACGACGGGCCTGGAGCCGGTCTGATGGCACAAGTGTCACGACTCCTCACTTAGCGTAAGCAGACCGGCCTGTGCGAGAGACCGCAGTTACGAACCGGCGCCCGGAAGAAATCCTGCCGGAGTAGCCGCCTCTTCGACTCGCGGCCTATTCGTGCACGGCGGCGGCGCGCAAAAGTCATCGCCCGCCCCTGAACAGGACTAATGCGAGACGCACGGGGCCTCCGGAGCCGGGTGCGAATGGCTGCGAGTGGGGACCTCACAGAGATGCCCACGTACTCGCTGAGGTCAGGTGTTCCGTTGGCTTTCCCAGATCGCGTGGTCCAGTTCCCACGGTGTACACCCCAGGCGTGCCGCAGCCTCAGCGATGAGTGCGATCGCTTCGGCCGTGGTCACCGTGCGCTGCAGCACTGATTGCAGCCATCGGAGAACCATACGGTCCGGCTTGATGCGGCTGTCGTCTCCCAAGAGCATCCACAGGTAGGCGAGACGTGCGCCGGAGCCATGGCCAGCAACCCCCGCGAGGTTACGCTCAACGGCGTTCAGCTTGTCCACGTCAGCGAGTAGCGCGTTGGCATCGTCAAGGGTTGCGATGCCGTGAGATACCAGGATCTCGGCGTACTGACGGGCAGCCTCCGCCTTCAGTGGAGCATCGCGGTTTGCCCGTGTTCGCTGCTTGTTCTCCAAGACCTCGGAAGAGAAGGCTGCTTCGCCGTGGGTCTGGATGTGTGTAACGAAGTCCTGAAGCGGTTGCTCGTCGGGGACGGGGAGCTGCGCGCTACCTGACAGCGGAACTGAAATGCCGCACCAGGCCGCGTAGCGGTAGCAGGTTGGGACGGTGTGTCGTTCGTAGTGGGCGTTTATAGAGAAGACAGCGTCCAGGACACACAGTGAGGCATGGGCCCACCGAGGGCCTCGCGGTTTGAGTGCCAGACGCCCAGCGGCAACGACTACTCGGCCTGTCTCGTCCATCGGTCCCCCAATGATGAAGCAGGGAGACAGTCTTGCATGTAGCACTGTCAGGACAGGCAGGTTCGTTCGCATGCCCGAGGACGTCGACATGGTCTGGGTGCCCTGTCGAATACGTGTCGAGACTCTTCGGCGAGCACTCGGTAGCCGGCACGGCTGTGCAGCTCAGATGCCTCGCGAGGGCAAACCGTCAGTGCGCCTTCTAAGAGGCCGTTTCTGATGGCGTGATCGCTCGTTGAGCCGTGCATGACGGATCTGGTGGAGCGGTTGGTACCGGACGAGCTGTGGACGCTGTTTCGGCGGGTGGTGCCGCCGACAGAGGTCATACGCCCCCAGGGCGGCGGCAAACGGAGGGCCGGTGACCGCGAGTGCCTGGCGGCGATCATCTTCGTGGCCACCTCGGGCTGCACCTGGCGGCAGCTGCCACCAGTGTTCGGGCCGGCCTGGCCCACCGTCTACCGCCGCTTCACCCAGTGGAGCCGGGACCGGGTCTGGGCCAGGCTGCACCGCGTCATCCTCGACGAACTCGGCGCCCGGGGCGAGCTGGATTGGTCGCGGTGCGCGATCGACTCCGTCAGCGTCCGGGCGGCAAAAGGGGGCCACTGACCGGACCGAATCCGACCGACCGCGGCAAGCCGGGATCGAAAATACACCTGATCACCGACCGAAACGGCGTGCCGCTGTCGCTGGGCATCTCCGGCGCCAACATGCACGACAGCCTCGGCCTGGAGCCGCTCGTGCGCGGGATCCCGCCCATCCGCTCCCGCCGCGGCCCGCGCCGCCGACGTCCGGCCAAGCTCCACGCCGACAAGGGCTACGACTACGACCACCTGCGGAAATGGCTTCGTAAGCGTCGCATCCGCCACCGCATCGCCCGCAAGGGCATCGAGTCGTCCACGCGGCTCGGCCGACACCGCTGGGTCGTCGAGAGGACGGTCTCCTGGCTGGCCGGATGCCGACGTCTGCACCGCCGTTACGAGCGCAAGGCCGAGCACTTCCTGGCCTTCGTCGGCATAGCCGCAGCCCTCATCAGCTACCGCCGACTCACCAACTGAAACAACGTCTAAGGGCCCGGCTGGTGGCGGAAGCAGGGACGCCTCGATGCTTTTGAGGTGTCTGTACAGGGATGTAGCCTGCCCACAGGAGATCGGCTTTGGGGGAGGCGTCAGTGGACTTTGCTCTCAGCAGTCCAACGCGGTTGTGGTCAGCGGCCGAAGTGTTGACGCGTCCGTGCCCGGTTCCTGCCGCTGCCGGCGTCTACGGCTGGCACTTTGACGAGGCCCCGGCTCCGGGTCTGGTTGCCGGACAGCTGCTCTACGTCGGTATCGCTCCGCGGCACATGTCCAACCGGCCAAGTACTCAGAACCTGCGGAAGAGGGTGCGGTACCACTTCCGGGGCAACGCTGCTGGCTCGACGCTACGACTGACCCTGGGCTGCCTCCTCGGGTTGGAGCTGCGTCGTGTTGGCAGCGGTGGTCGAATGACGTTCGGCCGTGCCGGAGAAGCCTCCCTCACGGAGTGGATGGCAGAGCACGCGCAAGTGTGCTGGCTGGAGCACGAGGAGCCCTGGACCATGGAGTCGGATCTGATAGCAAAGCTCGACGTGCCGCTGAATCTGGATCAGAACCGGCACAACGGATTCCACGCCACCCTCAGCAAGATCAGGTCTGATGCCCGCGCACGCGCTCGGGAGTTGCCCATCACCTCGTAGTCGGAGGCGTCGTGCCAGATCCGTGCCAGATCGACCGGTCAACCACGGTCAATCGGGGTGCGGCAGGGTCCTGACGGACAGGACAGACCCGGTGCCGTTGTACGTCGCTTGACCAGCCGAAACCAGCTCGTGATCGACGCAAGGCTTACAAGGCAGCAATCGCGGTATCGGACAGTCATGATCTACCTATGGACGAGTACGTGTGGCCCACGGGCCCTGAAGTGCCGACAGCGGACGCGGTTCTGCGGAGCTGGGCGACGACTGTCGCGGCTCTGCCCGTAGGCGCCCGCATCGCTGGAGAGGTCATCGGGCGGCAGCCCTTCGGTGTCTTCGTTCGCCTTGACCGTTCCCCGAACGCCGTAGCGCTGGCCGAGATCACGGCGATGCCGCATGGAATGGAGCTGCCTACTGTCGGGGCCCGCGTCGAGGGTGAGGTGATCTGGCACGTCGAGCACAACCACCAGGTGAAGATCAGGCTCGACGAGTGGACGACATCTGTCGAATGATCGTCTCGGGGCCATCCCTAGGCCATCCCAAAGCAGCAATCGAACTTCCGAAGCGATGCTCACCGCTCGTGCCCGATCCGTGCCCGACCGGTCGGTAAACCACGGACAACAGCGCGCGCCAGGAAGAGCCCCCGGTTTAGCACTTGCGCCCGTTCACGCTGGCCAGGCCGCAGCCGAGGCCCCTAAACGCGGTGATTCCCAAGCTGATGGCTCAGGCAGTGTGCTCACGGGCCGGCCTTCTTCGCTTCCTCTGGTCGACGACACCTCGACAGCGTGGCTGAGGGCAGGGGGTGCGGCGAGGCCCACGCGCGCCTGGTCGGTCGGCAAACCCACCGTCGTGGCTGACTGTCGTGGGGTGAGGTGCAGACCGCTTGAGTCCACGATGCACCGTGCGGTCGGGTGAGGGGACGTCCCTGCCCTGCGTGATTCTGCGAGGTGGAAAGGGAATGCAGCCCTGTGGCGGAATAGGGCCAGGGGAGGGATGGACAGGTGGCGCAACGGGACAGCGGCCGAGGCAACGACTATCAGCAGCAGCAGGCGTTACGACGTGCCCAGGAGCAACGGGCGCGACAATCGGAGCGGGAACGCAAGGCCGCTGTGACGGCCAGCAAGCGGCAGGAACGAGAGCGGAAGACTGCCTATCAGGAGCAGCAGGCCGAGCAGGCGCGGGTTCGCACGATCGGAGTCGAGCACGAGGTCGAGCAGCTTGGGCAGTTGCTCCGTGACGCGTTGGTTGGCGATCCGCCCACGACGTTTGAGCGCCGGCGGAGGACTCACACGCCGAGAGCGCTAGACGAGCGTCCTTGGTCTCGTCCGGAGCCTTCCCCGCGCTGGGAGGAGTTCGCACCATCGGAACCCGGCGGTCTGACTGCTGTCCTGGGTCTTGGCAGGAAGCGCTATGAAGCTGAGGTTGCCGAGGCGCGTGTGCGGTTCAGCGAGGCACAAGAGCGCCACAGGCGAGCCGAGGAGAAGCGGCTGGCAACGCTGGAGCGGAAGCGTGCCGAGCACCGCCAGGCCGAAGCGCAAGCCCTTGACGAGGTGGCGACCTTTAACACGAAGTTGGATGAGGAGCGCGAGGCGTACAGAGCCGGGGATCCCGCGGCGGTCGAGGCTCATCTAGGGGCTGTTCTGGACGCATCGGTGTACCCAGTGGGCTTCCCCCACGAGCATCGAATCGCCTTTCGCCCTGCCACCGGTGACGTACTCGTTGAGATCCACTTGCCGCCTGAGTCGATCGTTCCCACCGCGCGGGGCTACCGGTACGTGAAGAACCGAGACGAGACGACCGTGCTGCCTCGTCCCGAAAGGGAGCGCAAGGAGATCTACGCCTCCGTCCTGGCCCAAGTCGCTCTAAGGACAGTGCACGAAGTCCTGACGAGCGATCCGGACCGGGTCGTCAATGGCGTGATCCTGAACGGCCATGTGAAAACCATCGACCGGGCTACCGGTCAGGAGGTCTCACCCTGTCTGGTGACGCTCAGTGCCAGCAGGGAGCAGTTCGGGAAGCTCCGTCTCAGTCAGGTTGATCCAGCGCAATGCCTCAGGGGGCTTAACGCTCTGGTGTCGCCCAACCCCTACGATCTCGAACCGATTCGCCCCATAGTCGAGTTCGACCTGTCGAAGTACCGGCTCATGGACAGCATGGATGTAGTCGCTGGCCTCGACAGCAGGCCCGTGCTGGTGAAGCTGACGCCCACCGAGTTCGAGCACCTGATTCGCCAACTGTTCGAGGCGATCGGCATGGAGGCCTGGAACACCCAGGCATCCAAAGACGAGGGCGTTGACGCGGTGGCCGTCAGCAAAGACCCCGTCTTCAACGGCGAGTGCATCATTCAGGCGAAGCGCTACAGCAAGCTCGTCAGCGTTGAGTCCGTCCAGGCGCTCGCCGGAGTGGTCGAGCACAAGCGGGCCGCCAAGGGGGTCCTGATCACCACATCGTGGTTCGGTAGGGCCAGCCACGACTTTGCCCGCCAACATGGCCGGCTCCAGCTCATCGAAGGGCCGGAACTCAAGTACCTGATCAAGGAACACCTGGGCAAGGATGTGATCCCGGGCCCGGTTCCCCCGAAGAGGCGCCCCTCGCGCTGAGGCTGGCGGGCCGCCCACCCAGACCGAGGAGCTGGGCCGTCTCTGGGCCGTCCGAGGCCGCTCATCAGTGGCCAAGGACGACCAACGACGACCACCAGGCGCACGATTCCACCGCCCCTGACCAGCAAAACCCAGCTAACCAAGATCCCCGGCAAGACCCAGGGCAAGAAGACATATCAGGTTGCGGCGCGTGGCGGATCCGGCAGGTTGTGCCACGCGTGACCACATCCGCTGGCGCAGTGCAGCGTCCGCCTGCGTGTGTCGGCGATGCTGAAGAGGGCGACGAGTAGGCGGAAGGACTTGATTAGTTCGCAGGCCGGAAGTGCTTCCATTCCGAAGCGCCACTTCGTGAGCATCACCGCCGGCGTGTGAGTAGGGCGGATGCCGGAACGCGCGATGCTCTCTGGCACGTCCTTTTCGCAGGCGCGGGCCTGCCCGCAGAACAGCACCAGTGCGTGCAGGACCTTACGTTGGTCACCCTCCGAGAGGCCCTGGAACCACTCAACGCCCTCATCCACAGGTCTGAGTCCCTGAGCGAGTTCGTTCAGGATCACCTCGTGTGCGTACAACACAGACTTCCACCCCCACGGTCCAGACCGACGGTACGCGGACGGCGACCCGTGGGCAGCACGGTTTCCCACACCCTGATGACACAGCCATCTGACGCAAGCAGCAGGCCCCTCGTCGAAACGGCGCAGTGCGTCTTCGGGAGGTCCGTATCCCCAGTGCGTGTCTAACTGCGTGACAACGCAGACGAACAGCGGCGGACAACCGCGGACGCCTGTGGACCGTTGCTCCAGGTGAGAGCCAGATCAGCCCAAGGCAGCACCCCCACCCAAGTTGCTTCGGGACGAAGAGGTCGTGGGTTCAAATCCCGCCACCCCGACAGCCGAAACAGCAGGTTAGGCCCGACGCTGAGGGATGAGCGTGGGGCCTGACTTGCTTGTCAAAGGCCTCTCTGGGGGAAATCCTGGAGGAGATCTTGGAATTCGCCTCCAAACCAGTGCCTACCCGACGAGCCTTCAGCTGCGCGTCGAGGGCCGCCGCGGGCGAGCCGTGGCACATCGCCCGGCGTGCGTCCAACGCTTCCTCCCACATCCCGGTGAGCCCGATCATCAGCGTCGACCGCCATCCGGGACGTGATGTGGTCATAGCGGGACTGGACGGAACCGTCCTCGTGGCCCATGCGTTCATGAGCTTCGGCGGGGTCCCCGCTTCTCTTTCTCTCATGGGGGTCTTGTGCGTATGGCGCAGCCCGTGCTGATGGGGATCTTCGAAAACGGCCGGGGTCGCTCCTCGCCTCACTTGCATGTTCTTTGAACTGTGTGAGGAGGATGGGGATCGAAGAGCGGTCCTTGATCACCAGAATGTAGGTTTCGGCCATGACTGGTGACTGGCGGAGGGACCGGATCGGGACTGCGCTGAGGGGTGAGAACCCGACTGTGCTGCGACGGCTGACGTCGGGGTTCGCGGTGATCGGGGACGTGCAGTTCCTGCCTGGCTACTCGGTCCTGCTCGTGGACGAGCCGGATGTGCAGCGGCTGTCGGACCTGCCGAGGGCGAAGCGGCTGTCGTTCCTGTCCGACATGGACCAGCTCGGCGAAGCGGTCGAGCGTGTCTGTCGGCGGCTGGACCCGGCTTTCCGGCGGGTCAACCTGGAGATCCTGGGGAACACGGACCCGTACTTGCATGCGCATGTCTGGCCGCGGTTCGAGTGGGAGCCGACCGATGTGGTGGGTGCTCCGGTGTGGCTCTATCCGCGTGAGCGGTGGAGCGACGAGCGGTTCATGCTCGGTCCGCAGCATGACGTGCTGCGGGATGCGATCAGCGGCGAACTGGAGCAACTGCGCTCGGCGGCCTGAGTATTGTCGGCCTGCCGATGGTCAGGTCGGCGGGCCCGGCGGTGACGGTCAGCCGAAGCTCACTGGAGGCGTCTGAGCGGGGCGATGTCGGTGACGCGGTTGGTGATCGTGGGGCGGGCGGCTTCCTGGGTGGCGAGCAGGGCGCGATCGTGACGGGCTGTCCGAGCTCCCTCGGCGTCCGTTCTTCGGCGCCCTCCATCGGCTGGGATGCCACGGACGATTGACCACCCGGTGGCAGGCGCGGCGGAGTCGGCCGCGTCGATGGGTCTGTCCACCGCCGAGAGGGGCGATAGGCCTGTTGCTCGCCCGAGGTATCGCCGGCGAGCCGATTCCGGCCCTGTCCTCGCATGGCGACACTCCGCGGGAGGCCTCAGCTCTCAGCGGCTTCGCGTGTCACTCGGCCCGTCGAATACGGGGACCCGAGCCGGTACTGGGCTTGAACCCGAGGGATTCGTTGACCACATGGCTGATGGCCACAAGTTCCTCGTGGGGAACGGCCGGCACTCGATAGGAGCACGCCCGCATCTGTGCGGCAAGAGGTTCGGGCAGCGCCACGTTGTGCCGCTCCACATAGTGAGCGAGATCCCAGCGCCACACCCAATCGCCATCGGTGAGAACGGACGAGGCTCCCGTCACACGGGAACTGCCGTCGACGATGTCCGGAGAGGAGTCCGCGACGTCCAGAACGGGATGTCCTGACCGCAGGTAGCGGACGGCGTCCTGGACCCGGTAGTTGGGACCGGCCGCAACAGCCGCCGATATGTCGTCACCGAACACGGCAAGACCATCCGGCTCGAGCTGCCGAAAGAACCCCGCGAAGCGAACCACGTTCTCCACCAGTCGGTATCGCCTGCCTGCCTCCGCCGAGGGCCGGCTGCGCCCCGGCTCCGGCTGGACCTCGCCGGCCGCGAGGTTGCCGGCTGCGGCACGGCCGACCACCAACGCCGAAGGCGTCGCCGACGCCGTCGGCACGACGGTGGCCGGGAAGCCCGGCCACGTGATCCACAGCGGATACGGCAGTGAATATACGTCGACCCGGTTCCGGCAACATCAGCACGCCCCTCGCGGCATGACGATCACATGTCGGAGAGTCCGGAAAGCGTCATGCGGAACCGTGCCCACGTCCTCGTACGCCAGGGTGACCGCCCGGTCGCCGCACTCCTCCCCGGTCCGCGTCGCAGGCGGCGCGGAGGAGACCGGACCGTCGTCCGCCTCGGGCGCGTCGGAGACGTTCTGCGTGTCCTGGTGGGCCTGGACCGTGCCCCTCCCTCCGCCGAGGGGCAACGGTCCAGGCCCGCCTTCTGCACGCCCGAGACCGTCACCCGGGGATCGGCGATCACGGTGTTCCGGACCCGTCATCTGCCGGTCGCCCGCCGGGCCGGAAACGGCCTCGGCCGGTCCTCGGTCGCCCCGGCAGGCCGACGCGACACGCCCGGTGGTGCGGGCGACCCGCGTGTCGCCACCCGTTCGCCGGGCCGTTTCGAGATTCCGCCCTTGAGCGTATTGCGGCCGCCGCGACCTGTGGGAATGCCGCGACACGAAATCGGCGCGGAATCGCCGGGTCATTTCGCTGCGGTCGTTTGATCACAAGAGCTGGTTGCCTTTCCCCCTGAAGCGCGGCGTCATCGTCGGGACACCGAGTCCTGGCCCGCGCCACTCGGAGGGTGGTGAAAATGCGTACCGCACGTCTTCTCGCCGGCAGTGCCCTGGCCTTGGCCGCACTCGGCACTTCGGCTCCCGCGGCAGTCGCCGAAGGGTCCGAGGTCACGGTCAGTCCCGAGGTGGGTTACCCCGGCTCGACCATCACCGTCAGTACGGAGGGGGTCTGCGACCCGGCGGCGACCTACGCCAAGGGGCAGGCGGAGATCGGGGGTCAGATCAACCTGGTCGAGAGCGGCCGCGCGGGGGAGCTGGAGGGCACGTTCACCGTTCCCGACAACGCCAAGGAGGGTACGTACGACATCACGGTCAAGTGTCCTCCCGGAGTGCGCGTCAACTCCGAATTCGAGGTCGCCGGCCGCCCGAACGGCGCGGTGAGCGGTGGGTTCGGCGGCGGCGGCGGGATGAACGGCACGGAGTTGGCCATCGGAGCCGCACTCGTCCTCACCGCGACGGCAGGCGGTCTCCTCACCCTGCGGCGCCGGCACGGCAGCGGTTCGGCGGCCTGAGCGTCCCCCGGCACCAGCCAACGGGACCCGCCAACTCCGTAATCGAGACCGGAGCCCGGACCGCTATGGGACGCAGGTACTCCTCCCTCTTCACGTCGAGCAGGATCTTCGGCGTCATGCTGCTGGTCGGCATCGGCCTGCTGGTTCACGGGCTGCGCGGCGAGACGGCTCCCCAGCCGTCCGCCGCCCAGGCCTTCACCGCGCCGTCGCCGGGTGCGACGCTCTCCCACCGGCCGGCAGTCCCGGCCCTTCTCGCCGCCCCGAGCCCCGGAAGGACGGCCAAGGCGGCACCGGGTACCCGGTCGCGTTCCGTGCCGGTGCGGCTGCGTATCCCGGCCATCGGGGTGGACACCCCGTTGATGAACCTCGCACTGGGCAAGAACGGCGTGCTGGAGGTGCCTCCGGTCGACAAGGCGCAGCTCGCGGGCTGGTACTCCAGGGGACCCGCGCCGGGTGAGGTCGGTGCGGCCGTCGTGGCCGGCCATGTCGACACCCCCACCGGCCGCGCCGTCTTCTACCGGCTCGGAGCACTCACCAAGGGCAGTGCGATCCAGGTCACCCGGCTCGACGGGCGCACAGCGCACTTCTCCGTGGACGCCGTCGAGGTGTATGCGAAGCACTCCTTCCCCAGCCACAAGGTGTACGCCGGCGCCACCGTTCCCCAGTTGCGGGTGATCACGTGCGGCGGGGGCTACACCAAGAGGACGGGCTACCTCGGCAATCTCGTCGTCTATGCGACGCTCAAGCGGATCGCCTAGCCTCGCCGAGCCTCCCTCTCCCGCCGAGGCACGGGCGTATGCCGCCGCCTTTCGACCCTCCTGCTGCTGCTCGGGCACCCCTTCCACGGGAGCCCGGGACCCGGCCGCATGATGGTGTCCGTACGCTGCGGAGACTCAGGGACTCCAAGGGACTCGGGGACTCACACGATCAGAGGACGTGAGGGTCCTGAGGAACCTGAGGAATGTGCGGGACCCGAGGGACCCGAGGAATGTGCGGGACCCGAGGGACCCGAGGAATGTGCGGGATCCGTGGGACTTGTGGGACTTGTGGGACTTGTGGGAGGGGATGCGGCCGTGAACGTCGTTCCGATGACAGCCGCGCATGCGGAGCAGGTGCTCGCCGTCTACCGGCTGGGCATCGAAGAGGGCGACGCCACCTTCGAGACCCGCGCTCCCACCTGGGCCGAGTTCGACGCGGCCAGACTGACGGAGCATCGGTTCGTCGCTCTGGGCGACTTCGCTGCGGCGCCGGCCGCGCACCGGGCGGACGCCGGGACCGCCGGCGCTGCCGCCACCGCGGGAGTCGCCGACGTCCCGAGCGACGACATCCCGAGCGCCGCCGGCGCCGTGGGGGTCGCCGGCGACCGCGACGCCCGAGTGCTCGGCTGGGTCGCGGTGTCGGCCGTCTCCGACCGCTGCGCATACGCCGGAGTCGTCGAGCACTCGGTGTACGTCCATCCCGCCGCCCGCGGCCGGGGCGTGGCCCGCGCGCTGCTGGCCCGGCTCATCGCCTCGACCGAGGCCGCGGGCATCTGGACGATCCAGTCCGGCGTCTTCCCCGAGAACGAGGCCAGCCTCGCCCTCCACCGGAGGATGGGCTTCCGGGTGATCGGCACCCGTGAGCGCATCGGTCTTCACCACGGCTTGTGGCGGGATGTGGTCCTTCTCGAACGGCGCAGCGCCACCGTCGTGTGATGGGACGCGTCCTTCGACGGCGGAGGGCGCCGCAGTGGGCGGCGGCATCTACGCCGGCACGCCGACGAGCGCGCTCGACATCGGTGTCCGTACACGACCACAAGCGCAGCCGCCGCTCCGTACCCGGTCCGCCCCCCATACCTTGATTCCGGACCAGGTGGCCGGTGTACGGTGACGGACGCGTTGCCGACCGCGGCGAGCGCCGTGGCGACGCAGAAGACGCCGGCTGCGGGAGGGGGCCGCCCGGGCCCCGCCGGACCGCCGGACACGGGCGGACCGCCGTACTCCCGCCGTCTCGACGAAAAGACGCGCGAGGAGACCGAACCGCCCGGCCCGGGCTGAGTGACGGCTTGTCGTGTCGTCGCTACCTGGCGGTTCACCCGACTCCCTGCCCTGCTCACGATGCACGCGGATCCATGGTCGCCGACACTTGGGCGCCCGGGGCAACTGCCGCTCTGACATGCGACTTTCGGCACCCGGGTGGACAATGGAAGCCGGAGTCCCGCCCCGGCGGCCGACGGCCACCGGAGTCGCCGGAGGGTCCGGTCGGCCTATGCAGCACGGGTCGGTGGGGCGCGGCGCCCGGCTCGGATTCGGGGGGGGTGGCCACGGTCCGGACCCCGCGGGACGCGGGACGGGGCCGTCATTCTCCGGGCCACCCTCGACAGCCGCCGCACCGGTGTGTCAGCCCGGGCCCCTGGCTGCCGTCCCGGCCGGGCCGAGAGCAGACCGGCGGGCCGGACGGGCCCGCGAACCGCCGGCCCGACAGCTCTCCCAGGCCCGCCGGACCCCACAGCCGGACGGAGGATTCGCCGTGGTGATGAAGCAGGAAACGGTTCCGATGCGCGACGGATACGACATCGGCATCGGGGTGTCGATGGCGAGCGGCAGCCCCATGGCCCTCGGTGCAACAGGTACGGTGACCCCGCCGCAGGTCGGCGGCGGCGAGAGCGGCTCCTTCACCTTCCGGCGCATCGAGACGACACAGGATCTGGAGTCGGAACTCGGCGTGGGAGCGGATGTCTCGGCAGGCATCGGCCTCTTCAGCGGCTCCGCCTCACTCGACTTCTCCAAGCGGTGCCGGGTCCAGTCGAGCTCCCTCACCGTGATGGTGTCGAACTCGCGAACCTTCGCCTTCGAACAGATGGACTCGCCGGTGCTGTCGGAGGCGGCGGCGAAGCTGGTGGAGCGGGGGAAGCCGCTGGAGGAGCAGTTCGGCGAGTACTTCGTGCGCGGTATCGGCACGGGCGGCCGGTTCTTCGGGGTCGTACGGATCGACACCAAGAGCGTGCAGTCCAAGATGTCGCTCAACGCCGCACTGGAGGGAAGTTACGGGGTGACGGTCTCGGCCGAGGTGCGGATCCGCATCTCGGAGGCGATGCGCAACGCGGAGGCGCGGGCCGAGGCGTTCATCCTCCACGACGGCGGCACCTTCACCACCCAGCCGCGCAGCGGAGACCCGGTGGAGCTGGTGAACCAGCTCTACAAGGCGATGGACGAGTGGACCGCGAGCGTGCGCGCCGAGCCGCGGTCGTACACGGTGACGCTGGCACCTTACGTGATCGCACTGGGGCCGACCCCGCCCAACATCGCCGACATCGAGAAACAGCGCCGGGTGCTGATCCGCTGCGCGAAGCTGCGGTCGCAGAGCATCGACATGCTCAACCTGGTCGACTACATCCTCGATATCCGGCACACCGACGAGTTCGAGTTCGTGCCGGACGGGCCGGACCTCCAGGCCCTGCGGGCGGCGCTCGCCGGCGACCTCGACGTGATCGAGGAGGCCGCGTCCTTCGCCATCGAGAACCTGAAGGAGGCGCGCGACCCCGAGGTGTTCATGCGGGACATCCACGGGAAGGCGGACTTCCGGCTCACCGGACTGCCGGCCAACATGCCGAAGCAGAAGGAGATCCTCCCTCCGGTCACCCCGCCGCCGGCGGCGCCCAACACGATGCCGAATCTCGTCGGCCAGATGGCTGAACCGGTCATCGACCTGCTGGCCTGCATCAACCTGGAGGGTGTCGACCACTGCCTGAACTTTCTGGGGCCCCGGCTGGACGCGCTCGGGCTCGACCGCAGGGAGCTGGGCAACTTCTTCTTCACCGTGCTCCGCAGCGGTGTGACCCCCGATGTCCGGGGCGACGCCAGCCGTCCGGGCTCGCGGATCACCTCGCAGTCGCCGGCCCCCGGTACCCCAGTGGAGCCGCTGACGGTCATGACGCTGGTGGTGGCCTGAGCCGCCCGGTCCGAACGGGCGGCCGGACGCGCCGGGAAAGGAGCGACCATGTCGGCCACAGCACTGGAACTGGGGGAGATCGTCCAAGTCGAGGTACGGGACGCGGCGGGGGTGGTGACGGACTTCTCGCACGACTACGCGGTCGATGCCAGCCGCCTGCTGCGGATTCCCTCGCTGAACATGATCCTCGCCGAGGGCAAGCCGTTGACGCCGGACCTGCGGGCCGAGATCGAGAACCGGTTCATGACGGACGGCATCCTCACCACGGTCACCGTCAATCTCGGGATTCGGGGCGACCGCGTGGACCTGGAGAACACCATCCAACCGGGGGACAAGCTCTTCGTGCGTATGCTCAACCCCGACGGCACCATCGACGCGAGTTCCGGCTCGTTCCCGGTGGACGCCTCGGGCAGCATCAACATGCCCTTCCTGGGCGGGGTCCTCGTTCGCGACAACCGCTTCTTTGAGGCAGAGCACCAGATCGAGCAGGGGTTGCTGGATGCCCAGATCTTCACGCAGCCGTTGGTCAACGTGACCCGCGTGGAGCTCTTCTGAGCCTCCCTCCCCGAGGCCGGCGCATACGGGAGCGCCCGCCCCGCGTTTCCTCGCTCTGCTCTCCCGGGCTCGACGTCAGGCCGCGGTGCGTGATCGCACGTCCCCAGCGGTGGGCCGCCGTTCCCCCGGCACCCGACCGGTCGTCCGCGCCTTTTCCACGGCCGGCGGCTGCCCGGAGTTCCCGCCCTGTCCGCGTCGCGTCCCGGCGGCCCGCCTCGGCCGGGACTCGCCGGCCCGCCGAGGAGCGGAGGCAGCAGGGCACGCCGGTCCGGAACCGCACACCCCCGCGTGGGACGAGGAGGCATACGTCCCACCGGGCGCGGTCGGTCCGGCGCCGGTCCGGAGGGGTGGTGGGTACGTGTCGCGGAGGGGGTGGTGGGTACGTGTCGCGGAGGTTATCCACAGGCTGCGGAGGGGGCGAACGGATTGTGGGTGCCGCGGCGCAGAATGGTGGTCATGACTGAGATCACCGAAGCCACGGCGTCCGACGCGCCCACAGCGGGTTCCGCGGACCCCTCCGCCGACCGTGCGGGCGGATCCGCGGACATGCCGGCCTGGGAGCAGCGGTTCCGCGCGCCCCGGGTCTCGCTGCCCGACTGGGCGGAGGACGCCCCGGACCGCGCCCTTTTCGTCTCGAACGCCACAGGGACGTACGAGCTGTACGCGTGGGACCGCGCCACCGGCGAGCAGCGCCAGGTGACCGACCGGCCGAACGGGACGACGGACGGGATACTCACTCCCGACGGCGCGTGGATCTGGTGGTTCTCGGACACGGACGGTGACGAGTTCGGCGTCTGGATGCGGCAGCCCTTCGGCGGTGGGCCGGACGAACCGGCCACGCCGGGCCTCGAGCCCTCGTACGGCGCGGGCCTCGCCCTCGGCCGGGACGGCACGGCCGTGGTCGGCCGCTCCACCGACGAGGACGGGACGACGATCCATGTGGTGCGGCCCGGCGCTGCGCCGGTGGAGATCTACCGGCACCGGGAGTCGGCGGGCGTCGGCGACCTCTCCCACGACGGGACACTGCTCGCGCTGGAGCACACCGAGCACGGCGACGCGATGCACTCGGCGCTGCGGATCCTCCGGCTGGACGGGGCGCCGGTGGGCGAGCTGGACGACACCAAGGGAGGCACGGAGGAGCTGGGGCTGGAGGTCCTCGGTTTCGCCCCGGTCCCCGGCGACACCCGGCTGCTGGTCGGTCACCAGCGGCGGGGGCGCTGGGAGCCCATGCTGTGGGATGTGGCGTCGGGCGAGGAGACCGACCTGGCGCTCGATCTGCCGGGCGACGTGAGCGCGGAGTGGTACCCGGACGGCTCCGCGCTGCTCGTCGCGCACAGCTTCGAGGCGCGCAGCGAGCTGTGGCGGTTCGACCCGGCCACGCGCGAGCTGACCCGGGTGGAGACCCCGGCGGGAACGGTCTCGGGGGCGACCGCCAGGCCGGACGGGACGGTGGAGTACCTGTGGTCGTCCGCCGCGCAGCCGCCGAAGGTCCGCTCCACGGCGGGCCGGGAGGTGCTGGATGCGCCGGGCATGAAGGCGCCCGGCTCGGTCGGCGTGGAGGACGTGTGGGTGGAGGGCCCCGGAGGTCCCGTGCACGCGCTGGTGCAGCGGCCCCGGGGAGTGGGACCGTTCCCGACCGTCTTCGACATCCACGGCGGTCCGACCTGGCACGACAGCGACGCGTTCGCGGCCGCGCCGGCGGCCTGGGTTGACCACGGCTATGCGGTGGTCCGGGTCAACTACCGCGGCTCGACCGGTTACGGGAGGGCGTGGACGGACGCCCTGAAGCACCGTGTCGGGCTGATCGAGCTGGAGGACATCGCGGCGGTCCGCGAGTGGGCCGTGGCCTCCGGCCTGGCCGACCCGGCGAAGCTGGTGCTGTCGGGCGGCTCGTGGGGCGGCTATCTCACGCTGCTCGGACTCGGCACCCAGCCCGATGCCTGGGCTCTCGGCCTGGCGGCGGTGCCCGTCGCGGACTACGTCACGGCGTACCACGACGAGATGGAGGCCCTGAAGGCGTTGGACCGCACGCTGCTGGGCGGCACACCGGAGGAGGTCCCGGAGCGTTACCGGGCCTCGTCCCCGCTGACCTACGTGGACGAGGTCAGGGCTCCGGTCTACATCTCGGCCGGGGTCAACGACCCGCGCTGCCCGATCCGGCAGGTGGAGAACTACGTGGACCGTCTCGCGGCCCGCGGCGCGGTTCACGAGGTGTACCGGTACGACGCGGGCCACGGCTCGCTGGTGGTGGAGGAGCGGATCAAGCAGGTACGGCTGGAGCTGGCGTTCGTGGAGAGACACCTGGGGTAGCGACTGCGGGGCCCGTGTATCACGGGCCCCGGACGGCACCGGGAGCCGGACGACAGCGGGGCCCGGTGGCTGACCGCGGGCAGCGGCCGGGAAGCGGTGGGCGCGGTGTCGGATCGGGGACCCGGGAGAGGGGGAAAGCGGGGCGTTCCGTACCGTGGGGGCGTGTACCGGTTCCTGCTGACGCCCCGCTGGTGGGGAATCAATCTCTTCGTCGCGCTGGCGATCCCCTTCTGCGTCTTCATGGGGGCCTGGCAGCTCGGCCGGTTCGAGGACCGCGTCGACACCCACCGGGCCGCCGAGCAGCGTCCGGACCCGGGCGCGCGGGCCGCGGCGCCACTCGCCGAGCTGCTGCCGGTGGACAAGAGCACCTCGGGACGGCTCGCCACGGCCGCCGGCCGGTACGGCGAGCAGTTCACCGTGCCGGGCCGGGAGCTGGACGGCCGACGCGGTTCGTACGTCCTGACCCTGCTCCACACCGACACCGGCAGGGCCCTGCCGGTGGTGCGGGGCTGGCTCCCCGCCGGGGCGACGGCACCGCCCGCTCCGTCCGGCGAGGTGACGGTCACCGGGGCGCTGCAGGCCTCGGAGACCCAGAGCAGCGACGGGGTGCACACGGCGGGCGGGCTCCCGAGCGGTCAGCTGGGCATGATCAGCGCCGCCTCGCTGGTGAACCTCGTACCGGACGACGTGTACGACGCGTGGATCACGCTGACCACGGCGCCCGAGGGGATGCGCCCGGTGCCCGCAGCCGCGCCGCAGGGGAGCGGGCTCGACCTCAAGGCGTTCCAGAACCTCGGCTACACGCTGGAGTGGTTCGCCTTCGCGGGCTTCGTGCTGTTCATGTGGTTCCGCTTCGTACGCCGCGAGGCGGAGACGGCGAAGGACCAGGCGCTCGGGCTCGACCCGGTGTGATCCGGCGGCACGGGCTGCCCAGGTACGACCGCTGGCGGCCGTGTGATCCGGCGGAACGCTCACGGGTGGCCGCCGCCACGGAGCGGCAACGGATCGGCGGCACGGGCTGATGTGGCCCGGCCGCCGCGGACCGGGCGCCCACCGGCGGCACCGGCTGCCGTGGTACGGCCGCCGCCGCCCGGTGCGGTGTGACCGCACGAGCCGGTGGGATCGATCCGGCCCTCGGAGGAGGAGGCCGCGCGGTCCGGAGGCCTCCCGGCTCCCGTGCGGTTCACCCGGCCGGTAGGCCGGGCTCGCGCGGAGGGTGACGGCCGCTGGCGCCCTGGGGTACGCCACGGCCGGACGGGCCCGCCCGGAACCCGGCGGGTGCGGTCGCGGACCACGCCGGGGCCGCGGCGGCGGTCAGGACGGGTTGAGGAGACCGGTGCGGTAGATGGTGCCGGCGCAGGCGTTGGGGATCGTGGCCTCCGCGTTCGGTGCGCCTTGGTCGGGGGTGTGGACCACCGAGACGCTGCCGTCGGCCATGGTTCCGTCGTAGAGCTGGGGCTCGCTGTCCGAAGCCGCTCCCGCGCCGTCGGTGGTGCCCGAAGCGCCGTCCGTGGGCGTGGGGTCGGGCGAGGCGCCGTTGGTGGGGCAGGTGTCGGAGGGGACGAAGGCGAACTTCACCTCGTACGAGGTCTCCGGCTTGAGCACCAGCGCACCGACTTCCTCGGACGGGTCGGGAAGGCCGCTCGCCGCGTCCCCGGTGGTGTGCGTCACCACACTGATCTTCGTGGCGTCCGCGGCACCGGCCGTGCGGAAGGTCACCGCGCCCGCCGCACCGATCGAGCACTCGCTCGCGGAGACGTTGGAGATGCGGAACGTGCCGTACACCGTGCCGTCGGCGTCGGGGGCGCCGGCCTGTGCCGCGTCCACACCGAGCTGCCCGGCTTCACAGGCCGGTGTCGAGGCGACGCCGCCGTCGGACGGCGCGGTCCCCGTGCCGCCCGGTTCGCCCGCGGTCGCGGCGGAGCCGGGGCTGGACGACTGCTGCGTGGCACGAGGCGCGCCCGGGAGGCTCGGCTGACGCCCGGCGGGATCGCCGTTCGACGCCTGCCCGCCGTCCAGGAGCTCCTCCTCGCCGGTGCCGCCCTGGGCCTGCTCACCGTGCCCGGCGTTAACCGGGTTGTCGGCCAGGCCGCCCGAGCCCGCCACATGGACGAAGGCGGGGACGGCGGTGCCGAGCAGGATCACCGACGCCGCCATGCCCACCAGTGCCTGGCGCTTGCGGGCACGCCGAGCGGGAACGGCCCGGCGCAGCTGCTCCAGCGCGCCGTCGGTGGGTTCGAGATCGCCGACGGTGTCATGGAGCAGCCGTCGCAGTGCGAGTTCGTCGTGGGCGAGGCCGTCGTGACCGAGTTCGGCGTGGCCGAGGCCGTCCGGGCCCGGTACGTGGCCGAGGCCGTCCGGGGCCGGCACGCCGGGCACGGCCGCGGGAGCCGTGGAACCGGGAGCCGTGGATCCCGGAGCGCCGGTGGCCGTCCGGTGACCGGAACCGTCCGCAGCGCCATGGCCTTCCCAGCCGTTCCCGGCGTGGCCTTCCCGGCCCTTCCCGGCACCCTTCCCGGCGTGCCGGCTCCGGTCCTCGCCTTCCGGGCCGCCCCGGTCACCGTGCTCGCGCCCGTCCGGAGCCGGGCCGTCTTGGACCGAGCCGTCCTGGGCCGGCCCGCCCAGCAGGTCGCGGAGCAGCCGGTCCCGGCCCGGCAGGTCGCCGGGGGGAGTGGGCGGGACGGAGGGCACGCCGTCCCGGGGTGAGTCGCCCCTGAACCCCTGGTCGTCCATTCCGTTCCGCGGCCCGTCGTTCACAGTCTCTTTCCCAGTCCGGTCGTTCAACGGCCCGTCCGGCCCGTAAAGCCCCGTGGTGTGCTCCCCGTCCGGCGTGCAGCCGGACGGGTCCTGCTGCACGCCGCCCTTCCGCGGCCGGTCCGTCCCGGCGCGGTCCTCTCTGCGGCCCTCCGCCGCGGGACCGGTCCGGGCCGGCACCTCGCGCGAGACATCCCCGCGCGGAAGATCCTCGCGCGGGAGTTCGTCGCGCCCGTGCTCGGGCCCGTGCTCGTGCCCGGTCATGCCGTGGCCTCCATGGCGACGCGCAGGGCCGCGATGCCGCGTGAGCCGTACGCCTTCACCGAGCCCAGCGATATGCCGAGCGTCTGGGCGACCTGGGCCTCCGTCATGTCGGCGAAGTAGCGGAGCACCAGCACCTCGCGCTGGCGGCGCTGGAGGCCCTTCATCGCCTTGATGAGAGCGTCCCGCTCCAGCTGGTCGTACGCGCCCTCCTCCGCGCTCGCCATGTCCGGCATCGGCTTCGACAGCAGCTTCAGTCCGAGGATCCGCCGGCGCAGCGCGGACCGCGACAGGTTGACGACCGTCTGCCGCAGGTAGGCGAGGGTCTTCTCCTTGTCACGGACGCGGCGGCGCGCCGAGTGGACGCGGATGAACGCCTCCTGGACGACGTCCTCACAGGAGGCGGTGTCGTCCAGCAGCAGGGCCGCGAGACCGAGCAGCGACCGGTAGTGCGCGCGGTAGGTCTCGGTGAGGTGGTCGACGGTGGTGCCCGCCGGCACCGCGTCCTCGGCGCTCTCACGCTGCGACGGCAGGGGGGCGGGGTGGGCGGCCGGCATGGGAGCGATCACCGGCATCCCGCCGCCGGAGGCCCTGCCCGGAACACGAGAGGGGCGGGGCGCCCGGAGCGGGAGCACCACGGTGCCGCGGGCCGGAGCCCGGTCGGCGCCCCGGACCGTGGGCGGACCCGGGGGCCGGGCCGGGACGAACGCCCTGCCGCGGGCCGGGGCCACCGCGGTGATGTCGAGTACCTGTGCCACGACTGTTGGACGCGCCGACCCCCGTCAGGGTTGTACGCGCACACCATTGCTCGCGGCGATGCACCGTATGCCCTCATGCGCCTCTGATCTCCCCCTATGCCCCGTTCGTCCTGGCTTGTCGCGGCACCACGAAGGGGCGACCGCATAGACGCTCCCCGCACGGCAACCGGTTGCACAGTGGCGTGAATGCATCGTCGAACATGCCATCACCCCAGTTCAAGTGGCACGTCCTGGTTGTTTGATCACAGGGAGTGCACAGATCCTACAAAGGTGCACCGACATACGACTCAGAATTCGCGGGCGATCGCCTCTGCGAGCTGAGCGGTGTTCAGGGCCGCACCCTTGCGGAGGTTGTCCCCGCACACGAACAGGTCCAGGGCTCTCGGGTCGTCCATGGCCCGCCGGACGCGACCGACCCAGGTCGGATCGGTGCCCACCACATCGGCGGGGGTGGGGAATTCGCCGGCCTCGGGGTCGTCGAAGAGCACCACGCCCGGCGACGTGGCGAGGATGTCGTGGGCCCGCTCGACGGTGACCTCGTGCTCGAAGCGCGCGTGCACCGAGACCGAGTGGGATGTGAGGACCGGCACACGCACACAGGTGGCGGAGACCCGGAGTTCGGGGAGGTCCAGGAGTTTGCGGGTCTCGGCCCGGATCGCGAGTTCCTCGGAGGACCAGCCGTCCTCCGCGAGCTCCCCGGACCAGGGGACCACGTTCAGCGCCGTGGGCGCGGGGAACGGGCCGAGTCCGTCGCCGATTGCCCGGCGCACGTCGCCCGGGCCGGTGCCCAGTTCCGTGTCCGCGACCAGCGCGAGCTGGGTGCGGAGCGCCTCGACCCCGCACTGCCCGGCACCGCTGACCGCCTGGAGGGCGGAGACGACGAGTTCGTCCACGCAGAACTCGGCGTGCAGCGCGCCCACCGTGACGATCATCGCCAGGGTGGTGCAGCCCGGGCTCGCGACGATGCCGCGCGGCCGGAGCCGCACGGCATGCGGGTTGATCTCGGGGACGACGAGCGGAACGCCGGGATCCAGCCGGAAGGCGGCCGAGTTGTCCACGACCACCGCTCCCTTGGACACGGCGACCGGCGCCCACTCGGCCGCGACCGGGGCCGGCACCAGGAACAGCGCGACGTCCACCCCCGTCAGGGCCGCCTCGGAGAGGGCGACGACCTCGGTCTCCTCGCCGCGGACGGCCAGCTTGCGGCCGGCTGAACGCGGTGAGGCGACCAGGCGTATCTCGCCCCATACGTCCGCGCGCTGGGACAGGATCTGGAGCATCACCGCGCCGACGGCTCCGGTCGCACCCACGACCGCGAGCGTCGGCTTGCGGCTCATCGCACGACCGCCGTCGCGCGCCGGGCTGTCACCGGCCGGTGCCTCCGTAGACGACGGCCTCGGCGGAGTCGCTGTCGAGGCCGAAGGCGGTGTGGACGGCCCGGACGGCCTCCTTGACGTCGTCGGCGCGGGTGACGACCGAGATCCGGATCTCGGAGGTGGAGATCAGCTCGATGTTCACACCGGCGTCGGACAGCGCCTCGAAGAAGGAGGCGGTGACGCCCGGGTTGGTCTTCATGCCGGCGCCGACGAGCGAGATCTTGGCGATCTGGTCGTCGTAGCGCAGCGACTCGAAGCCGATGACGCTCTTGGTCTTCTCGAGCGCGTCGATCGCCTTTCGGCCCTCGGTCTTCGGGAGGGTGAAGGAGATGTCGGTGAGGCCCGTGGACGCGGCGGAGACGTTCTGCACCACCATGTCGAGGTTGATCTCGTTGTCCGCGATGGTGCGGAAGATGGCGGCCGCCTCGCCCGGCTTGTCCGGGACGCCGACCACGGTGATCTTCGCCTCCGAGGTGTCGTGGGCGACTCCGGAGATGATGGCCTGCTCCACCTTGCGGGCTCCTTGCTCGGCGTGCGGTTCGTTGCTGACCCAGGTGCCCCGCAGTCCCGAGAAGGACGAGCGGACATGGATCGGGATGTTGTAGCGGCGTGCGTACTCCACGCAGCGGTGGAGAAGCACCTTGGAACCGGAGCTGGCGAGCTCCAGCATGTCCTCGAACGAGATCCAGTCGATCTTGCGGGCCTTCTTCACCACCCGTGGGTCGGCGGTGAAGACGCCGTCGACGTCCGTGTAGATCTCGCAGACCTCGGCGTCCAGCGCCGCGGCCAGCGCGACGGCGGTGGTGTCGGACCCGCCGCGGCCCAGTGTGGTGATGTCCTTGCTGTCCGCCGAGACGCCCTGGAAGCCCGCGACGATGGCGATGTTGCCCTCGTCCAGCGCGGTCCGGATCCGGCCCGGCGTGACATCGATGATGCGCGCTTTGTTGTGGACCGAGTCGGTGATCACACCTGCCTGGCTGCCGGTGAACGACTGGGCCTCGTGACCCAGGTTCTTGATCGCCATCGCCAGCAGGGCCATGGAGATCCGCTCGCCGGCGGTCAGCAGCATGTCGAACTCACGCCCGGCAGGGATCGGGGACACCTGCTCTGCGAGATCGATCAACTCGTCCGTCGTGTCACCCATCGCCGAGACCACGACGACCACCTGGTGGCCGTTCTTCTTGGCATCGACGATCCGCTTGGCGACCCGCTTGATGCCCTCGGCATCGGCAACGGAGGAGCCTCCGTACTTCTGCACGACAAGGCCCACGTGCGCTCCTCGCTCGTCTGTGCCGCAGTCAGCACTGCGGTCTGCGTCAGTTTAGCGAGCAGCCCGGAATCGCCACCGCCATACCACATCGTGAGATGTCCCGCTCACTCCGTGATCATCGGCAAGGCCGGGCTGCCCGGGGATGCACCTGCCCAAGGGGACACGGGGTACGCGGTTCTGTGGGCGGCGTCACACCTGGCGGCCGCCCGGCCGGGGCTCGCGACGCGCCCCCGCAGTCCCCGCCCGGCGTGCCGGGGCGGGGCCGCGTTCGTCCCCGCACGGCATCCCGAGACGCGTCCGCGTTCGTCCCGCCCGGCATCCCCGGCGCAGTTCACCGCCCCGTCCCCGGGGCGTTCCGATGCCCCTCACCGCCCCGTCCTCGGGACGTTCCGACGCACCTGCCGGCGGCGCGCGGTCACCGCGGCGCGGGAGCCCTCCGCAGCCCGAGCGGCGCCGCGATCTCCTCCGCCATCACGCGCCCCGCCTCCTCGGCGAGGTCGTCCTCGGGGAGGTCCTCGTCGGTGTCCAGCCCGTCCAGCTCCTGCAGGGGCTGGTCGAGGCGCACATGGGAGACCAGCGACTGGAGGGCGCGCAGCGTCGCGGAGGCGGTCGGGCCCCAGTTGGAGAAGTACGAGAACTGCCACCACCACAGCGCCTCGGTCGTGCGGCCCGCGCGGTAGTGGGCCAGGCCGTGGCGCAGGTCGGTGACGATGTCCGCGAGGTTGTCGGAGATCCGGAACGGCACCGGGGCCTTGCGCGGCTCGTACGGGTCGAAGACCTCGGAGAAGACGTCGACCGGGTCGAGCAGCCGGGCGAACCGCTCGCGCAGGTCGTCGACGTCCAGGTCCGGTCCGGTGTCCGTCTCGTAGCGCTCCTCGGGGACGATGTCCTCGTGGGCGCCCAGCCGGCCGCCCGCGAGCAGCAGCTGGGAGACCTCCAGCAGCAGGAAGGGCACGGCGCTGTCCGGCTCGTCGCCCCGCGCCACCTCGGTGGTGGCGACGATGAAGCTCTCGATCGAGTCGGCGATCTGGACCGCGAAGTCGTCCGGGTCCTGCGTGGCGGAGTGGAGCGTAGCGTCAGACATCGAGAAGTCGTCTCCCCTCGAAGGCACGCCCGAGCGTGACCTCGTCGGCGTATTCCAGATCACCGCCAACGGGAAGCCCGCTGGCGAGACGCGTCACCTTCAGCCCCATGGGCTTGACCATGCGCGCCAGGTACGTGGCGGTCGCCTCACCCTCGAGGTTGGGGTCGGTCGCCAGGATCAGCTCGGTGACCGCGCCGTCCGCGAGCCTCGCGAGGAGCTCGCGGATACGCAGGTCGTCCGGGCCGACGCCCTCGATCGGGCTGATCGCCCCGCCCAGCACGTGGTAGCGACCGCGGAACTCCCTGGTCCGCTCGATCGCGACGACGTCCTTGGGCTCCTCGACCACGCAGATGACCGCGGGGTCGCGGCGCGCGTCCCGGCAGACGGCGCACTGCTCCTGCTGCGCGACGTTCCCGCACACCGCGCAGAACCGGACCTTGTCCTTGACCTCGAGCAGCGCGTGCGCGAGGCGCCGGACGTCGGCCGGCTCGGCCTGGAGGATGTGGAAGGCGATCCGCTGCGCGCTCTTGGGACCGACGCCGGGCAGCCTGCCCAGTTCGTCGATGAGGTCCTGAACCACGCCTTCGTACAACGGAACGCCTCTCTGGGAATTGCTTCGATGGTTACGGTAGTTGGTCCGGTCCGACCAGGGTCAAGACCGGCGCGGACAGGGCGTCAGAAGGGGAGTCCTGGGATCTGGCCGCCGCCGAGTCCCTGGGCGAGCGGGCCGAGCTTCTGCTGCTGCAGCTGCTGTGCGTTCTCGTTCGCGGCCTGGACGGCGGCGACGACGAGATCGGCGAGGGTCTCGGTGTCGTCCGGGTCGACGGCCTTGGGGTCGATGACGAGGCCGCGCAGCTCGCCCGAGCCGGTGACGGTCGCCTTCACGAGACCGCCGCCCGCCTGGCCTTCGACCTCGGTCGCCGCCAGCTCCTCCTGCGCACGGGCGAGGTCCTGCTGCATCTTCTGGGCCTGCTGAAGCAACTGCTGCATGTTGGGCTGGCCACCACCGGGAATCACGGTCACTCCTGGCATTTCGACGTCGATTGTTCGGTAAACCGAGCCTACGCGGTCGGGGGACGGCATGCCCCGGCCAGTGGGCACCAACTCTTTCGAGTGACTTCCGGTTCGAGAGGCGCACCTCTCCCCTACCGGATCAGGACGCTCATGCGGGCGGAATTACCGGGATTCCGCTCCGCCGGCCCACCGTTCGGCGGTAGGAAGACCCTGCGCACCAGGACCCTCGCGTACCGGGATTGTCACGCAGGGTTAGCGGGACTGTGTCCATGACCGCGCACGGCGCGTGGTCACCGCCCGCTGCCACGCCCAGCCGTAGTCACGCACCGCCGTAGTCACGCACCGCCGCAGTCACGCACCGCAGTTACACAGAGCCGCAGCCACACACGCAGCCGTAGTCACGCACCGCAGTCACGCAGAGCGCAGAGGAGTGCACCGGTGAGCCAGCCGGAGATGCAGCCTGGGGGATCGGCCCGGGAGGAGGACGGGACCGGGGTCCCGGAGACCGGCGGCGTCCCGGGGCCCGGAACCGGCCCGCGCCGTGACCGAGGCCCGGATCTGGCCGGCCGGCCGTTCCCGCTCGGTGACTGGGGCGAGCCGGCGGAGCGCCTCGACGAGCTGTACCGCTGGGTGGAGGCCGACGCGCTGCGGACCGCGGAGTGGTATCTGGACGACCGCGTGCGCAAGCGCCGTGGCGCCCGTGCGCTGCGCGCCGGCACGGTCCTGGGGGTGATCGCGGGCGCGGCGCTGCCCCTGCTGGACCTGACGGGGCTGCTGGCCGGCGCGGCGGGCTGGGGGTACCAGTCGTTGCTGCTCGCCGCCGCCTGCGTGGCCTGCGACCGGTACTTCGGCCTGACCTCGGGCTGGACGAGGGACGTGGCCGCGGCCCAGGCCGTCCACCGGCGGCTCCAGAGCCTGCAGTTCGACTGGGCCTCCGAGAGCGTCCGCGAGGTTCTCGGCCCCACGGAGGGCACGGCGAGCGAGGCGGCGGAGCGGTGCCTCACCGTGCTGCGCCGCTTCTCGGAGGACCTGACGGAACTGGTCCGCACCGAGACGGCCGACTGGATGCTCGAGTTCCGCGCCGGTCCGGCGCCGCTGCTGATGCAGTCGGCGCCGGTGCCGTCGCGCCCGGACCAGGCGCATCCGTCGTGGGGCCGGTTCCCCCTGCCCCCGCCCGCCCGGCCGAACATGCCGAGGCAGCGGCCGCCGGAGGCGCGGTAGCCGGTCCAGAACAGCCGGAACCGCGAGCGGGCGGTGGGCCCGCCGCCGCGCGTATTGCGGTCAATGAGGCACCGCGGGTGAACGACAAGCGGGTCGATGGGGAGACGGGCGAGCGAGCTCGCCCTGCGTACTGGACTCCGGAAGGGTGACCTCCTCGGCCTCCGGCGGGAGGACCTCGTCGACCTCAGCGCAGGCACCGCCACCATCCGCCACTCGCTCCCGCGCACCCGAACCGGCGGCCTCACCCACCTACAGCCCGGCCGCGCATGGCTGGACGGAGGACCAGCGCTGCGCCGCAGGGCCGGCATCAAGCTCGGCTTGCAACCGTTCTGCCTGGCATCGCTGAGCTGACACGGGAAGCCGCCGGGCCCCCTGGGAGTCCAGGGCGGGCCTGCCGCCGTCGCGCCATGCGTACGCCGACTTCCGCGACACCTGTAACCTGCGGGCCACCTCCGGCGGCCGCATCCCCTGCCCGCACATCTCCGCGGCTCGAAACGCACCGCCTCACGCTTCGGCCGCCCCGCAGCGGTCAGACCGACGCCATCCGCGTACCTCATGACGAGGATGTAGCACCACCAACGCTTGCTGTCACCCCACCCTTTCAACCTCGTCCAGGGCTCGGCGTAGTCGCGTAACGTCCGGTTTGTGATCACCCGAGGCCGCGGACGGCAAGGGGTCGGGGTCGCGGGCGTTGTGCTGGAGACTGACTGCGATGTTCCTCGTTCCGGCTGTCCGGAGGGCGCGCCGATGGCGAGGTTGCGCCAGGTGGCCATCGCGCGGGGTGCGCTGCCGGTCCGTACTTGGAAGGCGTCTTCGGCGAAGGTGGTGTCCCGGACGTGGTGCAGGGCCTCGATCGTCCAGTGGTCGCGGACGAGCCGGGCGAGCTGGGGCGGGGTGGCCTGCTCGGCGGTGAGGCTGGTGACGGCGTAGACCGTCTTGACAGTGCTCTTGCGGGTCTTGCGGTCGGTGCGGCGGCGTGTGATCTGGACGGCTTGTCGGGCTCCGGGAAGTACAGGTTGTTCACGGTGGCGACCTTGATCCGGCGGAGCTCTGAGCGGCCGTGGCCGACACCCTTGGTGCGGCCATGGAGCGGGATGTCCTTCCAGGGAAGGGACTGCAACTGCCGGTGGAGCTTCTTCTGATTGCCCTTGGCGATCACGATGTAGTGTGCCGCGCGGCCGAGGAGGTACTGGGCGTGTTCGCGCTGGGTGTGCATCGCGTCGCTGGTGACCTCAGTGCCGGCCAGGTCGGCGACGGTGTCCAGCAGTAGCTGGAAGCACGTGATCTCGTTGGTCTTCTCGCCGACGTCCAACTGGGCAAGGACGAGGCCGGTGGTGTGCTCCAGCGCAGCGAGCAGATGGATCTTCCGGTCGTTCGCCCTGGCCGCGCCGCGCAGACTCTTGCCGTCCACGGCCAGACCGCGCAGTCCGGCGGACCCGGTCGTCTTCGGCCGACGGTCCGCGAGCCAGCTCCCGACCGATCTGTCCAACCCATCGCCATCGATGCGGGCCAGCAGCCTGCGGACCGTGGTCTCGGCGGGCAGGGCCCGCCTGGGAGCAAGCACCGCCCCGTTCCAGCACATGTGCGGGGGCATCGGCGGTCCACTCGCCGACCGCCAGCAGCGACGTCGCTCCGGCCAGCACCGCGCACGCGGTCAGCGCGAGTACGACGGACAGGCGGTGGCGCACCCCGCGCGGATCACGCGGGTCCGGCACCTCGGCCAGCCGTTCCAGCACGCCGGGGATCTCTGCGGGCCCGAACTGCGGATTCTCGCGCAGTTGGTCAAGGGCGGGCGGGATCAGCGATGATGCGTCGGCAGGCACGGTCTTCCACTCGGATCACGGGGCGTAGAGAACTCCATGATCTTGGAAGCCGCGCCTGTCACGTTCCGGCCCCGCCACTCACCTGAAGGACCACCACGAACCGGGCGTCACACGACTACGCCGAAGCCCTGCCTCAGCGTCAAGCACCTTCACGCCCAGCAAGGGGGCGAATCGGGGCGCGAGATTGCGTCTATACAGCCCGAAACGCTGGAATCTCGACCTCTTCAGGGTCGACACAGGATTCATCCTCGCGACCTTCAAGAATGAATCCGAAGAATTCCCTCAGCGCCTCATTTCCGAAATCGATCGGATGGAAGGGCAAGCTATAGCCCACTTCACTTCGAACCGAATGCTCACCTTCCCAGAAGGGAACTTCGAACGGGAGGCGTTCGCCTACATCCTCGATGACCCCTGAATCCGGGCTCACACACAGAGACCTGACTAGACGACCATCCGACCAGATCGCGAAAGCCCCCCAGTCCTCAGCACTGTGCATGAAAACAGCGTAGGCATCTCTGCCGCTCGCCACTTGGGAGATCCACTCAGTCAACTCGCTGGGCCGACGCCGCGCGAGTTCGCGAGAACAGACAACCTCATACTCAGGCAGGCTCGCGGCACACACAATCCCGCTATCAGGCCAAACAGCCCGGTCAAGCGCGAGAAGGCCTGCCTCATTCGAAGTGGCTCCGAGGACCATCTCCGCGAGACGTTGCGACTTGGCGCGATCGATCACGACGGAGTCACGGAAAACCCTTTTGGGTTCCGCTTCGACAAAAACCACCACCGCGGCCTTTGATCCCATCGAATGCCTCCCTAGAAATTCCGGCCACGCTCTCGAAGTGACACACCCTCTAGCAGTCAGGACAGCGCCACAGGTCCACTTCTACCTTCATCGTGACCGTTGAGCCCTTCTTCAGGCCCGGCACCCGGCTCGTATTCAGCACCGCACCGCCATGACCAAGCTCAGCGTATCCCAGCGCTTGATTGTCGGTCAGAGATGCGCCTCTACCGGTCTTCACCTCAACCGCCACCCAGTTCCCTGCGGGGTTCTGCGCAACGAAGTCGGCACGGAATACATCCCCTTGACTGTTCTTGAATCTGACTTCTCTTGTGATGTTCGTGTACCCCTCATTTTGAAGCCTCTGAAGAGTGGCACTTTCACCAAGGGCGCCGTGCGGCAATCCAGTGACAGGACATTCACCGGCGTTATGTACCAGCACCGGAGTCTTGCCAGCCAGCACATAGTACGTGTGGATGTCGGCGACGGTGAGGTCGTGTGTCCGCTGGCGCTTGGTGTAGTGGTCGACGTTGGTTACCTGGGCGTAGGTTCCTGCGCTGGTACGCAGGAGGTTGCCAGGTTTGAGGTCGCCCGCGTCGACCCACTT
This sequence comes from Streptomyces tirandamycinicus, assembly GCF_003097515.1. Lineage (NCBI taxonomy): Bacteria > Bacillati > Actinomycetota > Actinomycetes > Kitasatosporales > Streptomycetaceae > Streptomyces > Streptomyces tirandamycinicus. The sequence goes on along the minus strand of NZ_CP029188.1, from coordinate 3,614,828 downwards.
TCGCAGACCGGGAACCCAGAAGGGATGGCTGTCCGTTGCCGTGATCTCAGCAGTATTGGCTTCGGGACCGTCATCCGTCGAGACGGTGAGGGTGATGAACTCCTTGTCGTCTTCGGTGGTGATGACGGCTGCGACGGACTTGTTGGCAGTTTCACCAGTTTCAGGATCGGTTGCGAGGACCTTGTCCTCAGTCGTCACATCCTCGATGTCCTTGATGGATCCGTCCGCCAGCTTGACTCTCGTGCCGGGGAGGAAGCTGTGGCGGGAGCACTTGCCGAGCACCTTCGCTGCTGCTGTTGTTGCCCGGTGGGCGGCCAAAGTGCCAATGCCCCACCCGAGCAGGCCACCTGTCGCTCCCCACGCAGCCCCCTCAGCCTGATCAGCAAGCTTTCCGGTTGCGCTGTGGTCGGCGTCGGGGGACATGAGGTTCGTCACCGACGCACCGGCCGCACCCGCTAGGGCGCCGCAGCCTACGGCAGCTGCGAGCGCTGCCCCGCCAGTAGCGACTCCGGCTGCCACGGCGCCACCGACGCAGAGCCCGCCCACAACCAATTCGGTCACGACTGCGAGGAACGGGCCGGAAGGTGGGGAGGCGTCGGACATCGCGTCGCGGAAGCAGTTGCCTTCCTTGACCGAGCACACCGGGCCTCTGCCGGTGCCCGTGGAGACCCCACTGCCGCCGCGGCCCTTGGGGGCCCCGGCTTGGCTGCCGTTGCCTTTCGGCCTACTGCCCCCGCCTTTGCTGATCTTGCTGGTGTTGACGGGGTGGGCGCCTTCAGGCTTGCTCTTACCGTTGAGATTCCCCTGAGGTGTGTCCCAGTTGCAGCTGTCGCAGTAGAGGCCGCTCGGATCGGAACCCGTGACCGGGCTGCCGTTGGCGTAGGTGTACCCGTTCATCTGCATCGGGTCGGTGATGTCGATGAGCGGGTCGGCGCTGATGAAGCGGCCGATGGTGGAGTCGTACTCGCGGGCGCCGATGTGCGTCAGGCCCGTGGCGGGGTCGTCGATGCCGACGCCCAGGTAGGTACGGCGGTCGGGCCAGTCGGCGGGCTCGGTGCCGCGGGGGTTGCCGTACGGGTCGTACGTACGGCGCAGGATTCCCTGGCCGGCGGTCTGGTCGACGGAGTTCGTGGCCGTGTTGTGGTGGTCGGTGAGCAGGACGGTCAGCTTGTGGCCCGTGGTCTTGCCGCCCGTGGTGCGGACCGTGGTCGGGGCACCGGGGTGGCTGTAGTAGCGGCGGGCGTCCATGGCCTGGCCGGAGGTGTTGACGGTGATCTCGGCTTCGCCGAGGTAGAGGGTCCGGGTGGTGCCGTCGTCCTCGATCAGGCGGTTGCCCGACGCGTCGTACAGATAGGTGACGTTGGGCGTGCCGTTGTTGTCCGTGTCGACCGACGTGAGCTTGTTGCGGCGGTCCCACGTCAGGGCCTGGGTGTTACCGCCGATCACCCGCTGGGTGGTGTTGCCGAAGCTGTCGTAGGCGTAGGTCTGCTGCGAGTTCACCGTCGAGCCGGGCTCGCGCACGGTCGACTCGACCTTGGTGAGGGTGTGGGGCTGGACCGTGGGTGCGGGCTGGGAGCCGCCGATGGTGGTGCCGTGGGTGTAGGTGTGGACGTCGTCCAGGCCCGGGTCGGCGAGGTCGTGGACGGTCATCCGCGTGCGGTTGCCGATCGCGTCGAACGCGTACGACTGCCAGTAGCCGCCGCCGTCGATGCCCGGGGACACCTCGGCGCGGTCAGGGCCCGAGCCCTGGGCGCCCGACGCGGTGGGGCAGCCCGTGGTACCAGTCCAGGCGTGGACCAGCCGGCCCATCGGGTCGTAGGCGAAGCACTGGCGGTCCACGCGTGACGACGACTGGGTGTCGGTGATCGAGGTGATGTTGCCGACGGTGTCGTAACCGTACGTCAGTGCCGAGATCCGGGACGGGTTGAGCGTCTCGCGGTCCGTGACCGACTGGTGGATGCGGCCGGTGTTGGCGTTGTAGATGTGGGTCGTCCACACACGCCGCGGCGCCTCGCCGGAGACCGTGCGCAGCACCTCTCCGTAGGGGCTGTAGCGGGTGTCGGCCGTGTACCAGGCGAGCCCCGACGTGGTGACCGGTGCGCCCTCGCCGTTGTAGCGGGTGATCACCTTCTCCGCCGCCAGTCCACCGGGCGTCGCCGGCAGCTGGACCGACTGGAGGCTGCCCGTCTCGGTGTAGGAGTGGCTGTAGGCGTAGGTGCCCGCCAGGCCCGTCGTCACCGACGTCGATGGGATCGTGGTCTTCGAGCCCGTCGGCCGGTACTCGCTGTCGTAGCCGGTCACCTCGCTCGTGAACGCGGCACCGTTGTGGTAGCGGGTGGAGGCGACCGGGTGGCCCTTGGCTCCGGGCAGCGAGTCGAACGTCCACTTGGCCACGAGGGATCCGGTCGGTGAATCGTCGCGGAGCTCGGTCTGCCGGCCGAGGGCGTCGTAGAGCGTGTGCTGTTCGCGGCCCTGGCCGTCCTTCGACCAGATCCGCTGGTCCAGGGCGTTGTAGCCGAACGTCGCCGATCCCGTGTCCGGGTCCGTCGACGCCGTCAGCCGGCCGCGCGCGTCGTAGGTGTACGTCCAGTCGTTGCCCTCGGCGTCCGTGACCTGGGCGAGCTTGCCGCGCGGGTCGTACACGTACGAGGTGTCGGTGTCGGTCGTGAGGTCGGCCGCGGTGAAGTGCTGGATCAGGGAGGTCCGGCCCAGCGCGTCCGTCCAGGTCTTCGCCGCGCGGCTGCCCGACAGCGGCGTCGTGCCGTCGGCCGACATGCCCGTGCGGGTCAGCGTCCAGTCACCGGAGTACTGGACCGTGGCCGAGTGCTGCGGCACGTCCTCGTGGAGCGTCGTCGTGCGGATCGCCCGGTCGAGGCCGTCGTACGCCGTCTCCGTGGAGTTCGGTACCTCGAACACGGTTTCCGGGAAGAAGAGCAGCGGCTCCGGTTCGCCCGCGGCGAGGTAGCCGTTGTTGGTCTGCCGGACCGTGCCGCCCGCGTTGTACAGGCTGTCGGTGACGATCCGGCCGCCGCCGAGCGCCTCCGTCTGCGTCTGGCGCGGGCGCAGCAGACCGTCGTAGATCGCGACCGTGTCCTCGTAGGTGCCGTTGTCGCGCAGGGTGCGCGTGGTGACGGCAGGCGGCTTGTTGTCCGCGATCTGGTAGGTGAAGAGTGCCGACGCGCTGTCCGTGCCCTGGGTCCGTGACGGGGACCAGACGCCGGTGACTCGCCCGAGGTCGTCGTAACTGCTGCTGGTCTTGCGACCGTTGGGGTCGGTGACGGACAGCACGTTGCCGCGGGCCGGGTCTGAGACCGAGGTGGAGGCGTGTCCGAGTGCGTTGGTGACGGTGACCTCGAAGGCGGGGCCGGTGACCGGGCTGTAGGCGGTGGTGGTGGAGTGGCCGGCGGCATCGGTGACCTCGGTGACGCGGCCCAGCGCGTCGTACGCCGTCCGCTGGGAGGTGATCCAGCCGGTCCCGGCCGCTCCGACCGTGTCGGCCTGGAACGGCAGGCCCTTGACCGGGTTGATGCCGAAGGCGCCCAGCGCGTCGTACGCGGTCCGGACGTCGGAGACGACCTGGTCGCCGGTCGCGGACGCCGCCGCGGCGCAGTCGCCCACCGTTGTGCGGGACCGCTCGGGCAGGCCGATCAGGTGCTTGCCGATGTTGTGGACGTACGAGGTCGTCGCGCATGTCTGGTCGCCCGTTGTCCAGCCGCCCGAGCCGTTGGGGGTGAGGCTGCGGGTGTGCGTGGTGACCGGGAGGTCGTGGGTGGACTCGTAGGTCATCGTCGCCCGTACCGTCCGCGTGGCACCACCGCTGACCGTCTGGATCGAGTCCGTCCGGGTCGTGCCCGTGCGGTACGCCTCCAGCGCCGGCAGGCCCGGCCGTGCCCGGGACGCGGTCTTCCTGCTGTACGGCCAGGTCAGTTCGCGCGCGACGACGCTGCCGCCCGCCTTGGTGTAGGTGATGGTCTCCGCGACCCGGCCCTGGTGGGCGAGCAGGTCCTCGCCCAGGGTCTCGGTGCCCGTGGAGTCCTTCACGGTGACCGCGGGGCGGCCCGCGTCGCCGGACATGCCGCGGAAGTAGCGAGTACGGGTCTGGGACTGCTCGGTCGCGTCGGACTTGCCCGCGTTGGCGGTGACGCCCTTCTTCACGACCACGGCGGCGTAGCCGCGCCACTGGTCGTACGTGCGCAGCTCCGGCTTGGTGAACTCGTCGGTGCCCTTGGCCCAGGCGGCGCCACCCTCGTAGGTGTAGGTGGTGACGACGGCGGGCTGCCGGGCGACCCGGTCCTTCTCGGTGACGCTGTCGACGACGTACTTGTTGAACCACTCCAGCGGCGGTGTCTCCAGGTCCGGGTCGGGCGACCAGTGGACCGGGAAGCAACGGGAGGTGTTGCCGGAGGGTGCGGGGTGGGTCGTGCCGACGGGGCACGGGGCGGAGTAGTCGACGTATACCTCTGCGCCGGTCTCCGTGCGGATGGTCTCCACCCGCAGCCGGTCGAAGTCCGGGGTCTGGTCGGTGGTTCCCCTCGCGACGCGGTTGGGCATGTCGACGACGTTCGCCAGGAACGAGACCGGCGGGAGCGAGCTGCTCAGCTGGTTGCCGGCCTCGTCCCGGGCGGTGCCGTAGCCGGTGCGGGTGATCGACTCCAGCCAGAGCGGCGGGTGGGTGTCGGTACGCTGCCTGGGGAACGACTGGTGCAGGTTCCAGCGGTCGACCAGGGACATCGACGTCGTGCCGGGAGTGCGCTGGCCGTAGGCGGTCACCGCCGTGAGCCGCATCCGGCTCCAGAAGGTGGGGGCGGTGACGTAGCAGTTGGCGGCGCCGACCTTGCAGTGCAGCGTGGAGGGGGTGTCCCACCAGGGCTGCTTGTCCTCGTAGTTCCTGGACTCGAACTCGGTGTCCGAGCAGTCCGTGGAGCCTTCCCTGATGCAGCGCTCGTCGACGGTGAAGACGACCTTGCCGGCGGGGGTGCCGGTCAGGTTGTCGGAGCGCAGTCCGTAGAGGATCTGGGTCGGGTGGCCGCCGCGGACGTAGGGGACCGGCTGCTTGAACTTCTCGTTCTTGGCGTAGCGGTTGGTCTCCTGCTTCCAGTCGATGATCATCGCGTTGCCGTGGACGTCCTCGACGTAGTCGAGGTTCCAGCGCCAGGCCTGGGTGCAGGAGGATTCGGCGTACGCGGTGGCGTGGCACGGTTCGCCGTCGTGGTTGCCGAAGACCGGCACGGTGAAGGCCGAGTTGGTGGCCGTGGCCCGCCCCGGCAGTGCGTTGCGGCCGAACCAGTAGCGGGTGCCGTCGCGGGTCGTGACGACCCAGTGCTCACCGTCGTACTCGCCGGTCTGGGACGCCTTCGCGCTGCCGTCCTTGGCCTTGTACTCGACCCTGGCGCCGTCGTCGTCGGCGGCGACCCATGCGCCACTGGCATCGTCGTGGACCAGCTCGGTCGACGAACCGCCGAGCGACAGCACGAGGTTCTCGCTCGCCCAGCACAGGTCTGACTTCTTCTTGTTGGCGCTGTTGTCGTTGTTCGGGCTGTTCTTGCGGTCGTCGGAGCACGAGCGGTAGCGGCGCTCGACGAAGCCGGGGTGGTAGTCCCAGCCGTCACCGATCCAGGATGCCTGGCCGTTGGCGACCGAGGTGCGGCCGTCGACCGACTGGGAGGAGTACGTGAACGCCACCTTGGGCGCGGGGCCGGCCGGCGGCGACGGGACGGTGAGCGGGTACGTCCAGGAGAACCCGCCGCCGCTGCCCCCCGCGGACCAGGTGCCGGTCGCGGACAGCGGGGTCGCCTTGTACGTGCCACCGGCGCCCGAGGCGGAGTCGGTGGCCGCGAGGACGACGGGACCGCCGCCGGCCTGGGTGGACAAACCCTGTGCCTGGCTCGCGGCGGGATCGACGGTGGCGCGGACGGTCTCGGTGGAGGGGTCGTTCTCGCTCGGGACGACGACCGCGGTGGTGCACTCCTCCAACTCGGGGGTGGTGAGGAAGCACTCGGGAAGCTGGGTGAGCCGGAGGCGGGAGGACCACTCGGTGCCGTACAGGTCCTCGAAGGCGCCGTAGTCCAGCTCCACGTCGACGGGTGTGGAGCCGGTGCCGGGCGGCGTGACGGTGATGATCGCGCCGTCGACGTCGGCCGCTTCGGTGGTGGTGCGGGGTTCGATCTCGACGTCCCAGGTGCCACTGGGGGCGGGCGGGTCGGGCTCGGTCTCGGTCGGGGACGCCTGGCCGATGCGGACGGGCAGCGTACCGGCCTGGACGAGTTCGCCGTCCGCGCCGTCGAGGGGAACGGCGGCGTTTCCGCCGGCCGGGGGCGCGACGTCGGTGGGGTTGTACTCGGCCGGGGGCTCCACGGGGTCGCCGGACCAGGCCGCGTTCTCGTCGATCCTCACCGCGTCCGGGTCCGCGGGGGTGTCCTGCTGGACCGCGACCAGGTTGGGGCCGTTGCGCGGGTCGCCGGGCGGGATGGCCCAGGCCTGGGCCGGGAGCAGCGTCGCGACGAGGACGGCCGAGAGTGCGATTCCGGTGCCGCGGGGGGCGGAGGTGCGGCGGCGTTCCGAACGCCTGCGCGTGAAAGGCGAAACACGCGCACGAGACCGGCTCACTCTTCCGGGCAGGCGAAACGTACGTCCCGAATCGGACGAGGACATGGAACCCCCCACTTCCACTGCGCGCCGCCGGACAGCACGGGCACAGGGAATCGACAAATAGCCCGGCGATTGTGCAGGCGGACTGCACGCAAAATCCATAACCGCCGGGCGCGTGTGACGTCAATCACGATCACGAAAGGATGGATTGCCGACTGAAGTGAATTGACGGCACATCAGCCGTCGAATCGCTGGGACCCGGCAGCGGGACGCCATTCGGGATATATCGGCGAAAGTATTCCAGAGAGCACCCGAGGGCTGTGGGCAATGTCCTGGGATGCCCTCTTTCCAGGGTGGCCGGATCGGGCGAGGCACCTGCTCACAGGCCACCGTTCACCGAATGGACGCGCTCGGCAGGCCTGCGGTTCCGCCGGACCGGGCACCGGCCGGGCGGTGACGAAAACGTGAAGATGAGTCATGCTCTGCTGCGCACACGTCTGCACAGAGCAGGAGTTCCGAGGGCAGCTCAGCCATCCAGGCGCCCGCGGGGGGAAGGATATGATGGACGCCTCGAAGAACGTGGAGAGCACGGAGAATTCTCCACCGCAGAAGGAAGCGCGGACCGAGGGAGCACGCACGGAGGGCGCGCCGAACGACGACGCGAGTTCCACCGAACTACTCCTTGGCTGCGCCGAATTGAAGCGGCGTCGGAGGCGGCGCGGATTCGCCGTTCTGGCCGGCGTGCTCGCCGCCGCGATCGCCGTGCCCGTGGGTGTGCACCTCACCGGCGAACGCGGGCACGAGCCCTCGCCGCGCGCCGGGCGTGACGCGGCCCGTCAGCAACCCGTCGAAGCCGCCGAGGCGGTCCGGGAGGCGCGGCGCACCGGCAAGGACGTCGAGGTCACAGCCCGGCACACTCCGGACTCCACCACCTGGGCCCGGCCCGACGGGCTGCTCAGGACCCGAACGTACAGCGACACGATCCGGGCCAGAGTCGGCGGCGAGTGGAAGCCGGTCGACACGACCCTGCAGCGCGTGGACGGCGGCTACACGCCCAGGGCCGTCAACGACCCGCTGCTGTTCAGCGCGGGCAGCGCGGACCACCCTGGGAGCAGGGGCGGCGCCGGCGAAGAGGACGGCGGCGGGCGGGCCTCCCGCGCGACCGTGCGGACGCCTCTGCCCGGGGCGGGAGCCGTCAGCCCCTCGTCCTCGGACGGCACCTGGACCGATCTGGTCCGCATGACCACCGGCGGCCACGACCTCGTCGTGCGCTGGCCCGGCCCGCTGCCCGAGCCCCTCGTGAACGGCCCCCGCGCGCTGTACCAGAACGTGCGCCCCGGCATCGACCTGCTGCTCACCGCTCGGGACGGCGGCTATTCGCACGTCCTCGTCGTCCACACCCGTCAGGCCGCGCAGGACCCGCTGCTGGACCGGCTCGACTACCGGCTCTCCTCCCCCAGCCTGAGCTTCACGCTCGACGACGCCACGGACGTCGTCAGTGCCCGTGACAGCACCGGCGAGGAGTTCGCCTCCTCCCCGACCCCGTACGTGTGGGACTCCGCCGGGGCCGTCAGGGCCACCATCGGCGAGCCCGTACCGGCGCCCGATCCGGCAGTGGGCTCCACCGCACTCGCCCTGCCGGGTCTCGCCGGGCCGCAGCCCGGGAGCCACGACGCCGTCCTGGACGCCAGCCTCGACGACGACGGCGTGCTCGGCCTCGACGTGGACGAGGAGCTGCTCGCCGATCCGGAGACGGTCTACCCGGTGTTCATCGACCCTTCCTTCAAGGGGCGGAAGAAGAACTGGACGCTGCTGTACGCGAAGTACCCCGGCTCCAGCTTCTACAACGGCCAGAACTTCAACGACGGCACCAACGACGCGCGCGTCGGCTACGAGTCGACCACGGGCGGACTCTCCCGCTCCGTCTTCACCTTCGAGTACGGCTCGACCCTGCACGGGACGAAGGTGCAGTCGGCGACCTTCCGCGCACTGCAGACGTACTCCTGGGGATGCTCGTCGCGTCAGTACAACCTCTACCTCACCGGTGCGATCTCCAGCTCCAGCACCTGGAACAAGCAGCCGAGCTGGACGCGCGTGCTGTCGAGCCAGACCAACGGGCACGGCTACAAGTCGGGCTCCTGCCCGGACAAGTGGGTCGCCATGGACATCAAGTCCGCCGCCCAGGAGGCATCCGACAAGAAGTGGACGGCGCTCACCCTGGGGCTGCGTGCAGCGAACGAGAGCGACACCAACGCCTGGAAGAAGTTCCAGGCCAACGGCGAGAGCTCCCCGTACGTCGAGGTCGTCTACAACCGGGCCCCGAACGAGCCGACGGGTTCGCTCATGAAGACCTCCCCGGGCGGCACGTGTGACACCGCCTCGCCCTACCTTTCGATCGGGAAACAGGACATCACGTTCAGCTCCTCGGCCTCCGATGCCGACGGAAACCTCAAGTACCTGCACCTGAAGGTCTGGCGCACGGGATTCGCGAGCAGCCCGCTGCACGACGCCGACCACGCCACGAACAGCACCGGCGCCATGACGCCGTACACCATCCCGTGGTCCAGCTTCACGCACGGCGCGACGTACACCTGGTCGGTGTACTCGAAGGACGCCGAGGGAGCCACCTCCGCGTGGGGGCCTCCGCACACGACCGCGCTCTGCCAGTTCACCGTCGACCACTCGGCACCGAACAGCCCGGGCGTCTCGTCCGCCGCCTTCCCGCCCCCGGGCGATGACGGCAGCACCTGGAGCACGTCCGCCTTCGGCACGGCGGGGCAGTTCGTCTTCACGCCCAACGGGCCGGCGGCCGGCGTGAAGGAGTACCAGTACAGCTTCAACACGGCCTTCGACAAGAAGGCCCTGCCCGACTCGGCCAACGGCGGCCGGGCGGTCGTCACGCTCCAGCCGCCGCACGCCGGCCCCAGCGTGCTCTACGTACGCAGCGCCGACAGCGTCGGCAACATCTCCGGGGTCACGAAGTACCTGTTCAACGTGCGGCCGAGCCCTCAACTGGACGCCGCCGGGGACGTCACCGGCGACCAGGTGCCGGACGTCTACACCATCGACCCGTCGGGCAATCTCCTCCTGTACGCCAAGACCCAGGGCACCGACCGCCTCCACTTCTCCATGGCGGCCGCGTACTCGGCGGCCGGGGATGGCGCCGCGCTGCTCGACGACGGGTACTGGACGGATGCGCTGATCTCGCACAACGGGGACTGGCTGCCCGGCGACGGCATCCAGGATCTTGTCGCTCGGATGCCGGACGGGAAGCTCTACGTCTACCCCGGTGACGGATACGGCGGCTTCGACGTCGGGCAGCGCCGGGAGATGCTGCTGCCGGGCGGCGCGCCGGCCACCGGGGCGCTCACCCAGATCCTGTCCGTCGGTGACGCCACCGGCGACGGGCGCCCCGACCTGCTCGCCACTGCCGGCAGTGGCCTGTGGGCCTTCACCGGGTACACGGGGGCGAGCTTCAGCGGCGTCACCCAGCTCAGCGGGGACGACTGGTCGCAGCGGGACCTGGTGCAGGTCGACGACGTCAGGGGCGGTGCGGGACTGGATCTCGTCTACCGGACCGACACCACCGGCAGGATCTACCTGCGGCAGGGCAAACTCGCCGGCGCCGGGACCGATCTGTCCTCGTTCGCCGTGCAGACGGCCGCCGAGGGCGGAGTCGACTTCCTCTACGGCAGCGCGGGATGGCACTCGGACGATGTGCCGTTCGTCCTGGGCACGCCCGATGTGACCGGCGACGGCGTACCCGACGTCTGGGCCGTGCGGTCGGACGGCAACGCCTCGGTGTATCTCGGGAGCGGCACCGTGCGGCTCGGTTCCACCGCGATGTTCAACGTCGTCAACACCAGTGTCGGGACCAGTTGGAGCGGTCACACCGCTATCGGCTGACCCGCTGGAAGCGAAGAGGGCAGCTCGCGCACATGCGCGGGCCGCCCTCACGTGCGCGGGGTGCCGTCGCGGCACGGGCCGCGGTCACGGTCGCCGGCGCACGGGCGGATGCGCGGTCAGCTGAAGATGATCATTGAGCCCTGGCCCAGGCTTCGGGTCGCGGCCGCGTGCAGGCCCAGCCAGACATGGCGTTCACGGGCGAACGGGCTGTCGTCGTGGGGGATGGGTCCCGCCGGCTCCTCCAGGGAGGTGGGACGGGTGGGCGGGGCCGGGGCGGACGGGGGGTTGGCGGGGTCGATGCCGATGGACGGGGCCACGTACTCGAGTTCGCGCAGCAGGCCCTGGGAGGACCCCAGCGGCCCGCCGCCGGCGAGGAGTTCCTCGCTGGACAGGGGCTCGGGAAAGTCGACGGGGACGTAGGCGCCGGCGTGGTCGTAGTGCCACACCAGGTGGGACCGCTGGGCTGTGGACTCGAACATCTCCAGCAGCTGCTCGTAGTCGCCGCCCAGTTCGTCGACGGGCGTCACCGCCAGCCCGCAGAGCTGGAGGAGGTACGCCCGGCGCAGGAAGTGCAGGGCGTCGTAGTCGAAGCCGGCGACCGGGGCGACATCGCCCGAGAGGCCGGGCATGTAGGCGAAGACGGGAACGGTGGGCAGACCGGCCTCGGTGAGGGCCTTGTCGTACGAGGCGATCTCCTCGGCGAAGGGGTTGTCCGGGCTGTGGCACAGCACATCGACGAGGGGGACCAGCCAGAGGTCACAGGCCAAGACGGGCTCGCTCTCCATCGGAGTCGTAGCAGGTTGTGCGACGGTCGGCACAGCGTAGTGCTCCTGGCACATCCCGCACAGACAGCCGTCGCCGACGCCGGTTCGGCCCGGGTGGCGGCACCGTGCCGGGGGTCTGCAGGTCCCTTACCCATCCTCGGGCCGGTCCGCGCGGCCCCGGGCCCGCCGGTTCCCTCGGGGGTTGGGTCGGGGCCCGCCGGTTCCCCCGGGGTCCGGGCCGGGCCCACCGGTCCGGCTCGCTCCGGCCTTGCTCCCGCCCGGTCTCGTTCCGGCACCGGACCTGCCGTCACTCCGGGTCTCGCCGGTCCGGCTCGGTCACCGGCCCCGCCGTCACTCCGGGCGCCGCTCCAAGCGCTCCGCCCAGCGCAGGGCCAGGTCGTCGTCCGCCGCGATCAGTGTCCGGGCCGCCGAGGCGTCGCCGCGTGCGATCGCGTCGGCGAGCTGCTCGTGACCGCTCCACAGCCAGCTCCCGAGGTCGGGCTCGGCCCGTAGCCGGGGCACGGCGAAGACCCAGGACTGCACCCGGAGCCGGTCGAGGAAGTCGGCGATGTAGCGGTTGGTGACGAGGGCACCCAGTTCACGCCAGAACCGCAGGTCGTAGCCGATGAGGACGTTCAGGTCGCCGCAGCGGGCGGCCCGTGCGGCCTCCTCCGCGCGGCGGCGTACGGAGACCAGCGCGGGGCCCACCGCCGGCTGGGCGCCGGGCACTCCGCCCCTGCGGAGGACGGCGTCGACGATGAGCGAGCGGGCCTCGATCATGCCGCGGAAGTCCTCGACGGAGAAGCGGTGCACCTGGAAGCCGCGGTGCTGGTTGGAGTCGAGCAGGCCCTGTCCGGCGAGGTCGACGAGGGCCTCGCGGACGGGGGTGGCGGAGACGCCGTACTGCTCGGCGATGTGTTTGACGGTGAACTCCTGGCCGGGCCGCAGCCGTCCGGCCAGCACTTCGTCCCGCAATGCGTCGGCGATCTGCTGCCGCAGGGTGTTGCGTGTGACAGCTCCGCTCGCGGGCATGGTGTCGGTCTCCTCCGTCCGGTTCGACGGACACCCTAAGCCCCACGGCGGCCGCCGCCCCGCCCACGCCGCCCGTAGGCTCCCGCCCGGGCCGTGCCGAGCCCCACGGCGGCCCTCGGGCTCCCGCCCCGGGCCGCGCCGGACCCCCGGTAGCCTCGTGGCCCGGCCGCCCGGGCGCAGCACCGGCTCCACCCCTCACCGCACGGTCGGCCCCGGCCCCGGCCCCGTGGCGTACGACAGAAGGGCCGGGGCGCACGCGTAGAGGGGCCGGGGCGGGCTCGCCGCCCCGCCGGCCCGGCGTGGGACCGGGTGCCGGCCCCGCGGGACCGCGCGCCCGGCCGCGTCAGACGGTGTGCTCGTCGGCGACCGAGAGGGCCTCGTCCAGGGCCGCCAGTCCCTCCTTGGCCTCGGCCTCGGTGATGTTGCAGGCCGGGACGGCGTGGGTGCGGTTCATGTTGATGAAGGGCCACAGGCCGTTCTTCTTGCAGGCCGCGCCGAAGGCGGCCATCGGGGCGGCCGCCTCGCCCGAGGCGTTGTACGGCACCAGCGGTTCCCGGGTCTCGCGGTCGCGCACCAGGTCCAGGGCCCAGAACGCGCCGAGACCGCGCACCTCGCCCACCGAGGGGTGGCGCTCGGCCAGCGCGCGCAGCCCCGGGCCGAGCACGGTCTCGCCGATGTGGGCGGCCTGCTCGACGACCTTCTCGTCCTCCATCACCCGGATCGTCGCGACGGCGGCGGCGCAGGCGAGCGGGTGGCCGGAGTAGGTGAGGCCACCGGGGTACGGGCGCTTGTCGAAGGTCGCCGCGATCTCGGCGGAGATGGCCACGCCGCCGAGCGGCACATAACCGGAGTTGACCCCCTTGGCGAAGGTCATCAGGTCGGGCACCACGTCGTAGTGCTCCGCCGCGAACCACCTGCCCGTACGCCCGAAGCCCGCCATGACCTCGTCGAGGACGAACACGATGCCGTACCGGTCGCAGATCTCGCGGACCCCGGCGAGGTACCCGGGCGGCGGGGTCATGATGCCCGCGGTGCCGGGGATGGTCTCCAGGACGATCGCGGCGACGGTCCCCGGACCCTCGAACGCGATCGTGTCCTCCAGGTGCTGCAGCGCCCGCGCGCACTCCTCCGCCTCCGTGGCGGAGTAGAACGGCGAGCGGTAGGGGAACGGCGCCCAGAAGTGGACGACGCCCGCCGAGGCCGTGTCGGACGCCCAGCGGCGCGGGTCGCCGGTGAGGTTGATCGCCGTGGAGGTGGCGCCGTGGTACGAGCGGTACGCCGAGAGCACCTTCGCCCGGCCCGTGTGCAGACGGGCCATCCGGACCGCGTTCTCGACGGCCTCGGCGCCGCCGTTGGTGAAGAAGATCTTGTCCAGGTCGCCGGGGGTGCGCTCGGCTATCAGCCGCGCCGCCTCCGAGCGCACGTCGACGGCGAAGGCCGGCGCGAACGTGGCCAGCCGCCCCGCCTGTTCCTGGATCGCCTCGACGACCCTGGGGTGCTGGTAGCCGATGTTGGTGTAGACGAGGCCGCTGGTGAAGTCGAGGTAGCGGTTGCCGTCGTAGTCCCAGAAGTACGAACCCTCCGCGCCGGCCACGGCGAGCGGGTCGATCAGGCCCTGGGCGGACCACGAGTGGAAGACGTGAGCGCGGTCGGCGGCCTTCACGGCCGCGCCGGCCCGGGGATCGGGTTCGACATGAGGGGTCATGCGGCCAGGTTAGGGAGGCGCCGGCCGGGGCCGACATGGCCACCTTGTATGGCCTCCGCCACTTTCATGGGCAACGTGTCGCGGGATGCCACACCCACCATTGACAGAATGCTGTCATCATGACAGCCTTCTGTCATCGAGGGAGCTCGACCGCAGGGGCGGGACGGAGCTCGACCACCGGGACGGGGAGGCCGCCATGACCGCCGACACGACATCCACCACCGGGACCGCCGAGGCTTCGGCAGCCGCCAGGTCGGTTCACGTGGCCGTCTACGACACGTTCGCCGACTGGGAGACGGGGCACGCGACCGCCTGGCTCGCGCGCACCGGCCACACCGTGCGCACGGTCGGCATCACCGCCGACAAGCAGGTCACCACGATCGGCGGCCTGCGCATCCAGCCCGACCTCGACCTCGACGCGCTGCGGCCGGAGGACAGCGAGCTGCTCATCCTCGCCGGCGCCGACCTGTGGGACACCGGCGACGACCTGGCGCCGTTCGCCCGCAAGGCGCGGGAGTTCCTCGACTCGGGGGTACCCGTCGCCGCGATCTGCGGGGCCACGGCCGGGCTGGCGCGCGAGGGTCTGCTGGACGACCGGAGGCACACCAGCGCGGTGTCGTTCTACCTGGCCGCCACGGGCTACGGCGGCGGCGGGCACTACGTCGACACCGATGCGGTGACCGACCGCGATCTGATCACCGCCGGCCCGACCGAGCCGGTCGCGTTCGCCCGTGAAGTGCTCGGCAGGCTCGGCGCGTTCGAGGGCGGCAAGCTCGACGCCTGGTACCGGCTGTTCCACGACTCGGACCCGGCGGCGTTCGAGGAGCTCGAGGCATGACCGGCGGCCGCAGCATCGATCCCGCTGGCTCGGGCCATGGCTCGGGCCATGGCTCGGAGCGTGATCCGGGCCATGGTTCGGGCCATGGTTGGGACCGTGATCCGGGCCATGGTTCGGGCCATGGTTGGGACCGTGATCCGGACCGTGGTTCGGCCGTCCCACCCGCCCGGGAACCGGCCGGGGAGCGTCAGGACCTGCTCAGCAGGGCCGCCCTCAGCGTGTTCCGGCTGAACGGCCAGTTCCTCGGCGTCGCCGACGAACTGGCCCGGCCGGCCGGGCTGACCTCCGCCTGGTGGCAGGTCCTCGGTGCCGTGCTGCGCGAGCCCCTTCCGGTCGCGGGCATCGCCCGGGCCATGGGCATCACCCGGCAGAGCGTGCAACGGATCGCCGACCTGCTCGTCGGCAACGGCCTCGCCGAGTACGTGCCGAACCCGGCGCACCGCCGGGCCAAGCTGCTCCGGCCCACCGCCGAGGGCATGGCGGCGATCGAGAAGATCGGCCCGGGTCACGCCGAGCTCGCCGGACGCCTCGCCGGCCACCTCGGCGACGAGCAGTTCGCGGAGACCGTACGGGTGCTGGAGCGGCTCTCCGCCGCGATGGAAGCGCTCGCATCGGACGGCGGGCAGGCCACGGCCACCCCGGACGAGGCCGCCGGGTCGCATCGCTGACATGGCCTGAGGGCCGGGGCCTCGGGGCCAGGCCGGGGTCCGGGTACGGGCTTCGAGTCCGGGGCTTCGAGTCCGGCACAGGGGCGGACCGGGTCCGGACCGGGGACGGGTACGGCACAGGGACGGACCGGGTCCGGGTCCGGGTACGCCCGTTCGATGTGTCGCGCACGGGCTTCCGGCGGCGCGTCCGCCCGATTCCCGGGAACCGGCGGAACGGTCGTGGGTGTCTCCTGGCCCGGGTGTCTCCTCACGGGCCCACGGAGGATCGCAACGGACGGGAACGCGGCTGGGTTTCGGGCCGGTCCCGGCCCGGACGCGATTGTCCGCGGGTGCCGGCCCGGAGCGCACTATTCTCATGCGATCGGGCACGCGCGTAGAACCGTACGCGCACACCCGCACGCACACGCGCGTGATGTCCACGCATGTCGGGGGAGGGGCGCTCGGCCATGGAGCAACTGGCATCCGGAGATCCGCACCGCATCGGGGCGTACCGACTGCTGGCCCGCCTGGGTGCCGGCGGCATGGGGCAGGTCTATCTGGCCCGCTCCGACCGCGGGCGCACGGTCGCGGTCAAGCTGGTCCGGCGGGAACTGGCCGAGCAGGAGGAGTTCCGCAGCCGGTTCCGGCACGAGGTCGCGGCCGCCCGCCGGGTGGGCGGGGCCTGGACTGCTCCGGTGCTGGACGCGGACACCGAGGCGGAGGTGCCGTGGGTGGCGACGGGCTATGTCGCCGGGCCGTCGCTCCACTCGGTGGTCTCCGGAGGGCAGGGCAGTCCGGCGCACGGACCGCTGCCCCAGCACTCGGTGCGCACCCTCGCCGCCGGACTGGCCCGGGCTCTCGCGGACATCCACAGCGCGGGGATCGTGCACCGCGACCTGAAGCCGTCCAACGTCCTGATCACGATCGACGGGCCCCGGGTCATCGACTTCGGTATCGCCCGCGCCCTGGGGACCGCCACGGACGGCGGGCTGACCCGTACCGGCGCGCTGGTCGGCTCGCCCGGGTTCATGGCACCGGAACAGATCCGGGGGGACCGCGTCACCCCGGCCTGCGACGTGTTCTGCCTGGGCTCGGTCCTGGCGTACGCGGCGGGTGGACGGATGCCGTTCGGCTCCGCGGACAGCGGCGTCCACGCGCAGATGTTCCGCATCGCCGAGGAGGAGCCGGATCTGTCCGGTGTCCCGGAGCCGCTGCGGGGCCTGATACGGGACTGCCTGCACAAGGATCCCGGCTCCCGGCCCACTCTGGAGCAGATCAGGGAACGGGCCGGGGGCGTGTCGGAGGACTCGAGCGTGCCGTGGCTGCCGGGAGCCCTCATCGCCCAGCTCGGCAGCCACGCGGTGAGGCTGCTGGAGGTCGAGCACCCGGAGAGCTTCGCGGACGCTCCGGGGGCGGGCCCGGCGGCCGGGGGGCAGGCACCCGGCCGGGGTCCGCGGACCCCGGACGCCGCACGGCAAGCCGCCCCGCAGGACTCCCCCGCCGTCGGCCCGGCGGTTCAGCACCCCGCCGCACGACACCCCGCCGCACCGGGCTCCCCCGCCGCGCAGTCCTCCGGCCGGGACACACCGGCCGCCGCGGGTTGAAGAAGAACGGCACGGAGAAGCATCCGGCCCGGGCGGCGCGGCACCCGCCACGGGATCCCTCAGGGACGGACCAGGAGCTGGAACTCGAAGGCGTACCGCGAGGCCCGGTAGACATGCGAGCCGAACTCGACGGCGCGCCCGGTGTCGTCGAAGGTGGTCCGCTCCATCGTCAGCAGCGGGGAGCCCGCCTCCTCGCCGAGCAGCCGCGCCTCGTCGCCGGTGGCGGCCCGGGCGCCGACCGACTGCCGGGCGCTGTGCAGGGTGATGCCGGCGCCGCGCATCAGCCGGTAGAGCCCGGCAGGTCCCCCGTCCGCGCCCAGCGCAGCACGTCCTGCGCACCACGGGTGTTGACCACGCGCGACTCCGGCACCCCGCACTCCTCGGCCCGGGCACAGCCGTTGATCTGCCAGTCGAGCTGGCCCGGAGCGTGGGCGTCGGTGTCGATCGCGAAGAGCACGCCCGCGTCCACCGCGCGCCGCAGCAGCCGGCGCGGCGGATCGAGGCGGTCCGGACGGCAGTTGATCTCCACGGCCGTGCCGGACTCGGCGCAGGCCGCGAACACCTCGTCCGCGTCGAACTCCGACTCCGGCCGCCCGTGCCCTCCGCGCCCTCCGCGCCCTCCGTCACGTCCCTTCAGCAGCCGTCCCGTGCAGTGCCCGAGGACGTCGACGAGCGGATCGGTCACCGCGGTGACCATCCGCCGGGTCATCGGCCTCGCCTCCATCCGCAGCCGGGAGTGCACGGAGGCGACCACCACGTCCAGCCGGTCCAGCAGTTCCGGCTCCTGGTCGAGCGACCCGTCCGGCAGGATGTCGCACTCGATGCCGGTGAACAGCCGGAACGGCTCCCAGGTGCGGTTGAGTTCGGCGACCACGTCCAACTGCTCCCGCAGCCGCTCCGGGCTGAGCCCGCGGGCGACCGTGAGCCGGGGCGAGTGGTCGGTGAGCACGGCCCATTCGTGCCCGAGGGCGGCCGCCGCGCGCCCCATCGCCTCGATCGGGCTGCCGCCGTCGGACCAGTCCGAATGCAGATGGCAGTCCCCGCGGAGCGCCGCACGCAGCCGCGCCCCCGGGGCGTCCCCGCCGGCCTGCCCGCCCGCCTCCTCCTCCAGCCGCCGCAGATACGCCGGCACCTGACCGGCCAGGGCCTCCCGGACGACCTGAGCGGTCTTGGGCCCGAGACCCCGCACCGACTCCAGCGAGCCGGCCGCGGCCCGTTCGCCCACCTCGTGCTCGCCCAGGGCGGCGATCGCCGCCGACGCCGTACGGAAGGCACGCACCCGGTACGTCGGAGCCGCGGACCGCTCGAGCAGGAAGGCGATCCGGTCCAGTGCCTCCACCGGGCCCGTCGCCGGGTGCCGCCGGTGTTCGCCGCGGGAGCGGGGAGCGGACGCGGTCCCCCGGTCCGGGCGGGCGCCCGCCGCCCTGTCGTCGGCCGTCATCGCACCGCCCTTCCTCGCCCGGTCCGTGCCGGTCCGTCCCTCCCATGGTGCTCCCGCCGCACGTCACGAGCGACCGACGAACTTCCGCGCGAGTCGGTCGCCCAGCCTCACCGCGGCCCGGTGCGACTCGATGGGGGTGACCTTGGAGTCCCGGAACAGGATGTACGTCACGCCGGAGTTGACGCCTCCGGTGGTCGGGTCGGGGTCTATGCCCAGCGCACGGGCGGTGGCGTGCGACGCCTCGCCGATGAGGTCGGTCGGGCCGACGTCGCCGACCACCGCGTACACGAGCCGGTTGCGGTAGATGACGGCGGCGACGGTGCCGCCGCGGATGCGCGAGTAGTTGTAGTCCCACACCGAACTGATCGCCGGTACGACGATGAACGGCAGGTCGGCGGAGTCCAGCGGGTATCCCTCGGAGTCCCAGTACGCGGTCTCGGGCTGCCAGTACTCGTCGGTGTCGGGGTTGCACTCCGGGCTGCCCAGGCCGTCGCAGTCGATGTCGAGGTCCGCCTTCCAGAAGACCACCGAGCGGGTGCCGCACACCGGTATGGACTCCTCCTGGTCCGCGTCGGACCGGAACAGCCCGTCGGATATCCGGGTGCAGCTCCTGACCTTGGCGAGGAGTTCGCGCGCGGTCACGGAGCCCTCGTAGGCGGGACGGGCGGTGGCGGTGGCCGGCAGAGCGGCCGCGACGAGGAGTGCCGCGCCGGACAGGGCGACGGCCTTGGAGCAACGGGACACGGGGTGTTTCCTCCGGTTCGGGGCGCGGCCGCGTTCAGCGGCCGCCGCGTATGTGGTGGGCGAGCCGGTCCAGGAAGACCCGCTGGCCGGGGACGAGCAGCTCCGCCGCGCGCTCCAGGGGGAACCAGCCGACCCGGTCGACCTCGGGGAACTCCGTCGGTACGCCGGACCGCGGCGGCCACTGCATCGTGAACGTGCCGGGCACCACCGAACGGGGATCGAGGTCGCCCTCGACCGCCCACACGGTGACGGTCTTGCCGCCCGTCTGGCGGCTCTCACCGAGCGCGATGCGCTCGCCGTCCGGGGCGGGCAGCCCGAGTTCCTCCTCGAACTCCCGCCGTGCCGCCGCCTCCGGCTGCTCCTCCGGGCCGTACTCGCCCTTGGGAATCGACCACGCGCCCTCGTCCCTGGCGGCCCAAAAGGGGCCTCCCATGTGCCCGATCAGCACCTCGAGATCCGCCGCGGTGCCCCGGAACAGCAGGAGACCGGCGCTTCGCTTGCCCGACATGCTGCCGAGTCTGCGGGGGGCTCACGGCCGTCGCCATCGGACCGCCGGGGTGCCGGTGGCCGGTCGAACGGCCATGGCCGGGTGCACTGCCGGTTCACTCCCGGGAGTGGCCGCTCCGGGCGGCGCGGCGGGGTCCGGCCCACGAGAGCGGAGGTGTCTAGCCCAGGAGAGTGGACAGGTCGACGCTGTCGTCGGCGGTGGGAGTCGCGGTCGGGACCGGCTCGTCGTAGTCGGAGAAGTCCACGGTCGCCTTCGCCGCGCCGGCACTCGTCACCACCAGGCGCACCGGATGGGGCTCGCCCTCGGTGGCGACGTACAGGGTGACCGTCCGGCCTGCCAGATTGCCCGTCACCGGGATGGCCTCGACGCCGTCGACCTCCGTCTTCTCCCCCTTGGTGAGGGAGACGTCGCTGGTGGGAACGCCGGTCAGCCGGTCGAGGAACGTGTCGAGGTCGCAGACCCCGGCCATGCCCTTCAGCAGGCCGATGTCGGTGGTGCCGCGCAGATAGCGGTCCCCGACGAGTTCCCTGACCGCTTCGCCGCCGCCGGGCACCTGGTTCTTCCAGAACGCCGCGTCCGGCTTCATCCACACCGTCTCACCGCGTTTGATGATCTCCACGGAGCCCTCGCCGCCCATGCTGACCGTCCCGGCGCAGTTGCCCGAGCGGTCCAGGGCGAGGTCCAGCTCGTTCGGCGAACCCGGTTCCCGCAGGTCGCCCTTGCTGGTGATGTGCACCGACTCCGCGTCGAGCAGGGCCTCGCGGGCCTTCTCCGCGATCTGCCGGGCCGTGAGCGTCTCGATGTCGTCGCCCGCGTACGCCGTGCCGCCGGCCGCGAGTGCGACCGCGAGGAGAGCCGCGGACGACGCCCGTGTCCAGGTCCTGTGGTGTGCGCTCACGATCGCCTCCCGGGAAACGCGCCGGGTGGGTGCTCCGCCGATCCCGAGCCTACGCCGAGGGGGCACCCGCCGCCCGTTCGGGTGAACCGCCGGGAGGACGGCGGCGGCCGTGGCGTACGGCCCGGGAGGCGACGGCGGCCGTGATGTACGGCCCGGGAGGGCGACCGCGGCCACGGCGTACGGCCCGGGAAGCGGCCGGCGGTGACGGGTCGGTCCGCCCGGGACCGTCGCGTTGCGCCGCCGCCCCGGGCGCGGCAGGGTCGAAGGTGCGGCCCAAGGAGGACACAGCCATGGCCATCGCCAGTGTGAATCCCGCGACCGGCGAAACGCTCAAGACCTTCGAAGCCATCGGCCCCGAGGAGATCGAGAACCGCCTGGCCGCCGCTCACGCCACCTTCCGCGCGTACCGCACGACCTCCTTCCCGGAGCGCTCCCGGCTCCTGAGGCGGGCGGCGTCGCTGCTGGAGGAGGACCAGGAGGACATCGCCCGCACCATGACGAGCGAGATGGGCAAGCCGCTGACGGCGGCGAGGGCCGAGGCCGCCAAGTGTGTGAAGGCGATGCGGTGGTACGCCGACCACGCCGAGGAACTGCTCGCCGACGAGCACCCCGCGGACGGCGACGTGAAGGACTCGGGCGCCTCCGGCGTGACGGTCCGCTACCGCCCGCTGGGCGTGGTGCTCGCCGTGATGCCCTGGAACTTCCCGCTGTGGCAGGTCGTGCGGTTCGCGGCGCCCGCGCTGATGGCCGGTAACACCGGGCTGCTCAAGCACGCCTCGAACGTTCCGCAGACCGCCCTCTACCTGGGCGACCTCTTCCACCGGGCGGGCTTCCCCGCGGGCTGCTTCCAGACCCTGCTGGTCGGTGCGGGGGCGATCGAGGGCGTGCTGCGCGACCCGCGGGTGGCCGCGGCGACGCTCACCGGCAGCGAACCGGCGGGGCGCTCCGTCGCCTCGATCGCCGGTGACGAGGTCAAGAAGACCGTCCTGGAGCTCGGCGGCAGCGACCCGTACGTGGTCATGCCGTCCGCCGACGTGGACCGGGCCGCGCGGGTCGCCGTCACCGCCCGGGTCCAGAACAACGGGCAGTCGTGCATCGCGGCGAAGCGCTTCATCGTCCACGAGGACGTGTACGACGCCTTCACCGAGCGCTTCACCGCCCGGATGGAGGCGCTCGCCGTCGGCGACCCCATGGACGAGTCCACCGACGTCGGACCGCTGGCCACCGAGCAGGGCCGCGCCGACCTGGAGGAACTGGTCGACGACGCCGTACGGTGCGGAGCGCGGGTGCTGTGCGGCGCCGGCCGCCCCGAAGGCCGGCCGGCCGGCTGGTACTACCTGCCGACGGTGCTCGCGGGCGTCACCCCGCGGATGCGGATCCACCACGAGGAGGCGTTCGGCCCCGTCGCGACCGTCTACCGGGTCTCCGGTCTCGACGAGGCCGTGGCCGTCGCCAACGACTCGCCCTTCGGCCTGAGTTCCAACGTCTGGACCCGGGAGGCGGGCGACATGGAGCGGTTCGTCCAGGACATGGAGGCGGGCGGGATCTTCTTCAACGGGATGACCGCCTCCCACCCTGCGATGCCCTTCGGCGGCGCGAAGCGGTCCGGTTACGGGCGTGAGCTGTCCGACCACGGGATCAAGGAGTTCTGCAACATCACGACCGTCTGGACCGCCGCCTGAGTCCGGCCCCCGGCCCTCCCGGCCTGAGACCAGGCCCCCGGCCCCCTCGGTCTGACACCAAGCCCCGCCCCTCCCGGCGGCCGGTCCGGGACACCGCACCCCAGGTCCCGGACCGGCCGTTCGCCGCGCGCGATTGCCGGGCAGGAAGAGGGGCAGCGAGTCGCGGACGAGGGGCAGGGGGCACTCGATCATGGACCGGCGTACCGACTGGCAGTTCCTCGACGACCGAGGCCGTCTGGCCTCCTCCGATCAGCGGCCCGAACGGGTCGTCAGCTACATCCAGGCCGGAGCGACCCTCTGGGAGCACGGCATTCGGCCGGCCGGGGTGTTCGGCTCGAACCACGACGGGGACGGACCGGACCCGGTCAAGGCCGGGTCCCTGCCGCTGGACGGCCTCGGCTATCTCGGCTCGGGCGACGCGCTCGACGCCGAGGCGCTGCTCGGCGCCGCCCCCGACCTGGTGGTCGCCGTCACCTACGGCGGAGGGCAGGTCTACGGCCTCGATCCGGACACGGCGAAGCACATCGAGGAACGGGTGCCCCTGGTCGTGCTCGACGTCGGCCAGGGGCAGTCGCTGGGCGACGTCCGCGCCCGTTTCGCCGCCCTCGCCAGATCCCTGGGCGCCGCCCGGGACACGGCGGGCGCCGTCGCCCTCGCCCGCGCCAGCGCCAGGATCCGTGCCCTCGCACACGACAGCGCCGTCCGGCCCGCCCTGCTGGCCCTGTCACCGGCGTCCGCCGACAGCGCCTACCTGGCCAGGCCGCACTCGTGGCCCGACCTCAGGGAACTCACCGCCCTCGGCCTCGACCTGGTGTCGCCTCAGGGCGGCCCCGGCACCAACTGGTGCACCGCCGACTGGTCGTACGTCGCGGAACTCTCCGCACCGGTCCTCCTCGTCGACACACGCGCCAACGCCTACCCCTTGGCTGCCCTGAACGCCCCGGACGCCCCGGGCGGCAGCGCCGCCTGGTGCGAGGCCGCGGCCCGGGCACGGGTCGTCCCGTGGAACCCCGAGGCGCCGTGCAGCGACGGCGCGCACGCGCGCTTCTTCGACCGGGTGGCCGACGCGGTGGCGGCCGCGGCCGGCGGGTGACGGGGGCGTTCCGTGCCCCGCCGGCCGGGGGCGCCTCAGCGGCGGCCGGCGAAACCGTCGAGCGCGGCCAGCACCTCCGCACGCGCCGCGTCGCCGCCCAGGTGCCCCGCGCCGCCGACCGTCACCAGCCGGGCGTCCGGCCACGCCCGGCACAGCTCCCACGCGGTGTCCGGAGGGCTGGACAGATCGAGCCTGCCGTGCACCAGCACCCCGGGGATTCCGGTGAGCCGTGCCGCGTTCCGCAGCAGCACGCCCTCGTCCAGCCACGCCCCGTGCGCGAAGTAGTGGGAGGCGATCCGGACGAAAGCGATCCGGTCCGCCGAGGCGGGGGCGGAGTAGACCCCGGAGGGGCCGTCGGGCTCCAGCGAGACCACGGCATCCTCCCAGGCACACCAGTCCTCCGCGGCCCTCGCCCGTATCCCCGGGTCCGGGTCGTTCATCCTGCGCGCGTACGCCGCGACCGGGTCGCCGTCGCGTCCGGCCTCCGGCACCCCGGCCAGGAAGCGGTCCCACTGTGCGGGGAAGAACCGCGCCACGCCGCGGTAGAGCCAGTCGATCTCCGAACGGCGGGTCGTCGTGACCCCGTTGACGACGATCTCCGACACCCGCTCCGGGTGGCGCTGGGCGTACGCGAGCAGCAGCGTCGACCCCCAGGACCCGCCGTACAGCAGCCAGCGGCCGATGCCCAGGAGTTCCCGCAGCCGCTCCATGTCGGCCAGCAGATGCCCGGTCGTGTTGGTGGTGAGGTCGGCGCCGGGGTCGCTCGCGTGCGGGGTGCTGCGGCCGCAGCCGCGCTGGTCGAACAGGACGACCCGGTAGCGCTCCGGATCGAACAGCCGCCGGGCCCCGGGCCCGCATCCCGATCCCGGGCCGCCGTGCACCACCACGGCGGGCTTGCCGTCGGGATTGCCGCAGACCTCCCAGTACACGTGGTGGCCGTCGCCGGTGTCGAGCATGCCCCGGTCGTGGGGCTCGATGGGCGGGTATCGCGTGGGCATGACGGCTCCTCGGCTGCGCAGGGGCGAGGGGCGAGGGGCGCGCCCGCGACCGGCGCCGGGCCGGGCGCGGGGAGAGCCCGGGTACGCGCCTGCGGGTGCGGGCGGCCCGCCGCGGGACGAACCGGCCACGATAGTGCCGGGTGCCCCGCGTCCCAAGGGGGTTTCCGGACCGGCGCGGGGGCAGCCCCGGGAAGGCCGTGTCCGCCTTCCGGGCGCCCTCGGTGCGCTCGGGTTCACCCTGGTCTCGACGGCGGTCGATCCACACCGCTCGCTTCGGCGCCCGAGTCGCCGGGGGCGGGGCGGTGCTCGGTGGACGCGGTTCCGGTCGTGCCCGCGGTGCTCCGTGCCGCGGCGGGGTGGGCGTCGCCGCCGTCCCGGTCCCGGGTGGCGATCAGGGACCAGGCGATGGAGACGGTGATCGTGGCGGCGATGACGCCCAGGGTGAGGGGGATGGGCAGCTTGCCGACGGGTGTCTCGGACAGGATCAGCTTCACCCCGGCGAAGGCGAGCAGCACCGCCAGGCCGTAATGCAGGTACCGGAAGCGGCGCAGCAGTCCGGCGAGGCAGAAGTACAGGCTGCGCAGGCCCAGGACGGCGAACGCGTTGGCGGTCCACACCAGGAAGGTGTTGGTGGTGATCGCCAGGATCGCGGCGACGGAGTCGACGGCGAAGATCAGGTCGGTGGCCTCGATCGCGACGAGGACCACGAACAGCAGGGTCGCCACCCGCCGGCCGTCGACGCGGGTGAAGAACCTGTCCCCGTGGAACCGGGCATCGGTCGGGACGGCCTTTCGGACGAGGCGGACGACGGGGTTGCGGTCGGGGTGGACCTCCTCGTCCTTGGAGGCGGCCATCTTCCAGCCGGTCCAGATCAGGAACGCACCGAAGACGTATGCGGTCCAGAAGAACACCCGCAGCAGCTCCGCGCCGACGAAGATGAACACCAGACGGGCGGCCAGTGCCCCGATGACGCCCCAGAAGAGGACCTTGTGCTGGTAGGCGTCCGGCACGGCGAAGAAGGAGAAGACCAGCGCGAAGACGAAGACGTTGTCGACCGACAGGGCCTTCTCGATCAGATAGCCGGCGTAGTAGGTGGTGGCGACGTCGCCGTCCTGCCATGCGAGCAGGATCAGGCCGAAGCCCAGTCCGGCGGCGATCCAGACGCCGCTCCAGACCGCGGCCTCGCGGAAGCCGATCACGTGGTTGTCGCGGTGGGCGAGCAGGTCGACGGCGAGCATCACACCGATACCGAGGGTCACCGCGGCCCATACCCACAGCGGAACCGGGAACGACAGGTCGTTCATGACGATCGGGCTTCCTCGTCGTGGCCGGGGGAACGGCCCGGCAGGCGGCGGCGGGTGCCGACCGGACCGCTTCGGGCGGGGTGGGGGTCAGCGTGCCGTGCGGAGTGTCCGCGGCGCCGGGGAGACGGCGTGCACGGCCGGACCGCCGCGTATCGCGGCCGCCTCGATCAGCGTGCGGGCGTCCAGCCCCGCCGGGCCGCCGCGGGAGGCGAGTACCACCGGCGAGTGGTGCCGAGCGGCCAGGGCGAGCAGCCCGGTCGCCGCCCGCAGCCTGCCGCCCCGCGCATCGGGGCCGCGGTGGACGGCCGGGATGTACCCGACGCGGGCGCGGCCGACGCACGGCAGCACCCGGCCCAGCACCGCCCGCGCCTCCGCACCGTCCGCCCCGGCGCCCGGCCCCGGTGCGGGGGAGTACGGCAGCACCGTGACGAGCAGCAGCGGCACACCGAGTGCGGCGGCCATGCGGGCGGCGGCGTCCGCGACGGCCACGTCGTCGAGGCGGTCGGTGAGCACGGCGGTCACCGGCCGCGGCAGGGAAGGTGGCAGGGACGGCGGCAGGGAAGGTGGCAGGGACGGCGGCAGGGAAGGTGACAGAGAGGGGAAGCGGGACGGTGGGAGAGACGGTGGGAGAGACGGTGGGAGAGACGGCGGGAGGGGCGGGCGTTCCGGCACGGGGACGGCGGGCGCCCGGTGCTGCGGGGGCGGGAGGTTCACGGCCATCACCCCTTCGGGGTAAGTGGTGCGACATCTCCAGGGTCACCCGAACGGCCAAGCACGTCAACGCTTACGCGAAAAGAATTTCGCCAATCTGGGTTCAGGTGAAGGGGTAGGGTGGAGCCCATGAGTGTTTCCTCCACCCGCGGTGACACCTGGACGTTCCTGACCAATCACGCCCGCGTCCTGCTGTGCCTGGCCGACGACCCCGAAGCGCGGCTGCGCGACGTCGCGTCCTCCATCGGCATCACCGAGCGCGCCGTCCAGCTCATCGTCGCCGACCTGGAGAGCGCCGGATATCTCACCCGGACCCGCGTCGGGCGGCGCAACCGCTACACCATCGACGCCACCCTCGCCCTGCGCCACCCCCACGAGGCCCACCATCCCGTCGGCGACCTGCTGAACACCTTCCTCCACCGCGAGGACACCCAGGAACCCCGGCCCGCTCCCTGAGCCCCCGCCCGCTCCCTGAGCCCCGGCGTGCCGCCGCCCGCCCGCCAACCCGGCCCGTACCCGCGGCGGATCACCGCCCGCCGTCCGCGCTGCCCCGCCGGCTCAGCCGCCCGTCGTCTCCGCTCTCATCGGCGGCGCCGCGGGCGGCCGGGCCACGGGGCCGAACAGCACCGCCCGGGCCACCCTCGGGGCGAACAGGGCGCTCAGCGGCGCGGTGAGCGTCAGCACGGAGCGGAACACCGGGCCGACGAGCGCCGGATCACCCACGTACCGCCGCTGGACACGGTTCAGGTACCAGCCGACCGGACGGTCCACGGCCCGGGAGGCGACGGCGTTCCCCACCGCCCCGGGCATGGCCCGGTCGGCGCCCGCGGAGATGTCCCACGCCTGGCGCGAGGCGTCGAAGAGCGCCCGCTGCACCCGCAGGGTCGTCGGCCTGCGACGCGGGTCGGCGAGGGCGTCGCGCAGTGCCACGGCGCTCATCGCGGCGACCGACATGCCCTGCCCGTAGATCGGGTTGAAGGTGCACAGCGCGTCGCCGGTGGCGAGGAACCCCGCGGGACGCCGGCCCGGACGGTCGTATCTGCGCCGCAGGTTGGCCGTCGCCCGGAAGCCGTACACCGGTGTCCGCGGCTCGGCGGTCAGCAGCCACTCGTGCAGGAACGGGTGGGGCAGGCGCGCGGCGAAAGCGGTGAACCCCGCGTCGTCCGTGGGCGGTTCCTGGCCGCGGAGACCCGCGAGCGCGACGAGGTGGCTGCCGTCCTCCAGGGGGAGCACCCCGCCCGCGTACGTCTGTGCGGGGTTCGGGTAGAACCAGTACGCCAGGGCCTCGGTGCCGAGGTGGGCGCCGGTGTCGCGGTAGACGCGCGAGGCGTACGCCTGGCCGGTGTCGATGGTCTCCTCCGCCGGCGGCTCGGCGCCGATCGCCGCCAGCCACTGCGGGGCGCGCGAACCGCGCCCGGAGGCGTCCACGACCAGGTCGGCCGGCAGCGTCCGCTGCCGCCGCCCCGACGCGCCGGCGCCCGCGGTTCCGCCCGTGCCGCCGCGCTCCCGCAGCAGCACACCCCGGACCCGGGACGCGTCGCCGGCGAGCCCGACCGCCTCGGCGGACTCGACGGTCCTGATCGCCGGATCGGCCAGCACACGCCTGCGCACCAGGTGTTCGAGATGGGCCCGGGAGCCGGTGTGGATATGGGTCGTCGGGGCCGTCCGCCGGACCCAGGCGCCGCCGCTCCACGCCACCATGTCCTCGGGCATGCCCACGCGGGGTGCCCCGGCCGCCCGCAGCTCGGCCGTGAACCCGGGCAGCAGCGAGTCCAGCGCCAGCTGACCGCTCTCCAGCAGCACATGGGCGTGCCTGCTCTGCGGGACGCCGGGACGCGGCTCCGGGCCGTCCGGGATCCGGTCGCGCTCCACGACGGTCACCCGGTCGGCGTGGCCGGCCAGCACATGCGCCGCGAGCAGTCCGGCGAGGCTGCCCCCGATCACGACGGCGTGCCGTCCGTTCCCGTGCGGCCGCCGACCGCCCTTGTCCCGCGCGTGGTTCACCATGTCCGCCCCTCGTGGTCAGCGAGTCCTGCCATGGCCGACCAGTATCCCCGGCGGCGAGGGGCAGATCACGGGCAGCGAGCCGCAGGCGCGCGATGTGGTAATGCGTGCCGCGAGAGCAGCTCCGTCCGCCCGCAGGGCGGGTGGGACTCTCGCGCACGCCCTGAAGGGATTCGTCCGGGCCTGGTGGCACGGGCGCGGGCGGGGAACGCCCGCCGCCCGCCGCCCGCCGCCCGCTGCCTGTCGCCCGCCGCCGCCTGTCGCCGCCCGCCGCCTACCCCCGCCGGGGCGCCGGCGGCGGCCCCCCGACCTCCGCCAGCGCCTCCGTGAGCCAGCCGATCCAGAACCGCTCCAGCTCGATCCCGCCGCGCAGCACCACATGCCGCAGACGGTCCTCGGCCGCGTCCCGCTCCGGCGGGAAGTGGCGCCTCTCGATGTCCTCGTACTCCGCCAACTGCCTCCGGTGCAGGTCCAGATGGCGGCCCAGTTCCGCTTCCAGCCCTTCCGTGCCCACGACCGCCGCCGCTCGCATCCGGAGCAGCAGCGCGTCCCGGACCGGTTTGGGGTCCTCGCTCCTGCCCACCCAGCCGGTCAGCTCCGCGCGGCCCGCGGGCAGTACCTCGTACTCCTTCCGCCTGCCCCTGGCCGGCTGGGCGGAGGGCAGGGCGCGGATCAGCCCCGCCTCCTCCAGCTTCCCCAGTTCGCGGTAGATCTGCTGGTGCGTCGCCGACCAGAAGTAGCCGATGGACCGGTCGAAGCGGCGGGTCAGCTCCAGGCCCGAGGACGGCTTCTCGAGCAGGGCGGTGAGGATGGCGTGCGGGAGGGACATGACCGGCATCCTAGGGAGGCGGTGTCAGATCCCGGCCGCCAGCCGGGTGCCCTGGTCGATGGCGCGCTTGGCGTCCAGCTCGGCGGCCACGTCGGCGCCGCCGATGAGGTGCACGGTGCGGCCCGCGGCGGCCAGCTCGTCGTACAGGCCGCGCCTCGGCTCCTGGCCGGTGCACAGCACCACCGTGTCCACGGGGATCGTCCTCGCCGTGCCGTCGACGGTGATGTGCAGGCCCTCGTCGTCGATCCGGTCGTAGGCCGCCCCGGCGACCATCGTGACGCCGCGGTGCTTGAGCTCCGTGCGGTGGATCCAGCCCGTCGTCTTGCCGAGGCCCGCGCCGACCTTGGAGGACTTGCGCTGCAGGAGGTGCACGGTGCGCGGGGACCGCGGCCGCTCCGGGGCCCGCAGCCCGCCCCGCTCGGCGTACCCGGTGTCCACGCCCCACTGCCGGAAGTAGGTCTCCGGGTCGAGGCTCGCGCCCTCGCCGCCGTCGGTGAGGAACTCCGCGACGTCGAAGCCGATCCCGCCGGCGCCGACGACGGCGACCCGCTCGCCGACCTCCGCGCCGTCGCGCAGCACGTCGAGGTAGCCGACGACGCTGGGGTGGTCGACGCCCTCGATGTCGGGGGTGCGCGGCGTGACCCCGGTGGCGACCACGATCTCGTCGTACCCGGTCAGCAGGTCCGGTGTGGCGAAGGTCCCGAGCCGGACCTCCACCCCGCGCAGCTCCAGCTGGGTGCGGAAGTAGCGCAGCGTCTCCTCGAACTCCTCCTTGCCCGGGATGCGCTTGGCGATGTTCAGCTGCCCGCCGATCTCGTCGGCCGCGTCGAAGAGGGTCACGTCGTGGCCGCGTTCTGCGGCCGAGACCGAGAACGCCAGGCCCGCCGGGCCGGCGCCGACGACCGCCAGCCGCTTGCGCAGCCGGGTGGGGGAGAGCACCAGCTCGGTCTCGTGGCAGGCCCGCGGGTTGACCAGGCAGGAGGTGATCCTGCCGCTGAAGGTGTGGTCCAGGCACGCCTGGTTGCAGCCGATACAGGTGTTGATCGTCTCGGCGCGGTCCTCGCGGGCCTTGGCGACGAAATCGGGGTCGGCCAGGAAGGGCCGTGCCATGGACACCATGTCCGCGCGGCCCTCGGCGAGCACCCGCTCCGCGACCTCCGGCGTGTTGATCCGGTTGCTGGTGACCAGCGGTACGGACACCGCGCCCATGAGCTTCTCGGTCACCCAGGTGTACGCGGCGCGCGGCACCGAGGTCGCGATGGTCGGTATCCGGGCCTCGTGCCAGCCGATGCCGGTGTTGATGATGGTCGCGCCGGCCGCCTCGATCTCCTTGGCGAGCGCGACGACCTCGTCGAGCGAGGAGCCGCCGGGCACGAGGTCGAGCATCGACAGCCGGTAGACGATGATGAAGTCGTCGCCGACGTGCTCGCGGGTACGGCGGACGATCTCGCGGGGGAAGCGGGTCCGGTTCGCGTAGGAGCCGCCCCAGCGGTCGTCCCGGTGGTTGGTGGCGCTCGCGATGAACTCGTTGACGAGGTAGCCCTCGGAGCCCATGATCTCGACGCCGTCGTACCCCGCCGACTTCGCCAGCCCGGCCGCGCGGACGTAGTCCTCGATGGTCTGCTCCACCTCCTCGTCGGTGAGGGCGTGGGGGACGAACGGGCTGATGGGGGCCTGCAGCGCGCTCGGCGCCACCAGCTCCCGGTGGTACGCGTAGCGGCCGAAGTGCAGGAGCTGCATGGCGATCCGGCCGCCCTCCGCGTGCACCGCGTCGGTGATCGTGCGGTGCTGCGCGGCCTCCTGCTCGGTGGTGAGTTTGGCACCGCCCTCGTACGGGCGCCCCGCGTCGTTGGGGGCGATGCCGCCGGTGACGATCAGCCCGACGCCGCCGCGGGCGCGCTCGGCGTAGAAGGCGGCCATGCGCGCGAAGCCGTTCTCGGCCTCCTCCAGGCCGATGTGCATCGAGCCCATCAGCACCCGGTTCGGGAGTGTGGTGAAGCCGAGGTCGAGCGGGCTGAGCAGATGCGGGTACGGGGTCGGGGTCATCGGGGCGCCTCCTCGCGCGATAAGCGTCGACCCCTTTTGTAGACGCCGGAGGCCCCGTTATGCAACTAGTTGCACAACGAGGTCCGGGTGAGATGCGCTACGCGGGTACGGCCCAGCGGTCCAGTTCCTCCGGGGTCCGCGGACCCGGACGGCCCGCCTCCAGCAGCCCGTGGGCCCGCAGCACCTCCTCGGCCGCCATCGCCCAGGGCCGCCGCAGCCGGGCCGCGTCCAGCAGCTCCCGGTCCGCCAGCAGCTCCGCGACCGGCCCGGTCCGCAGCCCGGCCGGGGACAGCACGGCGGCGTCGTCGGCCCAGCGCAGCGCCAGGTCCACGTCGTGCGTGGCCATCACCACGGTCGTGCCGGACTCCCGGAGCCGCTCCAGCACCGCCAGCAGCCGCTCCTGGCCGTGCGGGTCGAGCCCGGCCGTCGGCTCGTCCAGGATCAGCACCCGCGGCCGCATGGCCACCGCGCCCGCGATCGCCGCCCGCTTGCGCTGCCCGTACGACAGCAGATGCGTCGGCCGGTCCTCCAGCGCCGAGATGTCCAGCGCGTCGAGCGCCTCGGCGACCCGGGCCCGTACCTCCGGTTCCGGCAGCCCCAGGTTCATCGGCCCGAACGACACGTCCTGGCCCACGGAGGCGGCGAACAGCTGGTCGTCCGGATCCTGCACGACCAGCTGCACCGTCGTCCGGAGCCGGGTCAGCCCTGCGCGGCCGTGGCCCACCGGCTCGCCGTCCAGCAGCAGCCGGCCCTCGCCGCAGCGCAGTCCGCCGCTCAGCAGCCGCATCAGGGTCGTCTTTCCGCTCCCGTTGCGGCCCAACAGCGCCAGCGACCGTCCCGCGGGCACCGCGAAGTCCACACCGCGCAGCACCGGCGGCCCGTCCGGGTAGGAGAACCCGGCGCCGGCCAGTTCCACCAGGGGGACCGCGCCCCCGCCGCCGCTCGCGTCCACGGATCCGCTCACAGGACGGACCTTTCCAGTACGAGGGTGAGGGCGACGAGCCCCGCGAGCAGGCCCGCGGTCGCCGCCAGGAAGCGCACGGACACCGTCGCGGGCGGCACCAGGACCCGGAGCGTCCCGTCGTAACCGCGCCCGGCGAGCCCCGTCTGCAGCCGCTGGGCCCGGTCGAAGGCGCGCACGAACGCCGTGGCGGCGAGCCCCGCGAGGGACCGCCAGGCCGCCGCCCGGGTGGTGTGACCGAGCCGGGCGGCCTGCGCCTGGCGGATCCGGCGCACCGCGTCCAGCAGCAGGAACGCGATCCGGTACATCACCAGGGCCACGTCCACCACCGGCCCCGGCACCCCCGCCCCGGCCAGCCGGGGCAGCACGTCGGACATCGGGGTGGTGAACGCGAACAGCAGCACCCCGAGCGAGGCCGCGGACGTCCGCAGCAGCAGCCGGACCGCGTGCAGGGGCCCGTCGGGCGCGAGCGCCAGGAAGCCGTCCGGGCCGCCCACCGCGAACAGCAGCGGAACCGCACCCGTGACGCAGAATCCCAGCGGGATGCGCCAGGCCCGCCACAGCTGCCGGGGCGCCACCCCGGCCGGTCCGAGCAGCACCGCGACGGCGGCCGCGGCCACCAGGACGGCACCCGGCCACGGCGGCAGCGCGACGGCGCAGACCGTCAGCCCCAGACCGAGCGCCGCCTTCTCGCCCGGATGGCGGCCGCGCCAGCGGCTGCCGTGCGCCGCCGCGTCGATCGGCAGCATCGGGGACTACGCGCCCGCGCCGGCGGGATCGGCCGTCCCGGCGGAATCGGCCGCACCGGCGTCCGCCGCCCGGCCGTCCCGCGTAGCCGTCCGGCCGTCCCGCGCCGCCGCCCGGGCCTCGCCCTGCCGTCGGCCCCTGCGCAGCCCGAAGTAGTACGCGAGGACACCGGCGCCCAGCGCGGCCTGGAGGGCGAACAGGGCCGACTCGACCTCCCCGGACGGCGGTTCGTACAGCGGGGCGAACCAGGGCTCGTAGTCCGGGGCGATCTCCGTGATCGCGGTCTCCGCCTCGCCGTCGGCGCCGGTGAAGGGCTCCTCCTTGTGGTCACCCAGGCCCAGTGCGAGCGGCAGCACCGCCAGCGCGGCCACGATCGCCAGCAGCAGTGTGTTGATCTTCGCGTTGCGGCTCATCGGACTGCGGCCTCCTTCTTCGCCCCGCCCTGGAGGAGCACCCCGAGCCGGGTCAGCTCACCCTTGCTCGACTGCACCAGCAGCCGCATCACCAGGACGGTGAGCAGGCCCTCGCTGATCGCCAGCGGGAACTGGGTGACCGCGAAGATCCCGCCGAACTTGGCCAGGGCCCCCACCACACCGCTGCCCGGGTCGGGGAACGCCAGCGCCAGCTGCACGCTGGTGACGCAGTACGTGGACAGGTCGGCGGTGAACGCGCCCAGGAACACGGCCACCATCAGCGGCGCCCCGGACCGCCGCAGCAGCGCGTACACCCCGAACCCGGCCCAGGGCCCCACGATCGCCAGCGAGAAGACGTTCGCGCCGAGCGTGGTCAGTCCCCCGTGGGCCAGCAGCAGCGCCTGGAAGAGCAGGGTGATCGTGCCGAGGACCGCCATGATCGGCGGCCGGAACAGTATCGCGCCCAGGCCCGTTCCGGTCGGATGGGAGCAACTGCCCGTCACGGAAGGGATCTTGAGCGCGGACAGCACGAAGGTGAAGGCGCCGGACGCGCCGAGCAGCAGCGTGGACTCGGGGTTCGCCCTGACCTCACGGGTCAGCGCCCGTACACCGTGGATCACGAAGGGGGCGGACGCGGCGGCCCAGGCGGCCGCGTGCACAGGGGGCAGAAACCCCTCGGCTATATGCATGGGTTGGGAGACCTCTCCAGCACCTCGTGGATGGACAACGCGCCCTGGCCGGTCTCCTGGCTGACGGGTCATGCCGCCCGGGCTCCGCCTTCCCGGACACCGCGGTCTCCCGCGGCGGTCCAGTGGCTTCCTTGCGGAGAGAGCCGGACTTCCCGATCACAGTGGCGAGGGCCGCACCGGTACTCCACCGGTTTCCCGTTCACCAAGGCCCTGCGACACTAGTGCGTTGACCAGGTGCATCACAAGCCGCGTACGGATGCGTACGGTCACACCTTCCGGTAGCCGTACGCCTCCTCCGCCGCCGCCACCACCGCGTCCAGATCGGCCCCGGCGGCCGCCGTGACCACCGCGGCGACGGCCCCCTCGACGAACGGCGCGTCCACGAGCCTGGTCCGCTCCGGGAGTTCGTCCCCCTCGGCCAGCAGCGCCTTCACCGTCAGCACGGCGCTGCCGATGTCGACCAGCACCGCCACCCCCGCCCCCCGGTCCACCTCGTGCGCGGCGCGGGCGGTGAGCTCCGAACTGGTGCCGAGGCCGCCGTCCGCGGTGCCGCCGGCCGCCGCCACCGGCACGCCGTCGCCCGCGCCGGCCAGCCTCCTGGCGAGGTCGGCGACCGACGCGGCGACCTGCGCGCTGTGCGAGACCAGGACGATCCCGACCACGCCGGTCATCGCGCGGCCTCCTCGAGGGTGCCGATCAGCAGGGCGGAGGACGTCGCCCCCGGATCCTGGTGCCCGACGCTGCGCTCGCCCAGATAGCTCGCGCGGCCCTTGCGCGCCAGCATCGGCACGGTCGCGGCCGCGCCGCCCTCCGCGGCCTCGCGCGCGGCAGCGAAGGACTCGTCCAGCGCCACCGCCGCCGGCTCCAGCGCGTCCAGCATCGTCTTGTCCCCGGCCTTCGCGCCGCCCAGCTGGGCCACCGCCGCGATCCCCGCGCGCAGCGCCTCGGCGAGCTGCGCCCGCGACACCCCGGCCTCGTCGCCGAGGGCCTTGCCCGCGCGCCGCAGCAGCGTCCCGTACAGCGGCCCCGAAGCCCCGCCGACCGTCGAGATCAGCTGCCGCCCGGTCAGCATCAGTACGGCACCGGGGGTGTCCGGCGCGTCCTTCTCCAGCGCGGCCGTCACCGCCGTGAAACCCCGCTGCATATTGGTCCCGTGGTCGGCGTCCCCGATCGCGGCGTCGAGCTCGGTGAGCCGCGCCGCCTCCCGGTTCACCGCCTGGGCGAGGGCGTTCATCCAGCGGAGGAAGAACTCCGCGTCGAGCACCGCGTCTCCGTCTCGTGGCACGTCGGCTCCCTTGTGCGCGTCGTCGCGGCCCGCGGACGCGGCACCGCCGTCGCCGGCCGGGCCGGGCATGGCTCAGCGGCCCCAGCGCAGGGCGGGCGTCTCCACGGGGGCGTCCCACAGCCGCAGGATCTCCTCGTCCGCCTCGCACAGGGTCACCGAGCAGCCCGCCATGTCGAGCGAGGTGACGTAGTTCCCGACCAGGGTCCGGGCCACCGGCACACCGCGCTCGGCCAGCACCCGGTGGACCTCCGCGTTGAACCCGTACAGCTCCAGCAGCGGTGTCGCGCCCATGCCGTTGACCAGGGCCAGCACCGGACTGGACGGCCGGAGGTCGTCGAGGACCGCCTCCACGGCGAAGTCCGCGATCTCCCGCGAGGTCATCATCGGCCGCCGTTCACGGCCGGGTTCGCCGTGGATGCCGATTCCCAACTCCAGCTCGCCGGACGGCAGGTCGAACGTCGGGGTGCCCTTGGCCGGGGTGGTGACGGCGCCGAGCGCGACACCGAAGCTGCGCGACCGCTCGTTGACCCGGCGGGCGACGGCCTCGACCCGCTCCAGCGGGGCGCCCTCCTCGGCCGCGGCGCCCGCGATCTTCTCCACGAAGAGCGTGGCGCCCGTGCCGCGCCGGCCCGCCGTGTACAGGCTGTCCTGGACGGCCACGTCGTCGTTGACGAGCACCTTGGCCACCTGGACGCCCTCGTCCTCGGCGAGCTCCTGCGCCATGTCGAAGTTCAGCACGTCGCCGGTGTAGTTCTTCACCACGAAGAGCACACCCGCCCCGCTGTCCACCGCCGCCGCGGCCCGGGCCATCTGGTCCGGTACCGGGGACGTGAAGACCTCGCCGGGGCACGCCGCCGAGAGCATCCCGACCCCCACGAACCCGCCGTGCAGCGGCTCGTGCCCCGACCCGCCGCCGGACACCAAACCCACCTTGCCCGCGACCGGGGCGTCGCCCCGGACCACGACCCGGTTCTCCACGTCGACGTTCAGCCCGGGATGCGCAGCGGCCAGGCCGCGCAGGCCGTCCGCGACCACCGTCTCGGGGACGTTGATGAGCATCCTCATGGGAACCTCCTGATGAGACTGGCGACGAGCACTCCGGACGGTGTCCTCTCAGGCGGGCCGTGGCGGAACGCGCCGCACACCCTCTGCCAGTATCGGCGCAAACGGCCCGCCCGGCACCGCGCTCCCGCGAATCCGGCGGCATGGTCCGCGGGACCGGCCGGAGGTCCCGCGGCGGTGGCCGTCCGGCGGGTGGTCGGTGGTGCGGGACGGGCGTCCGGCGGGCGACCGTGGGTGCGGGGCGGCCGTCCGGCGGTGGTCGGTGGTCGGCGGTGGTGGCGGTGCGCGGCGGGCGTCCGGCGGTGGTCGGTGCTGCACGGCGGCCGCCCGTCGGGTGATCAGTAGCGCAGGGCGCTCGCGATACCGCCCATCCCCGCAAGGGTGCCGTCCGGTACGAAGCGCACATCCGCCCCCGTGTCCAGGGACTTCTCGACGATCTCGTCCACGACGTCGACCAGCGCGTCCAGGTCCCCGGGCTCGGCGGGCAGGAGGTGTCCGCCGGTGTCCCGCACGGTCTCCCGGTAGTTCTCCTCCACGGCGAGCAGCGCGACCCGGCCCGTCTGCACGTTCTGGTGGATCTCGTCCACCCCGGCGGCGAACGCCCGCCTGCCCCTGGCCCGGTCCAGCTCCTCCAGCACGCCGGAGACCTCCTGCTCGGCGCGCGCCTCGACGAACGGGCGCACCGCCTGCCAGACCGCGTCGGCGGACCGCCCGGCCACCCCGCCCCGCGGCACATGGACGGCCTGGCCCTTGGCGGCCGTGCCGACGTCGTCCAGCAGCGCGAGCGCCGCGGGTTCGCCGGTCACGTACAGCGGCCGCGGATCCGACTTGAGCACCGAGGCGAGCGCCGTGTCGGCCTCCCGCAGGAAGTGCCGGGTGGCCTCGTCCATGAAGGCGCTCGGCACGTCGCCGATCTGCTCCTGGCGCTCGGCGTCGAAGTTCTCGGCGCTGCGCGACATCGGGAAGGGCCCGGCGTGGTCCTCGGTGACCCGGTCCGCCGTACCGCTCCAGAGCGACGCGCGGTCGGAGGCGACCGCGAGGACCCAGAACGGGCGCTCCGCGGCCTGCGCCGAGACGAGATTGCGGGTCAGGTACGTGTCCGAGAACACCACCCGCTCGGGCACGGGACGCCCCAGCGTCCAGACCTCGTGCTCACCCGGAGCCGCGAAGACCACGAGTCCGTCCTCCGCGTGCGCCAGGTCGATCTCGCCCAGCGCCCGGTCGAGCTGCTCGGACACGTCCATCCGGGTCTCGCGGGTGACGGCCGGGTCGGCCCTGAGCTGCTCCTTGGCCTCGGCCATCAGATTGCGCAGCCGGACCGGGTCCTGCGCGTTGTCCGGCTCGCGGCGGTGTGTGGGCATCAGGACCGACACCGCGGGATAGGGCCGCTGCCGGCGCAGCCGGACCAGGTCGTCGGAGTTGAGGGCTGGGTGCATCGGGACCACCCTTTCCGAGCACGCGTGCACTGGAGGGCCGGGCTGTCCGCACCGGAGTGCGACGAGCTGAAACCGACTCCTTGCACCATAAGTCCGATCGTCTGCGCGGGCACCAGGACCGGGGCGGGCCGGCGGTGCGGCGGCCGGGCCCGGGTGCCCGCCGGGTACGGGGGGTGTCGGGGTGCCGGCCGCCGCGTACGGATGCGGGGGTGCGGGGTGCCGCCGCACGGCGCCCGTGTGCCCGGTTGCCCGGGTGCCCAAGTACGCCGGGTGCCCGGGTCCCCGAGTGCGCGGAGGCCGGGTGCCCGCGTGCCCGCCGTCGCGCAGCCCACCCACGCGGGTGCCCGTCGCCTCACACTGCGGTCACCAGCCGGTCGGCGACCGTCCTCGCCCGCGGGCCCATCAGGATCGTGTAGTGGTTGCAGTCCGGGACCGCTTCGGCCGTCAGCCGGGGCGCCCGGGCCGTCCAGCGCTCGACCAGCTCGGCGGAGAGGATGCCTGGCTCCGTCCCCGTCATCCCGCGGGGCGCGTGGAGCAGCCTCGCGGGCACCGTGAGCCGCGTGAGGTCCTCGCCGAAGGCCGCACCCGAGGTGAGCAGCTCGCGGCCGTCCCGGCGGACCGGCCCTTCCTGGGCGCGGGAGCGACGGGCGCCGGCGGGGCCCGTGATGTCGTAGCGGACGTACGACTCGATGTCGTCGTTCCACTCCGGTCCGAGGGCGGGATGGGCGCGGAAAAGATCCACGTACGCCTCGTCGGTGCGGAACGTCCGGGACAGCCTGGCCAGTATCGGCCCCATCGACGCGTCGAGCAGGGCGTCCGGATCGGCCCCCTCCGCGACCGGGATCGGCAGTCCCCCGTCGACCAGCAGCAGCCGGTCGAAGAGCTCCGGTCGGCGCGCCGCGGCCCGCAGCGCGACGCACGCCCCCATCGACTGGCCCGTGACCGCGACGGGCGCTCCGTCCCCCCAGCGCTCGGCTGCGGCGCACAGGTCGGAGGCGTGGGCGTCCAGACCGTACGGCCCCGGGGCGTCCGCGCTGCCGCCCCGGCCCCGCAGGTCGAGGGCGAACAGCGACCAGTCCGGGGGCAGATGCCGGGCGACCCCGCGGAACGACATCCCGGACGCGGTGATGCCGTGCGCGGCGACCGCCGTGCGCGGCCCCGAACCGAACCGGAGGACGCGCAGCGCCCCGCCGTCCACGGGGAGTTCGAGCTCGACGGGGTCGGTCATCCGGTGGTACCTCCTGAGTGGTCGTCATGCCGGCGGGCTGCCGGGAAGGTCCTGCGGCCCATCGGTTCGCCGGACGGCCCTGGCCGTCCTGCGGTGCCTGGCCGTCCTGCGGTGCCGCCCGGCGAGTCGCCGGTCGCCGGTCACCTGACCATTCTGGAGGCACCGGCGCGGTCGGCGCCCCGAGCCGGAGCCTCGACGGCCGGTTCACGCAGACCCGTTGACTTCCGCGGCCGAGCATTGGTTCAGTGGCTCATCCACTGAGCCACCGGGAGGCACGGCGTGAAGACACTGCCCCGCGAGACGATCGTCGACGTCCTGGAGGGCCGGCTGCGGGAGGACATCCTCACCGGCCGCCACCCGGCGGGCAGCTATCTGCCACCGGAACGCACCCTGGCCGACGGCTACGGCGTCACCCGCACCACCCTCAAGCACGCCTTCGGCCGGCTCGTCCAGGCGGGACTGCTGGAGACCCGGCACGGAGTGGGCACCCGGGTGAGGGACTTCGCCCGGCTCGGCGGAGCCGATCTGCTGCCCATGCTCGTGAGCCACGACGCGCGCTGGGTGCACGAGGTCTTCGAAGTGCGCCGCAGCGTCGGCGCGTTGATCGCCGAGCGCGCCGCCGTGCGGGCCACCGCCGAGCAGCGGGCCGAACTGGGCACGTTGCTGGCGGCG
Source organism: Streptomyces tirandamycinicus (assembly GCF_003097515.1). Taxonomy (NCBI): domain Bacteria; kingdom Bacillati; phylum Actinomycetota; class Actinomycetes; order Kitasatosporales; family Streptomycetaceae; genus Streptomyces; species Streptomyces tirandamycinicus. The sequence goes on along the minus strand of NZ_CP029188.1, from coordinate 3,574,993 downwards.
GTGCGCGCCGCCGCGAGCGGAGACGCCGTGCAGCTCGCGGACATCGAGGTGCACCGGGCGCTCGCCCGCGCCACCGGCAACCGCGTCTACGGCCTCCTCACCAACACGCTCTTCAACGCCTACCTGCCCGTGCGCGCCGCGCTCGTCGGCCCGTTCACGGACGCCGAGGCGGCCCACGCGCGACTGGAACCCGTGGTGACGGCCGTGGGCGCCGGTGACGCGCGCGCCGCGAGGCGGGCCGCCGAGGCCTACCTCGCCGAAACCGAACGGATCATGCTGGAGGGCCTCGCATGAGCACGGGCGGGAACGCCGAGGGCGCAGGCGCGGGTCCGGCGGGTGCCATCGCCGCAGCCGCGGCCACCGCGACGGCCGTGCCCTCGACGGCCACCCGGAGCGCGCCGGGCGGCGCTGGCCGGCGCGGCACCGTGTTCGGCGAGACCATGCTCGGCACCGTCCTGCTCGAACGCGAGGACCGCGCCCGCCGCATCCGCCTCGACCTCCGGGTGGCGGCGGACCGCGTCATGCGTCCGTTCGGCACGACCGCCGCCCGGGCGAGCGGCCGCGTCCGCGTCGCCGGATGGGCCGACGACACGCATGCCGAGGGCGAGTTGGAGATCTCCCCGCTCGCCCGGCGCCGCATCCGCTACCGGATCTCCTTCACGGCGGAGGGCCGCCGGTTCATGCTCGACGGCTGGAAGTCCATCACCCCGCGCAGACCGGTCGCCTCGCTGACCGTGCTGCCCTTCACCCTCTACGAGGACGGTACGCGGGCGGGCCGGGGCACCCTGCGCTTCCCCGTGGCCACGCAGCTTCCGCCCTTCCTCGCGAGCTTCCGCTTCCCCCGCGCCACCGGGAGCGCCGAGACGCTGACGGCGCCCCGCTGGCAGGGCGAGCCGGGGCGCACCGAGGTCTGGTACACGACGCTCACCGACCCGGCGACCGGCACCGGTCTCTGGCTCCACCACGAACTCGTCGCGCCCGCCGACGGATCCGAGCCGTACGCCCACGGCTGGGCCGCGGTGTTCCCGAAGGACGGGCCGGTGCGCCACGCACGCTTCGGCCCCGCCGGCTGGACGCCCGGAGCGGCCGGCTTCCGTGCCGCGGGCGTCGAGGCCGCGCCCGGACGGCTGACCGGTTCGGCCGGCGCACTGCGCTGGGACCTGGCCGAACAGGCCGCGGACGCACCGCTGTTCACCTTCCCCGGGTGGTCCTGGCGCAGGCCGCTGCTCCCCGCCGCGCAGATCCTCCCGGCCGCGCGCGCCTCGTACGACGGGACCTTCTCGTACGACGGCACCACCCTGACGCCCACCGCCGCCCCCGGCGCCTCCGCGCGGATCTACGGGCACGGCAACGCCCGCCGCTGGGCCTGGCTCCACGCCGACCTGGGCGGCGGCGACGTACTGGAGATCGTCGCGGCGGTCTCCATGCGGCCGGGGCTGCGCCGACTTCCGCCCCTGGTGTTCCTGCGCCTGCGCCGCGGCACCCGCACCTGGCCGCGGCGGGCGGAGCGGTCGGCCGTGGGCTGGGCCGGGCTCGGCCGGTTCCGCGCCGCCATCGGCCTGCCCGTGTGGACCGTCAGCGGTCGCGCGGGGCTGCGCCGGATCAGGGTCGAGGTCACCCAGCCGGAGGACCGCACCATCGCACTCGACTACACCGATCCGGACGGCTCGCGCGCCGTCTGCCGCAACAGCGAACGCGCCGGCGCCCACGTCCTGCTGGAGCGCTGGTGGTTCGGCGGCTGGCGTACCGAGGCCGAGTGGACCCTGGACGGCACCGCACACGCCGAGGTGGGGACCCGATGACCCTCACCGGCCTCGCCGCCTCCCTCATCGGCGACGACGGCACCGACGGCTGGCCGGCCCGGGTGCCCGCACGGCTGGACGCCGTGCTCGACTCGCTGCCCCTGCCGGCGCGCGCCGCGGTGCGCGCGGCCGCCCTCGCCGCCGGCGCCTACGCCGTCGTCCGCACCGGCCGCGGTCTCGCCGCCCTCACCCCCGGCGAACGGGAGTCCGTCCTGGCCTCCCTGGCCGCGCGCCCCGCGCTGCTGCCCCTGCTCGACGTGCTCAAGGTGCCCGTCCTGCTCGCCGCCGGCACGGAGCAGATGCTCCAGCGGCCGCCGCGGGTCCCGCCGCTGGTGCGGACGGACCCGCCGCTGGACTGCACCCCCGCCGGGGAGTGGCCGGACCGCTCCGTCGCCGACGCCGTGGTCGTCGGCTCCGGCGCGGGCGGCGCCATGGCCGCGAGGACCCTCGCCCGCGCCGGGCTCGCCGTCGTCGTCCTCGAGGAGGGCCGGCACCACTCCACTGCCTCCTTCGCCGGGCGTCCCCCGCTCGAACGGTTCGCCGAGCTGTATCGCGGCGGCGGCGCCGGCGTCGCCCTGGGCCGCCCCCCGCTGCTGCTGCCCGTCGGCCGGGCCGTCGGCGGCACCACCGTGGTCAACTCGGGGACCTGCTACCGCACACCCGACCATGTCGCCGAACGCTGGACCAGGGACTTCGGGTTCGCCCTCGCCGAACGCCTCGGACCCTGCCTCGACGAGACCGAACGCACCCTGAACGTCGCGACCCAGCCGCTGGACGTACTCGGCGGCAACGGCCGGACCGCCCTCGCCGGGGCCGAGCGCCTCGGCTGGCGGGCCGCTCCGCTGCGGCGCAACGCGCCCGGCTGCCTGGGCTCCTGCCAGTGCGTCGTCGGCTGCCCGACCGGGGCCAAGCAGAGCGTGCAGCTCTCCGTGCTGCCCGATGCCTGTGCCGCGGGGGCGCGGATCGTCACCGGGGCCCGGGTGCGGCGCGTCCTGGTGGACGCGGACCGCCCCGGCGGACCCCGCGCCGCGGGAGTCCGCGTACGGCGCGAGGACGGCGGCGAGTTCGAGATCCTCGCCCCGCTGGTCGTCGTCGCCGCGGGCACCCTCCAGTCACCTCCGCTGCTGCGGCGCTCGGGGCTCGGGCGGCATCCGAGACTGGGGCGCAACCTCAGCGTCCACCCCGCCACCAGCGTCGCCGGGCGGTTCGACGAGCCCGTCACGGCCTGGGAGGGCGTGCTCCAGAGCGTCGGCGTGGAGGAGCACCGCGACGGCGGCGTGCTCATCGAGGCGACGGCGACCCCACCCGGCATGGGGTCGTTCGTGCTGCCGGGACTCGGCCGTGAGCTGCGACGGGAACTGGAGAGCGCCGACCGGCTCGCCACCCTGGGCGCGATGATCGCCGACCGGCCCTCGGGCCGGGTCCTGGGGCGCGATCGCACCCTGCTGCGCTACGACCTGGACCGGCGGGACGGCGCCCGGCTGATGCGCGCGGTACGCGCCATGGGGGAGATCCTGTTCGCGGCCGGGGCCCGGGAGGTCCTCACCGGCATCCCCACCGCGCCGCGTGCCCGCGACCTCGCCGGACTCGACGCGATCCTCGCCGGTGCGGGGCCCCGGGAACTGCATCTGTCCGCGTACCACCCCACCGGCACCGTCGCGGCGGGCTCCGATCCGCAGCGCTCCCCGGCGGACGCCACCGGGCGGCTGCGGGGCGCGGCGGGCGTGCTGATCGCCGACGCCTCCGTGCTGCCCTGCTGCCCCGAGGTGAACCCGCAGCTGAGCGTGATGGCCGCCGCGCTGGCCGTCACCGAGGCGCATCTGGAGCGGTGAGCGCGCCCCCGCCGGGTGGGAGGGGGCCGGGAGGTGCTCGCCGGGTGGGAGCGGGCCGGGTGGTGGGCTGGGTCAGGACTCCATGACGGGTGGCTACGGGTGGCTACGGGTGGGGCTGGGACGGGCGGCTCCATGGCGGGTGGATCTGTGACGGGTGGATCTGTGACGGGTCCGGGATCGGGAGAACGGCGATCTCGAACAGGCGGAACGTGTCCCCGCCCGCACGGTTCGACCCCCGATGCCGCTCGGCCACCTGACCCCGGCCGACCTCCCCGCGCCCGGCCCGACCCTCCGCCGGCGGCGCTCGCCTCGCGGAACCGCGCGCGGTCGCGCAGCGTGGATGACGGGGTCCGCAAGAAGGGTGGAACGGCATGAGTACGAGCGATCCGGCTCCGCGCGTGGTCGTGGGCATCGACGGCTCGCCCTCGTCGTACGCCGCGCTGCGCTGGGCCGTCCGGCACGCCGGTCTGATCGGAGCGACGGTGGACGCGGTGGCCGCGTACGAACTGCCGGGCGCGCACGGCTGGTCGGCCCCCGCGGTCGACACGGAGTTCGACGCGGGTGAGGCCAAACGGGGTCTCGTGGAGGAAGTGCGCAAGGTCCTCGGCGAGACGGGCGAGACCCAGGTCCACGAGCGGCTGGTGCACGGCAACCCCGCCGAGGCCCTGCTGGCTGCGGCCGAGGGGGCCGAACTGCTGGTGGTGGGCTCCCGCGGCCGCGGCGGGTTCGCCCGGATGCTCCTCGGCTCGGTGAGTCAGCAGGTCAGCCAGCACGCGCCCTGCCCCGTGGTGATCGTCCGCCCGGATGTGAAGGTGGGCGGCGCCGCGGCCGGCACGGACTGACGCGCAGGGACGGCCGCCCCGGCACGAGGCCGGCCGGTCCGTGATCCCGTGCGGTCGGCTCGGCCCGGCACCCGGGGCCCTCGAAGCCGCGGGCGCCGTAGCCGCGGGCCGTCCCGTTGCACCCCGGTCCGGTCCCTCCTGGTCCGGTGCGCCCCGGTCCGGTGCGCCCCGGGGCGGTGGGCGCTGGTCCGGTGGGGCGCGTCTCCGGTCCGTTCGGCGGTGTCAGGCTCATGCCCGGCCGCCCTCCCCGCGGCCGCCACCCTCCCGCTCTCCGGCCTCGCCGCCCCGCTCCACGTCGCCACCGCTCTCCCTGCCCTCCCCCTGCCCCTCCCCGTTCCCGTCACCGTCGCCGACCCCATCGCCATCGCCATCGCCATCGCCGTCGTCGCCGGTGCCGTCCCGCTCCCGGGCCGGTCGTCCGCCGGGCAGCTGACGGGTGAAGGGGAACGCCGCGAGCGTCACCCCGGAAGCGGCCAGGATCGCCACCTTGAGGCTGCCGAGCTGCGCCTCGGCGTACGAGGACACCAGCGCGTCCACCTCGGCGGGGGGCAGTGCCGCCTGCTCGGCCGCGGCCCGCACCTGCTCGGTGCCCACGAAGCTGACCCCCGCCTCGACGGCGATGCCGGTCTGCCGGCGGGCGGCGTCCGAGACGCGGGGGTCGTCCTCGATCTGCGTGGTGAACACGCCCACCAGCGCGCCGATCAGGATGGAACCCATGAGCGCGGTTCCCAGGGAGGACCCGAGGTTCTGGGCCGTGTACTGCAGACCTCCGGCCTCGCTCCGGTCCTCCTCCCCGACGCCGGACTGCACCACGTTGCCGAGCTGCGAGGCGAGGAGTCCCATGCCCAGGCCGAGCACGGCCATCGACAGCGCGAACTGGACGTCGTCGAGCTGCGGCTCGATCGCGGCCAGCAGCCAGAGTACGGAGGCGAACAGGACGAGCAGGCCGATCCGCACCACGGCCCGCGGGCCCGCGATCCTGCCGAGCAGCGGCCCGCTCAGCGAGGCCACGAGCATGGTGACCGAGACGGGCAGCAGCCTGACGCCGGTCTGGAAGGCGTCGAAGCCGAGAACGACCTGCAGGTAGAGGGGAATGACGAAGAACAGGCCGAGCAGCACGAGGTTCTGGCACAGCAGCATGGCCAGCCCGGCACGCAGCGGGGGGATGCCGAACAGGGAGAACCGTACGAGCGGATCCCGGTGCCGCGCCTCCCGGTGGCGTTCCCACGCCCGGAACAACCCGAGCGCGACCGCCCCCGCGGCGATGACGGCGAGGGTCGGTGCGAAGCCGAACACCGTGAACGGGGCGTTGCGCGGCCACACCCACCCCCAGGAACTGCTCTGCAGCACACCCAGGACCACCAGCCCGAGGCCGACGGCCGACAGCGCGGCACCGACGCCGTCGATCCGCACCCGGGGCCCGGTGGCGGGGCGGTCGTCGATCCAGCGGACGCAGCACAGCAGGGCCAGGACCACGACGACCTCACCGGCGAAGACCAACCGCCACGTCAGATAGGTCGTCACCCATCCTCCGAGCAGTGGTCCCACCGCGATGCCGGCGCCGGCGAGCCCGCCGACGACGCCGTAGGCGACGGCGCGGTCGCGACCGCGATAGGAGCCCGCCACGAGGGCGGCCAGCGCGGGCAGCACCAGCGCCGCGCCGACACCCTCGACGACCGACCAGCCGGCCGCCAGCACCCACAGCGCCGGGGCGACCGCCGTGATCGCGGAGCCCACGCCGTAGACGGCCAGGCCCACCGCGAACGTACGGCGTCGCCCGAACGCGTCCCCCAGCCGTCCGCCCGTGATCATGAAGGCGGCCATGACCAGGGCATACAGGGTGATCACGGCCTGGATCGCGGTGACCTCCGTGTCGAAGTCCTCGACCAGGCGGCTGATCGACACGTTCATCACCGAGGTGTCCAGCACCATCAGGAACTGGGCCGTCCCCAGCACCAGGAGAGCTCGCCACCGCCGCATGGCCGCACCTCCGGCAGTCGGCACGAGAGGGAGCGTCCAGCTCAGCGTCCCAGCCGCGGTGACGGTGCGCGACCGCGGGTGGCGACCGTACCGGCAGGGGGACCCTGCCCGGCCGGCCGCCTTGTTGTCCGGCCTGCCTTGTCGTCCGGCGCGCCCTGTTGAACTGCGCGCCCCGTGCCCGGCCGGTGTGCCGCACGGTCGCGCGGGCGCCCGCGGGCGGGGGATCCTGGAACCCGGGCCGGCGCCCCGGACGGTGACGTCGACGGTCGTCGCCCCGGTGCCCCGGTGCCCGGGGCGAGCCGGCCCGGCGGCGCGGCCCGCACGGGCGAGGAGGTACGCGATGACACGGACGCTGGAATGGCAGGTGCGCATGTACCTGTCCGAGGAGGACGGCACGACCAGGGCCAGGATGGTCCTGGACACCGGTACGGCGAAACTCACGGGCCGGGGGACGGCGCGCTGTAATCCGCAGGACGTGGACGTCCCGGAGATCGGCGACGAACTCGCGGCGAGCCGGGCCATGAGCGACCTCGCCCGCCAGCTGATGCGGGTGGCGGACCAGGACCTCGAGGCGGTGGGCGCGGGGCCCGGGAACACGGTCTCGGCCCCCTACGGCTGGCCCTCGGCCTGACGGGCCTGACGGGCCTGACGGGCCTGACGGGCCCGACCGGCGTGATCGGTCCGCCGGGCGGGCCGGTGCCGGCCCGCCGGTGCCGCCGGTGTCCGTGCGGCCGGGCCCGGCGCGCCCTGGCGGTACCCGTCGCCCGGTGATTCCATGGAAGTGACGGAAAGGGCTCGTACAGAGGACGCGGAGAAACGGTCGGAACGCTCACCGCGCAATCAGGATCCACGAGAAGTGGATGGGCCCTTTCCGCCTTCCGTGTGCGCCGGGAGGCAGGCGGGAGAGGCGGCGCGGAGGTCGGCCCGTACGGGCTCCTGCGGGCCGCCCGCCTTCGCCGGGACGGCGGGGCGACGGCGCGTGGCGGGGCATGACTGTCGGACTCCGGCGGAGGTGTCATGGGCGGCGACGTCCGGAGCGATGAAGGCCGGAGCGAAGAGGGCCGTAGCGAACAGGGCCGGGGCGAAGAGGGCCGAAGCGTAGAAGGCCGGAGCGGAGAGGGCCGGAGTGAGGGTGGCGTCCCCCGGCTGAGGCTGGACGAGCTGCTCGAAGAGCTCCAGGTCCGCATCGACGAGGTGCGCGGCACCAGGGACAGGCTCAACGGCCTGCTGGGGGCCGTCCTCTCGGTGGGCCGGGGGCTGGACCTCTCGCAGGTGCTCCGAGAGATCGTGGAGGCGGCCGTCGTCCTCGTCGACGCCGAGTACGGGGCCCTCGGCGTGATCGGGGAGGACAAGCGCCTGGCGCAGTTCCTGCCGGTGGGCATCAGTGACGAACTGCGCGGGCGGATCGGGGACCTGCCTTCCGGACACGGACTCCTCGGCGAACTCATCCGGCATCCCGCGCCGCTGCGGCTCGCCGAACTCGCCGACCACGAGGCGTCCGCCGGCTTCCCCGACCACCACCCTCCGATGCACTCGTTCCTCGGGGTGCCCATCAGGGTGCGCGACGAGGTGTTCGGCAACCTCTACCTGACCGAGAAGCGCGGCGGGGCCTCGTTCGACGACGAGGACGAGGCGGTGCTGACGACGCTCGCCGTGGCGGCCGGAATCGCCATCGAGAACGCCCGGCTGTTCGAGGAGACCCGCTTTCGCGAGCAGTGGCTCGCCGCGAGCGCCGAGTGCACCAGCGCCCTGCTGTCCGGCGCCTCGGAGTCCGAGGTGCTGGAGATGATGCTCGACCGGGCACGCCGGATCTCCAGCGCCGACCTCGGGCTGGTCTACCTCACCGAGCCGGACGGGAACCTGTCCTGCGCCCACGCGCACGGCGAGGGCGCCGGGCGCCACCTCGGCATGGTGCTGCCGCCCGGCGAGGGCACGCTCGCCAGGGCGGCCCTGCTCAGTGGCAACGGCCTGATGACGACGCCCGACGTGGCCCGCGACCCCCGTGTCACCTACCTGCCGGAGAGCTGGCGGGACTTCGGCCCCGCGATGGCGGTTCTGGTGGGCGACCCGGACAAGCTGCGCGGCGTACTCATACTGGCCCGTGCCGCGGGCCGCGCTCCGTTCGGTGACACGGAGACCGCCCCCCTCTCCGGGTTCGCCGGACAGGCTGCCCTCGCCATGGAACTGGCCGACCGGCGCCGGGAGGCCGAACAGGTCAGCTTGCTGGCCGACCGCGACCGCATCGCCCGGGACCTTCACGACCTCGCCATACAGCGGCTGTTCGCGACGGGGATGACGCTGCAGAGCGCCGAGCGGTTCGTGGACCATCCGGTGGCGGCGGAACGGCTCGAGCGCGCCATCGACGACCTCGACTCCACGATCAAGATCATTCGTTCGACGATCTTCGGACTCCGTGAGCACGAGACCGACGGGACGCTGCCGGGCCTCAGGGCGCGCGCCGTACGGGCAGTCGAGCAGGCCACTCCGGCCCTCGGCTTCGCTCCCGCCCTGCGGATGGAGGGCCTCATCGACACCGAGGTGCCGCGCCGGGTCGCCGACGAGGCCGTCGCGGTGCTCGGCGAGGCGCTGGCCAACGTCGCCCGTCACGCCCGGGCCTCGAAGACGGAGGTCACCATCGCGGCGCACGGGGGCCGGCTGTCCGTCACCGTCGCCGACGACGGCATCGGCATCCCGCCGCACGGCCGCCGCAGCGGACTGCGCAACATGGCCGAACGCGCCGAGAGGCTGTCCGGGGAGCTCCTCACCACCCGCGGAGCCGCCGGCGGCACCCGGCTGGTGTGGTCCGTACCCCTGCCCGGGAACGGCTGAGGGGGAAGCCGACCGTCCGAAAGGGAGCCGACCGTCCGAAGGGGACCCGACCGTCCGAAGGGGACCCGACCGTCCAGGGGGAAGCCGTCTCCCAAGGAAGCCGACCGTGGAAGAGGCAGCGGGGCGTGGCAAGGAGAAGCGGGCCGTGGCAGGAGAAGGGTGCCGTGGCAGGGAACCGGGCCGTCCGGCAGGAGGTCGACCCTCCCCGCCGGCGCGCACGCCGGGGCGTCAGCCGCGCGGTCCGTCGTGCTCGTGGGCCTGTGCGGCGATGACCGCTGCCTGGACGCGGCGCTCCACGCCCAGCTTGGACAGCAACCGCGAGATGTGGTTCTTGACGGTCTTCTCCGAGAGGTAGAGCCGTTTGCCGATCTGGCGGTTCGTCAGGCCCTCGCCGATCAGGTCGAGCACCTCGCGCTCCCGCTCCGAGAGCGCCGCGAGGCGTGCGTCCTCGGCCGGCTGGGCGCTCTCGGGGGTGCGGAGCGAGTGCATCAGCCGTGCGGTGGTCGAGGGATCGAGCATCGACTTGCCCGTCGCCACCGTCCGTACGGCGGAGATCAGGTCGGACCCCTTGATCTGCTTGAGCACATACCCGGCGGCCCCGGCCATGATCGCGTCGAGCAGCGCGTCCTCGTCGTCGAAGGACGTGAGCATCAGACAGGCGAGCTCCGGGATCCGGGAGCGCAGTTCGCGGCACACGGTGACGCCGTCGCCGTCGGGCAGCCGGACATCCAGGACCGCGACGTGGGGGCGCAGCGCGGGGCCGCGGGCGAGGGCCTGCTCGGCGGTGGCTGCCTCGCCGACCACCGCTATGTCGGGTTCCGCGTCGAGCATGTCGTGCAGCCCGCGACGGACCACCTCGTGGTCGTCCAGGACGAACACCCTGATGGGCGACTCCTCGGAGAAGACCGGTGCCTCGGACATCTGAGCCCTCCACGTCTGTCGTCCCACCCCGCCTCACCCGGTCGCATCGACCAGCGGACGCGGCAACGGGGCCGTCCCGCTCGCCGGTGGTCCGCCTTCCCGCCGCTCCTTCCTCGTCCCCAGGTTTCCTCGTCCCCAGGTTTCCTCGTCCCTAGGTCTGGTCCCTAGGTCCGGTCCCCGGGCCCGGTTCTCGGGTCCGGTTCCCGGGCGTCGTCCCAGGTCCTCGTCCCCCGGTACGCCTATCCCGTAGGCCCGCGCCGGAACCACGGGCGGTCCGCCAGGCGGGCACCCGGCCGGGCCGCCCGGAGCGCCGCCGCCCACCGGGCTCCGCCGCCGTGCGCCTCACCGGACCCGCCGGTGGCAGGGCGGTCAGGGCACCACCGGAGCCCACCCGCTGACGACTTCCCGCTGCACGCGGTCGGCCAGGGAGCCGACCATGGCGGCCAGCGTCGGGGACAGCCCGGTGCCGACCGACGGGTCGGCTCCCTGTACCGCGTACACCACCAGCCGCCCCGGCAGCCTCCCGAGCGTCCGGGAGAGTTCCACGGCCTCGTCCAGCACGGGGTCGTACGGCTCTCCCCGCAGCGGCAGGGCGAGCCCCTGCGCGCCGAACTCCCGGCGGACCACCCTGCCCGGCTCGCCGGGATAGGCGTGCGCGCAGGTCACGACCACCGCCAGGTCGGCGTCGTGCCACAGGCCGACCAGCCTTTTGGGGTCCCCGTTGCAGGTCGCGAGACCGACCACCGGGGGAAGGGGCCGGTCGGCGGCGCGTTCCCGGAGTGCGTCGACGACGGCCCGGCCGACACCGTCGTCACGCCTGGAGTCGCTGCCCAGTCCGATGACCGCGATGCGGGTGCGGAGGTCCATGGCGTGGCTCCCGTCGTGCTCCCCCCTACGCTGGCCCGCCCCGGGCCGGCGCGCATGGGCCGAACGGCCCCATTGGGGGACCACTCCGCCCCGACCGGCGTCCTGACCGGCGTCCCGACCGGCGCGCCGAGGGCCGCCGGCCCGGGACGGCGGCCCCGCGCGTGAGTGCGGGGCCGCCGGAGCATCGGCGCTCCCGGCGTCGTCCTCCTTCCCTGTCTGCCCGGTCCCTTCCGGGCGTCCTGCCCGGCCCGTCCCGGCCTCCTCCCGGCGCCCTCCCCGGGACGCCGCCGCCGGGGACGCCACCGTCGCCACCGGTCGCCACCGCCGCCGCAGCCGTCGTCGTCGTCCGCGTCCGTCTCAGTTGGCCAGCAGCGACTCCAGGACCGCCTCGTCCGGCGGGGTGCTTCCGGCCCGGTTCCCGGAGACGCAGTCCGGGTCGAGGCGGAGCCGCGCCAGTTCCCGTCCGGCGACGCCCCAGGCGTGCCACGACCCCCGTTCCCAGGCCAGCTGCGGCGGGTTGTACCAGCCGTCGCCGAGACCGGAGAGCACCGGCTGGGCCTCGGCGAGACCGGGCCCGATCCGGTACACCAGACCGCCGAAGACGGAGGCGAACACCTGCCCGCGGTGCACGGTCAGCTCGCCGTAGCTCGGCAGCCTCCCGGACCGCAGCACCGTCCGGGTCTCCAGGTCCATGGCGAACCAGGTGCCCGCCAGCCGCTTGTAGACGCCGTACAGCACTCCGTCCAGCACCTCGATGTGCTGCAGGCTCGCGTACCCCTCGATCGGGGCGACCTCCCACAGCACCTTGCGGCGGCACAGGTCGAAGGCGACGATCGTCGCGCTCGGCCGGGCCGGGGTCACGCTCCCGCCGCCCCAGGTGTCGCCGGCGAGGTACACGATGCCGCTGCCCAGCCGGTCGTCCAGGGCCAGGGACATCACGCTCTGGTCCGTGATCACGTCCTGGTACACGGTCAGCCGCCGTCTCACCCGGTCCGCCAGGGTCAGCGCGCCCTTGAGCCGGCCGGCCGGCGGTGCGGACGCGATGAGGAACCGGTCGATCACCCGCGCGTACAGCATGTCCGTCGGCCGCTGCTGGTCGTTGTCGATGAACCCGAGCGACCGGACCTTGCCGCGGTCCGGGTCGAGCTCCAGCACCTCCGTGCTCGGATAGAGCGCCGCGTAGACGCGGTCGCCGGCCGTGCGCAGCTGCTTCGGCTCGCCGGACACCGGGATCCGCCGGCTCGCGCCCTGTGCGGGCCGGTGGGTGGTGATGGAGAAGTGGCCGCCGACGTGCACCGTTCCCGGTCTGCCCAGGGTCAGGGACTGCACGGGATCCGGGCCCGCCATGGCCGTGTCGATCAGCTCCAGCGTGGTCGACCCGCCGCTGTTCGGGTCCAGCCACCACAGCCGGCCGCTGCCGGCGCCGCCCAGCAGCCTGCCGTCCGGGAGCGGGAAGAGCGCCCGGTGCTCGTCCAGCGGTGTGGGCGCGGCGACCGGTACGAGGGTCTCGCCGTCGCGGCGGTAGACCGTGCCCGTCGGCCGTCCGACGCAGTACACCGTGCCGTCGCCGGTCGAGGTGATCGCGTCGACGAGACGCTCCGCGGCCGGTATCGGGATGACCCGCGCGTCGCTCCCGTCCGGCGCCAGGTCCACGATGGACCTGCCGAACCCGCCGACCACCCGTCCGCCCCGGGCGAGCAGGCACGCGGCCCCGCCGTACGGCGTCGGCGTGATGGATCCCTTCGCGCCGGTGGCACGGTCGTACGCGACGATGTGGCCGCGCGGGAGGGTACCCGCGTAGACGTAGCGGTCGTCGGCGGCGATCGCGCGCACGTACTGCTCGCCGGGCATCGCGACACCCAGGTTGCGCAGCGCACCGGTCGCCGGCGAGTACTCCCAGACCTCGCCGCGCGGATAGGTGCCCGCGTACACCGTGCCGTCCGGCGCCGTCGTCAGGCACCAGACGAAACCGCCCGACGGCCCTATCGTGCCGAGCTGCTGCACCGCACCGCTCGCCGGGTCGAAGCGGTAGAGGTCCGGGACGGGGTACGTGCCCACGTACACCTGCCCGCCGGAGACCGTCGCGGCCCAGCCGCCCTCGCCGCGTGCGAGCCGCACCGTCCTCGTGAGCCTCCCCGAACCGAGGTCGATCTCACCGAGCAGCGGCGGGTTCTGACCGCGTGCCACCACGTAGGCGTGACCGCCCAGGACGGTCATGCCGACGATGGCCGCGGTGTACGTCGCTACGCCGTACGTCGAGACCGCCGGACCCGAACAGCGCCCGGCCGTGCCGGCCGGGACCGCGGCGCCGGGTGCGCCCGTGCCGTCGGCGGTGCGGGCGAGAGCCGTGGCCGGGGTGAGTACGGGCCCCACCACCGACGCCGCGACGAGCCCGGCTCCGGCATGCAGTAACCGCCTGCGTTCCATGCGAGCCTCCCAGGAGATGCGGACCGTTGCCTAGAGGATGACCAGCGGCTTCTGCGGAAACACCTTGCCACGAGCGGATTCTGATGCAGTTTCAGCCACTCGCCGGAAGGGAGGAGGACCGGCCGCCGGGGGGGCCACGGCGGGTACCCGTGCATCCGGCCCCCGCACGTCTCTTCCGGATTCCTGCAACGCGTTCTACTCTGTGCCGCCGCAGGACCGCAGGACCGCAGGACCGCGCGCCGGCACGAGACGCCTGGAGGGACCCGTGCACCTGGAGTACACACCGGGACAGAAGCGGTTACGCACCGAGTTGCGTGCCTACTTCGCCGGACTCGTGCCCGACAACGCCTACGCCCGCCACGTGGACCACGCCGAGCGGAAGCGCTTTTACCGGGAGACGATCCGCCGGCTCGGCGCCGACGGCTGGCTCGGCGTCGGCTGGCCGGAGGAGTACGGCGGACGCGGTCTGACACCGCTGGAGCAGTTCGTCTTCTTCGACGAGGCCGCCCAGGCGGGTGTGCCGCTCCCGCTCATGGCGCTGAACACCGTCGGCCCGACGATCATGCAGTACGGCACCGACGAGCAGAAGGCGTACTTCCTGCCCCGGATCCTGTCCGGCGAGATCGACTTCGCGATCGGCTACAGCGAGCCGGGCGCCGGGACCGATCTCGCCGCCCTCAGGACCCGTGCCGTACGCGAGGGCGACACCTACGTCGTCAACGGCCAGAAGATCTGGACCACCAACGGTGACACGGCCGAATGGGTGTGGCTCGCCGTCCGCACCGACCCGGACGCCCCGCCGCACAAGGGCATCACCATGCTGCTCGTGCCGACCTCCGACCCGGGGTACTCCTTCACGGTGATCAACACCCTGGCCTCCCACGACACCACCGCCGGCTACTACGAGAACGTCCGTGTGCCCGTCTCCCGGCGGGTGGGCGAGGAGAACCAGGGGTGGCGGCTGATCACCAACCAGCTCAACCACGAGCGCGTCACCCTCGCCGCCCACGGCACCATGGCCGTCCGCGCCCTCCACGACGTCCAGCGCTGGGCGGCGGGGACCAAGCTCGCCGACGGGCGGCGCGTCATCGACCTCGGCTGGGTGCGGGGGCGCCTCGCCCGTGCGCACACCCGGCTCGACGCGATGAGGCTGCTCAACTGGCGGATGGTCGGCGCCGTCCAGGACGGCACGATCACCCCGCAGGACGCCTCGGCCGTGAAGGTGTACGGGTCCGAGGCCCGCCGTGACGCCTACGCGTGGCTGATGGAGGTCGTCGGGGCCGCGGGCCCGCTCAAGGAGGGCTCGGCCGGGGCCGTCCTCCACGGCGAGCTGGAGCGCGGCTACCGGTCCGCCGTGATCTTCACCTTCGGCGGCGGCAACAACGAGATCCAGCGCGAGATCATCTCCTGGATCGGGCTCGGGATGCCGCGGGTACGGCGCTGAGCCCGCCGCGGGTACACGGCGCGGCCCGCACGACGGGCCGGCGGCGGCGCCGGAGTCCTCGGCATCCCCGCCGCGGAGCTCGCGCTTCCGCCTCCCGCCGCTACCGTTCCGGGCGGCCTTCCTGGTCACGCACCCAGGACCGGTACGCCTCGACGGCGGTCGGCAGCGTGGGGAAGATCCGCTCCTCGCCGACCGACGCGGTCAGCCCGTAGGCGTCCAGCTCCGCCCGCAGGTCCTGCTTGACGCGTGCCAGAGCGAAGACGATGCCGCGGGCGGCCAGTTCCGCGCGGACGGCGTCCACCGAGTCGAGGGCGGTGATGTCGACCGCCACGTTCGCCTCGGTGTTGAGCACGAACCACCGTACGGGGTTCTCCTGCTCGTCCACGGCGGCCAGGGCGCGGCGGCGGAAGTCCTCCGCGTTGGCGAAGAACAGCGGTGAGTCGTAGCGGTAGACCAGCAGCCCCGGAACGACCCGGGCCTCCGCGTAGTCGTCCACGTCGTGCATCCCCGCCATACCCGGCACCAGGCCCTGGACGGCGTCGTGCGGGCGGGCGACCCGGCTCAGCAGCTCGGCCACCGACAGGGCCACGGCCAGCAGCACGCCGTACAGGATGTCCAGGACGAGCACCCCGACGAGGCAGCCGAGCGCGAGCAGCAGCTCCCGGCGGCGGAAGGACGCCAGCCGCCGGTACCCGGCCAGGTCGATCATCCGGACCGCCGCATAGACGACCAGCGCCCCCAGCACGGCCGTCGGTGTGCTGCGGAGCAGCGGACTGAGGAAGAGCAGCACCCCCACCACGGCGGCTCCGGCGACGAGCCCGTACAGCTGGGTGTGCGCCCCCACCGACCGGGCGAGCGCGGTCCGGCTCGCGCTGCTGCTCACCGGGAACCCCCGCAGCAGACCGGCGCCCAGGTTCGCCGCGCCGAGGGCCAGCAGTTCCTGGTTGGGGTCCAGGCGCGGTTCGTCCTCGTCCGTGACGAAGGCGCGGGCCGTGAGGATGAAGTCGGTGTAGCCGACGAGCAGCACCCCGACGGCCGGCAGCAGCAGCCGGGGGAGTTCGCCGAGGTCCGGCAGGGCGAAGCCGGGCAGACCCGCCGGGACGTCCCCGACCACCGCGACGCCGCGGGCCTGCAGGTCGAACACCGCCGCCGCGGCCGTCCCGAGAGCCACCACCAGCAGCGGTCCGGGAAAGGCCCCCGGGAGCCGCAGCGCGGCGAAGAGCAGTACCAGCGCCACGGCGCTGAAGGCGACCGTTCCCGGATGCGCCTCGGCCAGGTGGGAGAGGAAGGACGCCAACCGCCGGAAGAAGCCCGGCCCCTCCGTCGGTACGCCCGTCAGCGTGGTCAGCTGATCCACCATCATGATCAGTGCCACGCCGGTGAGATAGCCGATCAGCACGGGCCGCGACAGCAGATCGGCCACGAAACCGAGCCGCGCCGCCCACGCCACCAGGCACACGAGGGCGACGGTGACGGCGAGAGCGGACGCCAGGACGGCGTACCGCGCGGGATCGCCCGCGGCGAGTGGTGCGACGACGGTCGCGGTCATCAGCGCGGTCGTCGACTCCGGGCCGACCGACATCAGCCGGGACGAGCCGAGCAGCGCGTAGAGGGCGAGTCCCGGCAGGATCGCCCACAGCCCCGTGACCGGTGGCAGGCCCGCGACACTCGCGTACGCCATGACCTGCGGTACCAGGTACGCGGCGACGGTGACCCCGGCCAGCAGATCGCCGCGCAGCCAGCGCCGCCGGTACGCGCCGAGCACCGTGAGGGCGGGAAGGGCACGGTGCCGGCGGCCGCCCGTTCCGGAGGTGCGGTCAGCCATGGCCCCGCTTCTCGCGGACCCCGCTCGCCCCGGCCCCCGCCCTCGCCCCCGGAACCGTCGCCTCCGGCACCCTCGTCTCCGGTTCCGGCACCCTCGTCCCCGGTTCCGGGGCGGTCCGCGGGGCGGCCTTCTGCGTGGTCCCGGTGCCCGGCCCCGGCACGGTCGCGGGGCCCGGCAGCGGCCGGGCCCCGCCGGTCGTGCCTCTGCCGTACACGGACTCACCCACCTTGATCAGCGGACTCCGAGGAGCGACGGGGGCGCCCCAGGGCCGGCGTGCGGGGACGAGCGCACCCCTTCCAGAATCGCCCCGCGCGCCATGCCACGCCAGCGCGTTCGGCACGCGGTGACAACGCCTCCGGGCCCGTGGGGCGTCGTGACAAGACGGGCTCCGGGCCCGTGGGTCGTCCGTCTCCCGCCCCGCCCGGCCTCGCGGAGCCGGAACGGCCCGTGCGTCGCCCGGGGGCTTGCGTCTCCGCCCGGCGGAGCCGTTACCCGGCCCGTGCTGCGGAGACCGGCCCGGGGCCGCTACCGCGGGGGCACGACGACCACCGGGCAGCCCGCGCGGTGCAGTAGACCGTGCACCACGCGTCCGAGTCTGCCGCCGGTGCCGGCATGACGGCGCGACCGGCCGACGACGAGGGCGAGAGCGGTGCGGGAGGCCCTGACGAGTTCCTCCACCGGGTCGCCGGTCGGCACCTCCAGCTCGACGTGCACGCCGGGGAACCCGCTCGAGCATTCGGCGACGGCCCGGGCGAGCGCCCCGTGCCGCCGTTCCTCCGCCCGCTGCCGGCGGCGGGCGAGCGGCAGCAGAGGCGGCCTGCCCACGGAGACCGCGTTCAGCGCGGCGCCGCGCAGCGCCGCCTCGCCGAAGGCGAACTCGAGGGCGGGGGAGGAGGGAGAGTCCGCGTCGATGCCGACGACCAGCCGCGGCCGCGAGGTCCGCGCGGTCCGGGCGGTCGGCGGTTCGCGGACCACGACGACGGGGCACTGGGCGCGGGCGGCGAGGGGCACCACGACCGAATCGGAGCCGAGTACCTCCTGGAGGCGGCTGAGGTCGCGTGAGCCGACCACGACCGACTGCGCATGCCGGGATCCCGAGGTCAGCGCGGCGACGGGGCTTCCGTCGTAGACCTCCATGATCACTTCGGGCAGCGCGTACTCTGCCTCGACCCATGCCGCCGCTGACTCCAGCTCCTGTCCGGCTTGCCTGCGCAACGTCGTGCGCTGGGGTTCGTCGCCGAGGTGCCGGGTGTCCACGAGCCATGGCACGGACACCACCAGCCGCAGGGGCAGGCGCCTGAGCCGGGCCTCCGCCGCCGCCCAGGCGACCGCCGCACGCGACCGGTCCCGGGGGTCGAGGCCGACGATCACCTCACCCTTCCCGGTGCCGCTCGAAGCTCCGTCGTTCATGGCTCCCTCCGAGGTCCGGGGCACGCCTGCGTGCGGTGTACGCGGTTCCCGCCTGCGGTCCGGGCTGCCTCACGGCCTCGTCCGCCGGGGCCGGGGCGCCGCCGTGTCCGGGCGACGGGACCACCGGGGCCCGGCGGCACCTCTTTGCGTTCCGCTGTCCCCAGTGTCCGCCGCCCGCGCCCGCGGGCACGGGGGAACCGGCGGGCCACGGGGGAACCGGCGGGCACGGAGGGGGGCGCCCTCGGCCACAGCGGACCCGCGCCACCCGCTCCCACCTGGGCCGCGGTCCGGCCCGAGTGCCCGGGAGCGGCCCGCGGGACCATTGGACCCGCCGGGCGGACTGTTCGGCCCCTGCGGGTCCCGGTCCGCCGCAGTTGAATGGCGGTGTCGCAGGCGCGGACGCCGTGGAGGACGCCGGGTGCGTGGTCCGCTCGATCGTCCCGCACTGCGGGCGCCGGCTCGACGGGAGTGGCGAACATGAAGCACAGCAAGGTCGGAAGCCTGATGGTGGGGGACGTCGTGTCGGTCGTGCCGACGACCCCGTTCAAGGAGGTCGCCAAGCGGCTGGCCGAGCACGACATCAGCGGCCTCCCGGTCCTCGACGAGGACGACCGGGTGGTCGGCGTCGTCTCCGAGACCGACCTTCTGGTTCGCCAGGCCGCCGCTACCGGGAACGGGCCTGCCATCCCCGCGTCTTGGGCCGGTACCGGCGCCCTGCCCGGGGACGGCCGCGACGGGCTCACCGCCGGGCGGCTGATGTCCTCGCCCGCGGTGACCGTGCACGCCGAGGAGACGATCGCCGAGGCCGCCCGGACCATGCTGCGGCGCGGCGTCGAGCGGATGCCCGTCGTCGACGAGGAGAACCGCCTGGTCGGCATCGTCACACGGCGCGACCTGCTGCAGGTGTTCCTCCGTCCGGATGCCGAGATCCGTCTCCAGGTGATCGAGGAAGTGCTGGTGGCCGCGCTGGGCCTCGCACCCGACGCGGTCGACGTCCATGTCGTCGACGGACGGGTCACCCTGGAGGGACGGCTGGAGGCGGCTCGCCAGATCCCCGTCCTGGTGAAGCTGACGGAGCAGATGGACGGTGTGGTGTCGGTGAGCCAGCACCTCGCCGCGCCCGGTGACGGCTCCCCGCGCACCCGGAACGGCGAGTGACGCCTGGGGCGGCGGGGCAGAGTCGACGTATGAAGGGCGAAGCCGGCGACCGGGACCCCGGCCTGTTCGGCCCCGCGTCGGTCACCTGGCAGATGCACGGCGACCCCATGATGTGGATCGCCGGGGTCCGTGCGCTCTACCTCCAGGCCCTGCACCCCCGGGCCGTACGCGGAGTCATGAGCAACAGCGACTTCCGCAAGGACGCCTGGGGCCGCCTGCTGCGCACGGCGGACTTCGTCGGGACCATCTCCTACGGCACCACCGAGGCGGCCGAACGGGCAGGTGCGCGCGTCCGCAGGATCCACCGCCTCCTCGGCGTGGACGATCCGGACCTGCTGCTCTGGGTGCACTGCGCCGAGGTGGACTCGTACCTGGACGTCCTGCGACGCTCCGGGTTCCCCCTCACCGGCCCCCTGGCGGACAGGTACATCGCCGAGCACCGGACCAGCGCCCGCCTCGTCGGGCTCGACCCGGCCTCCGTCCCCGGCACCGGAGCGGCGCTCGCCGGCTACTTCGCCGCGGTACGGCCCGAGTTGGCAGCCGGTGCGGACGCCCGCCTCGTCGACGACTTCCTGCGCCGCCCGCCCGCCCCCACGCTGCTCGTCCCGGCGCGCGAACTGATCTGGCGGCGCGTCGCCGGGCTCGCGTACGACGCGCTGCCCCCGTACGCCCACGAACTCTACGGCCGCCCCGCGCCCCCGCCCGGACGCGTCACCCGGCGGCTCGCCGCCACGGGAGCCGCGCTGCGCTGCGTCCCCCCGCGCGTACGCTGGCAGCTGCCGCCAGGTCACATCTTGAAGGCGATGGCGCGACTCGGGCCCGGCAGCAGGCCCGCACCGTACAAACTGCGCAGACAGGCGGCCATACTGGACGGGCCGGGGAGGGCGTAGCGAAGCGACGGGGGCGACGGCACGCGATGGCGGACACCAGGCTGATCCAGGGCCGGTACCGGCTGCTCGAACTGATCGGCCGGGGCGGCATGGGCGAGGTGTGGCGGGCCCGCGACGAGTCACTGGGCAGGCGGGTCGCGGTCAAGTGCCTCAAGCCCCTCGGGCCGCAGCACGACCGGACGTTCATGCGCGTCCTGCGGGAGCGTTTCCGCAGGGAGGCCAGGGTCGCCGCGGCCCTGCAGCACCGCGGGGTGACGGTCGTCCATGACTTCGGGGAGCACGAGGGCGTGCTCTACCTGGTGATGGAGCTGCTCGAGGGCCGCAACCTGAGCCAGCTGATGGAGGACGGCAAGCAGCAACCGCTGCCGGTGCCCGACATCGTCGACATCGCGGACCAGGTCGCCGACGCCCTCGCCTACACCCATGGGCAGAACATCGTCCACCGGGACCTGAAGCCCGCCAACATCATGCGGCTCACCGACGGCACGGTGAAGATCTGCGACTTCGGTATCGCCCGGCTCGGCCACGACATCGGATTCACCTCCCGTCTCACCGGGACGGGCATCGCCATGGGCACCCCCCACTACATGTCGCCCGAGCAGATCGCCGGCGGCCATGTCGACCACCGCAGCGATCTGTACTCCCTGGGGTGCGTGCTGTACGAGATAGCCACCGGGGCGCCGCCGTTCGACCTCGGCGACGCCTGGTCCGTCCTCGTCGGCCACCGGGACACCGCCCCCCGGCCGCTGCGCAGCCACCGGCCGGAACTCCCCGGCTTCATCGAGGAGATCGTCCTCGGCCTGCTCGCGAAGACACCCGAGGAGCGGCCGGCCGACGCCGGGGACCTGCGCCGCAGGATCGGTGCCGGGCGTGCGACGGCCGTCCCCGCCGCCGGCACCCCGCCGCCGCACCAGCACCAGCATCCGCACCAGCACCCGCTGCCGTACCCGCACGGCGGAGCCGAGCCGGGGCTGCCGTTCTGGACCCGCGGCATGACGACCGGCCACAAGGCGATCACCGTCTCCGCGCTGCCGGCCCCGCCGCCCGACTTCACGGCGGGCCTGACCGGCGAGTGGACCACCGGGGTGGATCTGCGCGGCCCCGCGCCCGTGAAGCTCCCGCGGCCGCAGCGGCCCACCCCGTCACCCGAACTGCTGGCCGTACTCACCGGCCGGCACAACGCCGGCCTCAGCCTCGGGCGGCTCGGCCGCTGGGAGGAGGCGGGCGAGGTGCACCGCGCGGTCGCCGCCGAACGCGAGCACGCACTCGGCCCGGACCATCCGGACACCCTCGCCAGCCGCTACGAGGTCGGTTTCACGCTCAGCAGGACGGGCCGGGCGGCCGACGCGCTCCGCGAGTTCGGTCGCGTCGCCGAAGGCCGTGAACGCGCCCTGGGCCCCGACCACCCGGAGACCCTGGCAGCCCGGCAGGAGATGGCGTACGTGCTCGGCCGGCTCGGCCGGCACTTCGAGGCGCACCAGGTGTACACGTCGGTGCTCGCCTCCCGGGAACGCACCGCCGGGCCGGACCACCCCGACACCCTGCACTGCCGTCACAACCTCGCCTTCAACCTGAGCCGCCTCGGCCGGCTCGAGGACTCGTACCGCACCGCGCAGGAGGTCGCCGAGGCCCGCACCAGGGTGCTGGGCGCGGGACATCCGGACACGCTCACCACCCGCTACGAGGTGGCCTACGCCCTCGGGCGGCTGGGCCGCTGGACCGAGGCCCTGCAGACCTACCGGGACGTGGCGGCGGCCCGCGCGGGGGCGCTCGGCCCGGACCACCCGGACACCCTCGCCGCACGCTACGAGATCGGGATCAGCCTCGCCCGCCTCGGCCGGAGCGCCGAGGCGGTGGAGCAGTACCGGGCGCTGGTGGCCGACGGCACCCGGGCCCACGGTGCCGCGGACCCGGAGACCCTGCGGGCCCGCCACGGGCTCGGCGTCAACCTGGGCCGGCTCGCCCGCTGGGAGGAGGCGCTGGCCGAGGCACGCGACGTCTGCGCGATCCGCGAGCGGGTCCTGGGCCCCGACCATCCGGACACCCTCGTCAGCCGCCGGGAGGTCGCGGTCGGCCTCGGCTGGCTGGGCCGCTGGAGCGACGCGCTCGCCGTCTACCGGCAGGTGGCCGAGGCCCGCGAGCGCGTCTTGGGCGCCGACCATCCCGACGCCCTGGCCAGCCGCAACGACCAGGCCCACTGCCTGGAGCAACTCGGCCGGGGCGGCGAGGCGGTCGAGCTGTACCGCCGTGTGGCGGCACTGCGCCGCCGGGGCGGGGCGGACCGGCAGCCGCCCACCGGGGCCTGAGGGGGGAGCCGGGCACGCCGGGGGGAGCCCGGCACGCCGCCCCCCGGGTGGCTCCCGGTGCTCGGTGCGGAGGCCCCGGGCCCGTCGTCCGGCGTCGGGTCATCCCGGTCTGCGCCTTCCCGGTCTGCGCCTTCCCGCGTCGCGACGGCCCCGCCGCGACCGCACACTGTGACCATGACGGATCCGGCCGAGGAGAGGGAACGCGGCCGAGCCGTGCGCAAGGAGGTGCCGCGGTCCTCCCACGGGCTCTGGATCCCGGCCGCCGACCGCCCGGATCCGCTCGCGGTGCTCCAGGGCCAGGCGAGCACCCGCGAACCGGACCTGGTGCCCGTACGGTACGGCCGGATGGCCGTTTCGCCGTTCACCTATCTGCGCGGCTCTCCGGCCGTCATGGCGGCCGACCTCGTCGTCCAGCGGAACACCGGACTCCGTGTCCAGCTCTGCGGCGACGCCCATCTGCTCAACTTCGGGGTCTTCGCCTCACCGGAACGCACCCTCCTGTTCGACCTCAACGACTTCGACGAGACCCTGCCCGGGCCCTTCGAGTGGGACGTGAAGCGCCTCGTCGCCAGCGTCGCCGTCGCGGCGCGGGACAACGGCCGTCCGGATGCGGAAGCCCTGCGGGCGGCACGGGCGGCGGCCGAGTCGTACCGGCTGTCCATGCGGCGCCTCGCCGGGCTCGGCGAGCTCGAGGTCTGGTACGAGCGGATCACCGCCGAGGACCTGGTGCCCCTCGTGCGGGACCTGGATCGGGCCCGCCTCGAGGCCCGGCTGGCCAAGGCGCGGCGCCGGACGAGTCTGCACGCGCTGGAGAAGCTCACCGAGGTCGTCGGGGGCAAGCGCAGGATCGTGCAGGACCCCCCGCTGCTGGAGGCAGTGGCGGGGCTCGACGCCGCGTCCGTGCGGAAGATCCTCAGCGACTACCGCAGCACCCTGCCCGAGGACCGCAGGGTCCTGCTCGACCGGTACCACTTCGTGGAGGCGGCCCGCAAGGTCGTCGGCGTCGGCAGCGTGGGCACGCGCTGCTTCGTCGCGCTGCTGACCGGCCGCGACGCGGAGGACCCGCTCTTCCTGCAGATCAAGGAAGCCCAGCGGTCCGTGCTGGAGCCGCATCTGCCGAAGTCGGCCTACCGCCACCAGGGCCAGCGGGTCGTCGCCGGCCAGCGTCTGCTCCAGGCGGCGAGCGACATCTTCCTGGGCTGGGTCAGCGGGCCGGGCGGCCGGCACTACTACTGGCGCCAGCTCCGGGACATGAAGGGGTCGGCGGACGTCGCGACGATGTCGCCGGCGCTGCTCCGGGACTACGCCGCGCTCTGCGGCAGGGCGCTGGCCCGGGCACACGCCCGGTCCGGGGAGCGCATCGCGATCGCCGCCTACCTCGGCTCGTCCGACGGCTTCGAGCGGGCCATGGGCGACTTCGCGCTGGCCTACGCGGACCGGACGGCCGAGGACCACAAGGCCCTGTGTGCGGCGATCGGGTCCGGCGCAGTGGAGGCGACCCCGGGAGTCTGAAGCCGCGTCCCGCGTCCCGTATCCCGCGTCCCGCGTCCCGCGTCCCGCGTACTGCACCCGCACTGCTTCCCGGCGCCGCGTCCCGGCGCCGCGATCCCGGACCGCAAACGTGACCCCGCTCTCTGGCCCGCGCGATCATCGCGTGTTACGAAGAGGCATGTCTGCAGCCTCCTCCCGATCGTTCAGCCGGTCCGTGTACGACGCCGTCATCGTCGGCGGCGGCCACAACGGGCTGGTCGCCGCCGCCTATCTGGCCCGTGCGGGGCGCACCGTCCTGGTCCTCGAACGCCTGGGGAACACCGGGGGAGCGGCCGTCTCCACCCGCCCGTTCGCCGGGGTCGACGCCCGGCTGTCCCGCTACTCGTACCTGGTGTCCCTGCTGCCCGGCAGCATCGTGCGCGACCTCGGGCTGGCGTTCGCCGTCCGCAAGCGCACCGTCTCCTCGTACACCCCCGTCGTGCGCGACGGCCGGGCCACCGGACTGCTCGTCGGCGCGGGCCGTACCCGCGAGTCGTTCGCGGCCCTCACCGGCTCCGACCGCGAGTACGCGGCGTGGGAGGCGTTCTACGGCAGGACCAGGCAGGTCGCCGAAAGGGTCTTCCCCACGCTGACGGAGCCGCTGCCGACCCGCGGCGAGCTGCGGGAGCGGGTCGGGGACGAGACGGCCTGGCGGACGCTGTTCGAGGAGCCCATCGGCGCCGCGATCGAGGCGAACTTCGCCGACGACCTGGTCCGCGGTGTCGTCCTGACCGACGCCCTCATCGGCACGTTCGCGGACGCCCACGACCCTTCGCTGGTGCAGAACCGCTGCTTCCTCTACCACGTCGTCGGCGGTGGCACCGGTGACTGGGACGTGCCCGTCGGCGGGATGGGCGCGCTGACCGACGCGCTCGCCGGGGCAGCCCGGGCCGCGGGCGCCGAGATCGTCACCGGCCATGAGGCGATCCGGATCGAGACCGACGGGACGGCCGCCGAGGTCGTCTTCCGCACCGACGACCGGGAGGGCGCGGTCGCCGCCCGCAAGGTGCTGGTCAACGCCTCACCGCAGGCCCTGTCCGCCCTTCTCGGCGAGCCCGCCCCGCCCTCGCCGGAGGGCGCCCAGCTCAAGGTCAACATGCTGCTGCGCCGGCTGCCCCGGCTGCGGGACCGCACGGTCGACCCGCGGCAGGCGTTCTCCGGCACCTTCCACATCTCCGAGGGCTACGGCGAGCTGGCGACCGCGTACGCCCAGGCCGCGGCCGGACGCCTGCCCGAGGCGCCGCCGTCGGAGATCTACTGCCACTCGCTGACCGACCCGTCCATCCTCGGTCCCGAACTGGCCGCCCAGGGCTACCAGACCCTGACCCTCTTCGGGCTCCACACGCCCGCCCGGCTGTTCCACGAGGCGCCGGAGGCGGCCCGTGACGCGCTGCTCAAGGCGACCCTCGCCGAACTCGACGCCCACCTGGACGAACCGATCACCGACTGCCTGGCCCTCGACGAGGCGGGGCGTCCCTGCATCGAGGCGAAGACCCCGCTGGACCTGGAGCACGAGTTGCGGCTGCCGGGCGGGCACATCTTCCACCGCGATCTCGCCTTCCCCTGGGCCGACGCCTCCACCGGCCGCTGGGGCGTGGAGACCACCCACCCCAATGTGCTGCTGTGCGGGGCGGGAGCGGTGCGCGGCGGTGGCGTGAGCGGCATCCCCGGTCACAACGCGGCGATGGCGGCACTGGGCCGTTGACCGTTCGCCGCCGGCGGCGGCGGGCCACCCGGATCCGGCCGCCCGCCGCCTGCGGCGGTGGTCAGAGCCCGGCCGTGGCCCGGCCGGAGGCGGCCGCGGTGTGGAAGGTGTGCCGGTAGGCGGCGGGTGAGACGCCGACGAGTGCACGCATGTGCTGCCGCAGCGAGTTGGCGCTGCCGAAGCCGGCGCGGTCGGCCACCAGGTCGATCGACAGGTCGCTGGTCTCCAGCAGCTGCTTGGCCACCTCGACCCGCTGGGCGGTGAGCCACTGGCCGGGGGTGACTCCCGCCTCGTCGCGGAACCGCCGGGTGAACGTCCGCACGCTCATCCGCGCGTGCGCGGCCAGCTCGCCCAGCGTCAGGGGGCGGTCCAGCCGCTCCAGCGCCCAGGCCCGGGTGGGCGCGGTGGTCGCCGTCGTGGGTTCGGGCACGGGCCGCTCGATGTACTGGGCCTGGCCGCCGTCGCGCCATGGCGGGACGATGCAGCGGCGGGCCACCTGATTGGCGAGCGCGCTGCCGTGGTCGCGCCGCACCAGGTGCAGGCACACGTCGACGCCGGCCGCCGCGCCGGCCGAGCTGAGCAGGTCGCCGTCGTCGACGAAGAGCACGTCCTCGTCGAAGCGCACTCGCGGGAACAACCGCCGGAAGTGCTCCGCCTCCGCCCAGTGGGTCGTGGCGGGCCGGCCGTCGAGCAGTCCCGCCGCGGCGAGGACGAAGGCGCCCGTGCAGATCGACACCGTGCGGGTGCCCGGCCGGATGCGTGCGAGGGCCTCCGCGAGGGGCGCGGGCAGCAGCCCCTCCTCGGCGATGCTCCCCAGCCGGTGGGTCGGTGCGACGATCACGGTGTCGGCGCTCTCCAGGGCCTCGGGGCCGTGTGCCACGTCGATCGAGAAGCCCGCCTCGGTGCGGACGGGCCGGCCGTCCGGGGTGCAGACGACGACCTCGTACAGCGCCGCCCCGTCCGAGGACCGCGCGCTGCCGAAGATCCGCGCGGGGATGCCCAGTTCGAAGGTCATGACCCCGTCGAGGGCCAGGACCGCCACACGGTGGGGATCCGGCCCGGGCGGTACGACGCAGCCGTCGTGCACGTCCCACTCGTCGCTCGCCTTCCGCCGCGCGCCGGCCATGACCCCCGTCGTGCGGTCCGCGGCGCGCCCTGTGTCCCGTCCCGTGTCCTGTCCCGCAGTACCCATGGCCAGATTCTGTCACATCATGGCCATCCAGCCAGTTCTGGGCGGGGTCGCCGGCGCCGATGGTGGAGGCGTACCGAGAACGGAAAGGACCTCTCATGCACGACACCCACACCGGCGCCGACACCCACACCCACACCCACACCCACACCGGCACCGGCACCGGCACCACGATGCGCGCGATCAGTCCGGCCGCCTGGGGCGGACCGGAGGTGCTGCGCGAGGTGACCCTCGCCCGGCCCGTCCCCGGCCCCACCGAGATCCTGGTGCGGGTGCACGCGGCCGGGGTCAACCCGATCGACTGGAAGACGCGCGCCACCGGAGGCTTCGGGATGCACGGCGAGCCGCCGGTGCTCGGATACGACGTCTCCGGCGTCGTCGAGGCCGTGGGGCCGGGTGTCACCGTGCACCGCCCGGGCGACGAGGTGTTCGGCATGCCGGAGTTCCCGCGCCAGGCGGGCGGCTACGCCGAGTACGTCACCGGCCCGGCCCGGCACTTCGTGCCCAAGCCCCCGGCCCTGAGCCATGTGGAGGCCGCCGCGTTGCCGCTGGCGGGCCTCACCGCCTGGCAGTCCCTCGTGGAGACCGCGGGTCTCGCCCCCGGCCGGCGGGTGCTCGTCCACGCGGCCGCTGGCGGCGTCGGCCATCTGGCCGTCCAGATCGCGGCGGCCCGCGGCGCGTACGTCATCGGCACCGCCCGCGAGGAGAAGCACGCACTGCTGAAGGAACTCGGCGCGGACGAGCTCATCGACTACACCCGGCAGGACTTCACGGCCGTGCTCGGGGACCGGGCCGTCGACGTCGTCCTGGACTCGATCGGCGGGGACTACGGGCACCGGTCCCTGCGGGTGCTGCGCGACGGCGGCACGCTCGTCACACTGCCCTCGCCCGACGAGGTGCCCGCTCCGGAAGAGACCGCGCCGAGGGGCATCCGCACCGGATTCACGCTCGTGGAGCCGGACTCCACCGGGATGCGCGCCCTCGCCTCGCTCGTGGCGGAGGGAAGGCTGCGCCCCGTCGTAGAGACGGTGCTGCCGCTGGAGCGCGCGGCCGACGCCCACCGGCTGGGCGAGACCGGACGCACCCGGGGGAAGATCGTGCTCACGGTCGTGGACGTCTGACCGGGCAGCCCATCCGCCGTGCGGAGGCGCTTGTTCCGTGTCCGTGTCCGTGTCCGCGGCCTCGGCCGTGTCCGCGGCCTCGGCCGTGTCCGCGGCCTCGGGGAGGGGCGGGCCCGCGGACCGCGCTCGAGTCCCTTCTCGGCACCTCAGTCGGCGGACCGGGTCCAGCCGGCCGCCTCGATCCGGGCCGCGTCGCCGGGTCGCGACCCGTCGAAGAGCGTCCTGCCGCCGTCCGCGATCCGCAGGCCGTCCACATACGCGCCGCGCCCGACGTACAGCCGGTCCGTCGTGTACCGCCAGCGCAGCCGGAGCGGCCGGCCGCGCCAGGCGGACAGATCGGACTCGACGCCGTGCCATACCCGGCCCGACCAGCCGGACACCCGGCCCTCGGGGCGGGGCACGGCGTGCCCGCCCCGGCTCCGCGTCTCGAACGGGACGGCCTGCCAGCTCGCCCCGCCGTCGGCGGAGGCTTCCAGGAACACCCCGTCGGAGCCGGGTTCGGTGTCCCACCACAGGGAGCAGCGCAGCCGGGCGCGTCCGGTGGACGGGCTGACCTCGGGCAGCGCCAGCGTCGCGGTGGTGGCCGAGGCCATCCCGGAGAACCAGGCGGTGCGGCCGTGCGCGGGCCGTACGGGTACGGCGCGGGCGAGGTGGTTCGCGGCGGCGACGCGCGGTGCGCTGCCGGAGCGCCAGCTGCGCACCGGATGCACGGAGTTGCCGAGGACGATCAGGAAGGAGTCCGTCGAGGGGTCCAGTACCACGCTGGTGCCGGTGAAGCCCGTGTGTCCGGCGGTGCGGGGCGTGGCCATCGCGCCCATGTACCAGTGCTGGTACAGCTCGAAGCCGAGTCCGTGCTCGTCGCCGGGGAACGCGGTGTTGAAGTCGGTGAACAGCAGTTCCACGGACTCGGGGGTGAGGATGCGGGCCCGGCCGTAGGCGCCGCCGTTGAGCAGGGTGCGGGCGAGCACCGCGAGGTCCCAGGCGCGGGAGAACACCCCGGCGTGCCCGGCGACCCCGCCGAACGCGTGGGCGTTCTCGTCGTGCACCTCGCCCCACACCAGCCCGCGGTCCAGCCCCGACCACGGCTGCCGGGCGTCCTCGGTCGCGGCGATCCCGGGCCGCCAGGAGGCGGGTGGGTTGAACCGGGTGCGGTCCATGCCGAGCGGCGCCGTGACGTCCTCGCGCAGCAGGGTGTCCAGGCCCCGGCCGGTGATCTTCTCCAGGACCAGCTGAAGCGTGATCAGGTTCAGGTCGGAGTACCGGTACTGGGTGCCCGGCGGGCTCACGGGCGCCTCGTTCCACAGCCGCCGGAGCCGGTCCTGGTGGGTGGGCTCCTTGTAGAGGGGGATCCAGGAGCGCAACCCCGAGGTGTGGGTGAGCAGTTGGCGTACGGTGACGTCCTGCTTGCCCGCGGCCCCGAACTCCGGCAGGTAGGAGGCGGCCTTCTCCTCCAGTTCCAGCGTGCCGCGCTCGATCTGCCGGACGGCCAGGACGGACGTGAACAGCTTGGACACCGACGCCAGGTCGAACACGGTGTCCTCGGTCATGGGGATCTGCCGCTCCGGCGGGAACTCCACGCCGGTGTCGGTGCTCTCGTCGTAGGCCGAGTAGCGCACGGCCTTGCCGATCGGGTGGTGCAGGGCGACCGTGCCGCCGCGGCCGGCCAGCAGTACGGCTCCGGCGTACCAGGGGCGCCGGGGGGAGGGCGAGAGGAAGGTCTCGGCGTCGGCGACCAGCCGGTCCAGGGGGCCGGCGAGGAGCCCGGCCCGCCGGGGCGTACCGCGCCGCAGCGTCGTGCGCCGGTGCCCGCCGACCCGGCCCGCGGCGCCTTCCGCCGCGGCGGCTCCCGGGACCGGTCCGATCACGAGGGCTCCTCCCAGTGCCAGCAGTCCGCCGCCGAGCCGGCGGCGGCTGATCCCGCTGCCTGCCGAGTTCTCCGTCATACCGCACCCTCCCTGAAAGAATCCTTCGGGCGACCGTGCAACACGTGAAACTTTCTTACCGGGCCCGGGGGGCGTCAAGGTCGCGGAAGGGTCCGGGTTCCCAAGAATCTGACACTGCATCAGAAAATCTCTTCCCTCGGCCGTGCCGCTGCGGCATCCTGCGCCCATGGAGACGGAGCTGAGCAAGAGACTGGGAGTCGAGCACGCCATCTTCGGCTTCACCCCGTTCCCCGCGGTCGCCGCCGCCATCAGCCGGGCCGGCGGCTTCGGCGTCCTGGGTGCGGTCCGCTACACCGCACCCGGCGACCTCGCCCGGGACCTCGACTGGATGCAGGAGCACACCGGCGGCAGACCGTACGGACTCGACGTCGTCATGCCGGCCGGCAAGGCCCCGGGCGTCACCGAGAGCGAGGTCGAGGCCATGATCCCCGAAGGGCACCGCCGGTTCGTCGGCGATCTGCTCGCCGCGCACGGCGTACCCCCGCTGCCCGAGGGCGAGGCGTCCGGCTGGCGGATCACCGGGTGGATGGAGCATGTCGCCCGCAGCCAGCTCGACGTCGCCTTCGACTATCCGATCGGTCTCCTCGCCAACGCCCTCGGCTCCCCGCCCTCCGACGTCGTCGCCCGGGCCCACGACCGCAACGTGCCCGTCGCCGCGCTCGCGGGCAGCGCCGCGCACGCCCGGCGCCACGCCGAGGCCGGCATCGACATCGTCGTCGCCCAGGGCTACGAGGCGGGCGGCCACACCGGCGAGATCGCCTCCATGGTGCTCACCCCCGAGGTCGTCGACGCCGTCGGCCCGCTGCCGGTACTCGCCGCCGGAGGCATCGGCAGTGGCGAGCAGATCGCCGCCGGACTGGCCCTGGGAGCCCAGGGCGTCTGGCTCGGCTCGATCTGGCTCACCACCACCGAGGCCGACCTGCACTCCCGCGCCCTCACCGCGAAGCTGCTCGCCGCGGGGTCCGGCGACACCGTCCGCTCCCGCGCCCTCACCGGCAAACCCGCCCGCCAGCTCCGCACCGCGTGGACCGACGCCTGGGACGACCCGGACGGCCCCGGTGCCCTGCCCATGCCCCTTCAGGGCCTCCTCGTCGCCGAGGCCGTCTCCCGCATCCAGAGGTGGGAGACGGAACCCCTGCTGGGCACCCCCGTCGGCCAGATCGTCGGCCGGATGACCTCGGAGCGGAGCGTCCAGCAGGTCTTCGACGACCTCACCCGCGGCTTCGAGCGCGCCGTCGACCGGGTCCAGCGCATCGCCGGAAGGAGTGGATCATGAGCGAGCGGCCGCCGAAAGCCCTGCGGACGGACTCCGGAGCCCCGCGGACGGACGCGGCAGTCCCGCGGACGGATTCGGGAACCCCGCGGCCGGGCTCGGCAGTCCCGCGGACGGATGCGGGAGTCCCGGGGGCGGACTCGAAAGCCCCCCGGCCGGACGCCCCCGGGGGCTTCTGGGCGCAGGCCACCGCCGATCCGGCACGGACCGTGCTGATCGCCCCCGGTGGCGAGCAGTGGACCGCCGGGCGGCTGCACGGCGACGTCAACCGGCTCGTGCACGGGCTGCGCGCGGCGGGGCTGCGGCGGGGTGACGCCTTCGCCGTCGTCCTGCCCAACGGCGTCGAGTTCCTCACCGCGTACCTCGCCGCCACCCAGGCCGGCTTCTACCTGGTCCCCGTCAACCACCATCTCGTCGGCCCGGAGATCGCCTGGATCGTCGCCGACTCCGGCGCCAGGGTGCTCATCGCGCACGCACGCTTCGGCGCCACCGCGGCCGCGGCCGCCGACGAGGCGGGTCTGCCCGCGAGCGGGCGCTACGCCGTCGGCGCCGTGGACGGCTTCCGGCCGTACACCGCACTGCTCGACGGACAGCCCGCGACACCGCCCGCCGACCGCACCCTCGGCTGGGTCATGAACTACACCTCCGGCACCACCGGCCGGCCCCGGGGCATCCGCCGCCCCCTGCCCGGCACACCGCCGGAGGAGACGCATCTCGGCGGGTTCCTCGGCATCTTCGGCATCAGGCCCTTCGACGGCAACGTCCACCTGGTGTGCTCGCCGATGTACCACACCGCCGTGCTCCAGTTCGCCGGAGCGTCACTGCACATCGGCCACCGGCTGGTGCTGATGGACGGGTGGACGCCCGAGGAGATGCTGCGGC
This sequence comes from Streptomyces tirandamycinicus, assembly GCF_003097515.1. Lineage (NCBI taxonomy): Bacteria > Bacillati > Actinomycetota > Actinomycetes > Kitasatosporales > Streptomycetaceae > Streptomyces > Streptomyces tirandamycinicus. Next base: position 3,542,817 of record NZ_CP029188.1, on the reverse strand, counting down.
TCATCGACACCCATGCCTGCACCCACACCCATATGGTCCCGACCCAGTTCCACCGGCTGCTCGCGCTGCCGGAGGAGGTCCGGGCCCGCTACGACGTGAGCTCCATGCGACATGCCGTCCACGGCGCCGCGCCCTGCCCCGGCCAGGTGAAGCGGGCGATGATCGACTGGTGGGGGCACTGCGTCGAGGAGTACTACGCGGCCAGCGAGGGCGGCGGCGCCTTCGCCACGGCCGAGGACTGGCTGAAGAAGCCGGGCACGGTCGGGCGGGCCTGGCCCATCAGCGAACTCGCCGTCTTCGACGACGACGGCAACCGGCTGCCACCCGGTGAGGTCGGCACCGTCTACATGAAGATGTCGACCGGTGGCTTCAGCTACCACAAGGACGAGGCCAAGACCCGCAAGAACCGCATCGGCGACTTCTTCACGGTCGGCGACCTAGGCCTCCTCGACGAGGACGGCTACCTGTTCCTGCGCGACCGCAAGATCGACATGATCATCTCGGGCGGCGTCAACATCTACCCCGCCGAGGTCGAGGCCGTGCTCCTGGGCCACCCCGCCGTCGCCGACGCCGCCGTGTTCGGCATCCCGCACGCCGACTGGGGCGAGGAGGTCAAGGCCGTCGTCGAGCCGGCCGAGGGCCACACCCCCGGCCCTGAACTCTCCGCCGCGATCCTCGCCCACTGCGAGCGCCGCCTCGCCGGCTTCAAGCGGCCCAGGAGCGTGGACTTCATCGGCGCCATGCCCCGCGACCCCAACGGCAAGCTCTACAAGCGCCGCCTGCGGGACCCGTACTGGGAGGGACGCGACCGCCCGGTGTGACGGCACGCCGGAGCCGGCGCGGCCACCCGGCCGACCCGGCCGATCCGGTGGCCGCGGCACCCGCTGGAAGGGGCGCGCCCTGGTCCCGTTGGCCCACCAGTCCGGGCGATCCGCCCGGGCTGCTGGCAGCGTGGCGCGCATGAGGATCGGCACGAGGGCGCTGAGCGCGCTGGGCGCGCAGTGGACCACATGGGTGCCGGTCGCAGCCGCGCTGGCGCTGGTCCTCGGCTGGGGCAGACACCTTCCGGGCTTCGCCGCGACCGTCGTGGGGCTCTGCATCGTCGGGGCCGTACTGGCCGCGGTGCACCACGCAGAGGTCGTCGCCCACCGGGTCGGCGAGCCGTTCGGCTCGATCGTCCTCGCCGTGGCGGTGACCGTCATCGAGGTGGGACTGATCGTCACCCTCATGGCGGGCGGCGGGGAGAAGGCCTCCACCTACGCCAGGGACACCGTCTTCGCGGCCGTGATGATCACCTGCAACGGGGTCGTCGGACTGTCCCTGCTCGTCACCGCGCTGCGCCGGCGGACCGCGGTCTTCCACGCCGAGGGCTCGGGCGGGGCCCTGGCCACCGTGTGCACCCTCGCGACCATGACGCTGGTGCTGCCGAGCTTCACCACCGGCCGCCCGGGCGGCGAGTTCACCACGGGCCAGCTGGCGTTCGCCGCGATCGCCTCACTGTGCCTCTACGCCATCTTCATCGCCGTGCAGACCGTCCGGCACCGCGACTACTTCCTGCCCGTCGCACGCGCGGGGCGGGCGAGCGACCCCGAGGAGCACGCCCCACCGCCCGGAACGCGCCAGACCTGGTGGAGCCTCGCACTGCTGTTCGTGGCGCTCGTCGCCGTCGTGGGGGACGCCAAACTCGTCTCGCCGACGATCGAGAGCGGTGTGCAGTCGGCGGGACTGCCCAGCTCCGTCGTCGGCGTGGTGATCGCCCTGATGGTGCTGATGCCGGAGACCCTCGCGGCCGTCCGGGCCGCGCGCCGGGACCGGATGCAGACCAGTCTCAACCTCGCGTACGGCTCCGCCATCGCCAGCATCGGGCTGACCGTCCCGGCGATCGCACTCGCCTCGGTCTGGCTCCCCGGAACCCTGGTACTGGGGATCGACGCCACCCGCCTGGTGCTGCTCGCACTCACCGCCGTGGTCAGCGCCCTGACCGTGGTCCCCGGCCGGGCCACCCTGCTCCAGGGCTGCGTCCACCTGGTGCTGTTCGCCGCCTTCGTCCTGCTGTCCTTCAGCCCCTGACACCGCGTGCGGTGACGGGTGCTCCGGACGCCACGCCCGGCTCGCGTGAGCAGGCGTCCGCGACCGGGGCGCAGCGGCCGCGAGAACCGGGCCGCCGCAGCGGTGTTGCTCCCCCTTCGCGGCCTGCGCGGACCCGGGGCGGTCCGAATCCCCCGGCCGGGGGAGCCCGACCGCCGCCCCGGCGGTACGCGCCTACCGGCCGTGCGGGAACGGCTGCGCCTGCTGGGGGTGTGTACCGGCCGGTGCCGCTCCCGGCCGGATCAGCTGCTCCAGACCGCGCAGGGTCTGCTCGGCCTCCTGGCGCACCTGGGCGGGCACATCACCGCGTTCGGTGACGAGCCGGTCGTAGATCGGCGCCTCCTGCCACACAGCCAACCAGCCCTTTCCCCATACGAGTTTCGCCCCCGGTACCGGAGGCGGCTGCCGAGCTTAGCCGGTCCCCGGCGCGGCCCCTAAACCGGCCCGTCGAAGCCGTCCGCGCGCCGTCCGCGCGCCGTCCGCGCGCCGCCCGGGTCCGTACCGGTTCAGCGCCGCGTCAGCGGTGCCGGGCCGCGAATGCGGCGGTCGAGGTGTCGTCCAGGTCCACGCAGCAGCCGTAGCCCCAGTAGACGTAGTAGTGCGGGGTGGCGAGCCGGCGGCGGCACTCGACGCACTGCACCGGCTGGTGCGGGTTCGCCCGGATCACGGCGGTGTCCTTGAGGGCGAACACCGTCCGGGTCGCTTCGAGCCCGTGCTCCTCGATCCCCTGCTTGACGAACTCGAACGCCCCGTACACATGACCCGAGGGGCACTTGATCCGGTTGGAGTACGCCGATCCGCACGCCTCGGCCCCGAGTTCCTCCCTGATCCGGGCCATCTCCTCGTCCGACACCGGCTCCAGACCGAGCTGCTTCATCCGGTTGGGGGTCCAGTACCACGCGTTCACCGCGTCGAACTGCGACCTGGTCAGATAGAAGGTCGCCGTACGGCCGCTGCGCACGGTCTCCTTGACCGCGTCCACGACGGCGGTGTCGTCCGCCGCCATGACGGCTCTGCCGCCCTTGACGACCGACTCGATCGCGGCCAGTGAGGATGCGTCCACGGTGTATCCCTCCGCGGGAAGGACAGGCCGGGGTGGCCTGTGGCAGGGAGGCTTCCGCTCCGATGGTCCGTCGGGTCCGGGCGCTCCGCAACGCGTGGCGGGCGTTCGGGCGGCGCGCGGTGCGCGGGCCGCCCGCAGCCTGTTCGAGTTCGACGCGGGCACCCTGACCCGGATGGAGAGCGTGGCCCCCTGGGACGGACGGGGCTCTCCAAGTACGTGCGCTGACGGGGAGGGCGGCAGATCGATGGGCACGTTCACCTATTCCGACCTCATGGCACTGGATCTCGGCAGGCTGGGCACCGCCGTCACGGACTGGGAGACGATGGCGGGGAAGCTCGCGAGGCTTCAGACCGATGCCAGGGACGGTCTGCTGAAGAAGTCCGAAGCGGCCCGTTGGCAGGGTGTCAACGCGACCGTGACCAGGGACTTCGTGCGCAAGGCTGTCAAGGAGTTCAGTGATCTGCACAAGGAGGCGCAGAGCGGCGGCGCCGAGGGCTTCGCGCAGCCCCCGAGCAGCAGTCCGGCGGCCAGCAGGGGCAGCGCTGCTCTGGTCAGTACGGTGCTGAGCACTCCGCGATGTCCTCTCGTGATCCTCGTGCGGTGCGGACGGCCGGAGCGTTCCGGCGGATTCACACGGCACGTGCGGTCCGGGCGGCCGCTGCGGCGCGTCCCGCGCCCGGGGCCGGGTCCCGGTGGGCCGTCGACGGCTCCCCGCGTGCATTCCCGCTGCGGGGCCGCGCGTCGTCGGCGCGGCGCCGTGAACGACTCGGAAGGAGCACGAAAACAACGCGGAAGGGCCCGGAACCCGATCGTGTCGATGCCCGATCGGTTCCGGACCCTTCCTGCCTCACCGGGTCGCGGCCCGCCGTTCGGCGGGCCCGCCCGGCGGGCCTGGTCTCACTTGGTGGGCTTGTACGGCGTCGGCTTCGCCGGTCCCTTGTAGAGGCTGATGTGAAGCTCCTTCAGCCGGGCCTCCTCGACCTCCGCCGGGGCGCCCATCAGCAGGTCCTGCGCGTTCTGGTTCAGCGGGAACGCGATGGTCTCGCGGATGTTCGGCTCGTCGGCCAGCAGCATCACGATGCGGTCGACGCCGGGGGCGATGCCGCCGTGCGGCGGGGCGCCGTACTGGAAGGCGCGGAGCATGCCGGAGAACTCCCGCTCGACGGTCTCACGGTCGTAGCCCGCGATCTCGAAGGCCTTGAACATGATGTCGGGCTGGTGGTTCCGGATGGCGCCGGAGGACAGCTCGACGCCGTTGCAGACGATGTCGTACTGCCAGCCGAGGACGTCCAGCGGGTCCTGGGTGCGCAGGGCCTCCAGACCGCCCTGCGGCATGGAGAAGGGGTTGTGCGAGAAGTCGATCCGCCCGGTGTCGGGGTCCTTCTCGTACATCGGGAAGTCGACGATCCAGCAGAACCGGAAGACGTTCTCCTCGAAGTGACCGGAGCGGCGGGCGGCCTCGACCCGCACCGCACCCATGATCTTGGAGACCTCGTCGAACTCGCCGGCGCCGAAGAACACCGCGTGACCGGGCTTGAGGGCCAGGCGCTCGGTGAGGACCTCGACGTTCTCCTCGGTGAGGAACTTGGCGATCGGGCCGGACAGCGCCCCGTCGTCGCCGACGCGCACCCAGGCCAGGCCCTTGGCGCCCTGCTCCACGGCGTACTCGCCGAGCTGGTCGAAGAACTTCCGCGGCTGGTCCTGGACGGCCGGCACCGGCAGCGCCCGGACGTGCTTGCCCGCGAACGCCTTGAACTCCGAGCCCTCGAAGACGTCGGTGATGTCGACGAGCTCCAGCTGCGCCCGCAGGTCGGGCTTGTCGGAGCCGTACTTCAGCATCGCCTCGCGGAACGGGATCCGCGGGAACGGCGAGGTGACGTGGCGGCCGCCGCCGAACTCCTCGAACAGCTCGGTCATCAGCCTCTCGACCGGCCGGAAGACGTCCTCCTGCTCGACGAAGCTCATCTCGATGTCGAGCTGGTAGAACTCGCCGGGCGAGCGGTCGGCACGGGCGTCCTCGTCGCGGAAGCAGGGCGCGATCTGGAAGTAGCGGTCGAAGCCCGCGATCATCAGCAGCTGCTTGAACTGCTGCGGGGCCTGCGGCAGCGCGTAGAACTTGCCGGGGTTCAGCCGGGACGGCACCAGGAAGTCACGGGCGCCCTCCGGGGAGGCCGCGGTGAGGATGGGGGTGGCCATCTCGTTGAAGCCGAGCGCGGTCATCTTCTGCCGGATGGCGGCGATGACGGCGGTGCGCAGCATGATGTTGCGGTGCATGCGCTCGCGGCGCAGGTCCAGGAAGCGGTACTCCAGGCGCCGCTCCTCGTTGACCCCGTCGTCCGTGTTGATCGTGAAGGGCAGCTGGGCCGAGGAGCCGAGCACCTCTACGCCGGTGACCTCGATCTCGACCTCACCGGTCGGCAGGTCCGGGTTGACGTTCTCCGCGCCGCGGGCCGAGACCGTGCCGTCCACGCGGACGACGGACTCCTTGGTGAGGTGGCTCAGTGCCTCGTTGGCGGGGGTGCCGGGGCGGGCGACGAGCTGGACCAGACCGTAGTGGTCGCGGAGATCGATGAAGAGGATGCCGCCCAGGTCTCGGCGATTGTGCAGCCAGCCGCTCAGCCGGACGTCGGTGCCGACGTCAGAGGCGCGGAGCTCGCCGCAGGTGTGGGACCTGTACCGATGCATCGTCGTTCATCCAGTCTTCGCGAGGGGGGATGTGGGCGGACCCACCCAGGTTACCGTCCGGCCCGCGGCGGCCCGTCCGGATTACCGCGCGGTACGGCGCGGCCGGGCCGGTGCGGTGCGGCGACGGCGCGAACGGGTCGGTGCGGTGCGGCGACGGCGCGAACGGGTCGGGTGCGGGGACGGGCCCGGAGCCGGCGGGGCCCCGACCCAGCGGGTGTGCGCCGGAGCAACCTGAATACAGTAGGAAAATGCGCACCGAGGACGTCCTGGCCGCGACGGCGACCGGTCTTTGGCGCTGGGACAACGCGACCGGGACCGTGGGCCTCGACGCGGAGGCCGCCCGGCTGCTGGGGATGCCCGGCGGCGCCGGCACGTACACCACCTCGGCCGTGCGCTCCCGGCTGCACCCCGTCGACTGGAACGAGGTCAGCGGCATCATCGGGCTGGCCGTGGCCGAGGGGACCCTGGCCGAGTCCCGGGTGCGGGTCGTCGACGGTCAGGGGCGGGTGCTGCGCACCATCCGCAGCCGTTCCAAGCCGGTGGCCGAGGGCGACGGCTACCACCTGTTCGGCACCATCCAGGAGGTCCCGGAGCCGCAGCCGGGCACGAGCGCGCACACCCCGGTCACCGGCGACTGGCGGCGCTCCCGCGAGGCGTTCCTGCTCGACGCGGGCCGGGCGCTGGCCGAGGCCCGGTCCACCGCCGAGGTGTTGCGGGTCGCGGCCTCGCTGTCGATGCCGGGCTTCTCCCCCGACGGTCTGGCCGTCTTCGGTGTCGAGGCGGACCGGCTCACGGTCGTCGGGCACCACGGCTACGACGAGCACGTGGCCGGCCCGCTCGCCGACATGCCGATCGAGACCGAGTACCCGGTCGCGGAGGTCATCCGCACGGGACGGGCCCTCTACGTACCGACACCGGAGGAGTACCGGCGCCGGTACCCCATGATGTGGCCGCTGATCGAGGGCTACGGCAGGCAGTCCTGGGCGTTCCTGCCGCTGATCGTCGCGGGCCGGACCATGGGCACCTGGATGGCCGCGTTCAGCCATCCCGTCGCCTTCACGCCCGACGAGCGCTCCGTGCTGGCCACGGTGGCCCGGATGCTGGCGCAGGCGCTGGCCCGCGCCGGGGTCGCCGAGAGCGAACGGGAGCTGTCGCGCGGGCTCCAGCGCTCGATGATGCCGTCACTGGGCCCGGGCATCCCGGGCATGTCGGTCGCGGCCCGGTATGTGCCGACCGGCGGCGGCCTCCAGGTCGGCGGCGACTGGTACGACCTGATCCCGCTGCCCGGCGCTTCCCCCGCCGAAGGGCCGGGCGGCGGGAGGATCGCGCTCGTCATCGGCGACGTCCAGGGCCATGACGTACGGGCGGCCGGGCTGATGGGGCAGCTGCGGACCGCCCTGCGCGCCTACGCCTCCGAGGGCCACCGCCCCGACGCGGTGCTGGCCCGGGCCTCCCGCTTCCTGGCGGGGCTGCACGACTACACGGAGAGCGAGGCGTACGACGACGGCGACCCCGTGGGCGGCCACACCGCCCCGCGCTTCGCCACCTGCCTCTATCTGGAGTGCGACCCGGCGACCGGCACCATCGAGATCGCCCGGGCGGGGCACCCCGATCCGGCGATCAGGCTGGCCGACGGCACGGTGATCCTGCGTCCGACCGCGGGCGGTCTGCCGCTGGGGATCGACCCGGACTCCGACTACCCCACGACGCAGATCGTGCTGGAGCCGGGCGAGACCATCATGATCTGCACGGACGGCCTGCTGGAGACCGGCGGCCACGATCTGGACAGCGGGTGGGAACGGATCCGGGCCGTGCTGGAGGAGCACCGGGACGCTGCGGGTTCGCTGGAGAAGCTCGCGGACGCGCTGGTGCAGGCCGTGCACGGCCCGGCCTCGCACCACACCACCGGCCCGCTCTCGGACCGGCGCGAGGACGACATCGCGGTCGTGCTGCTGTCCCGGCACGGCAGGCCCGCCCGCCGGGCCCCGCGGCGCACGGTGCTCACCGTCCGCCAGGCCGAACCGGAGCGGATCTCGATGGCGCGGCGGCAGATGCGCGATCTGCTGTACGACTGGGCCGACGAGGAGCAGATCGACTCGGCCGTGCTGATGGTCTCCGAGATGGTCACCAATGTGCTGGTGCACACCGACGGGGACGCGCTGATGGTGGCGGAGGCGGCCGGGGAGCACGGCTGCCGACGGCTGCGGGTGGAGGTCTCGGACACCAGCGACGAGCTGCCGCACAAGCGGCGGCCCGGCGAGCTGGCGTCGTCCGGCCGGGGGCTGGTGCTGATGGAGCTGCTCGCCGACGTCTGGGGCGTGGACCCGCGGGGCGAGGGCAAGTCGATCTGGTTCGAGCTCTACGAGCCGGGGTCGGGGGACGGCCCGCCGGAGCCGGTGCCGCCGGGTCCCTGCGTGGGTTCGCCGACTGCCTCGTAGCGGCTGCGCAGTTCCCCGATGATGCCGAACGCGGCGGCGGTCAGCGGAACGGCCAGCAGCATCCCGAGGATCCCGGCGATGCCCGCTCCCGCGGTGATCGCCAGCATCACGACCGCCGGATGCATCTGCACGGTGCGGCTCTGGATCATCGGCTGGAGCACATGCCCCTCCAGCACCTGTACGGCGAGGACCACGCCGAGCGCCCAGAGCGCGATGACGAAGCCCCGGTCGGCGAGCGCCACGAGCACCGCCATCGAGCCGGAGATGAACGCCCCCAGATAGGGGATGTAGGCGAAGACGAAGACCAGCGCGCCCAGCCCGACCGCCCCGGGCACGCGCAGGACCAGCAGGCCCACGGTGATGCAGACGGCGTCGATGAGGGCGATGAACGTGGTGCCGCGCATGAAGCCCTCGACCGCCTCGAACGCCCGCCGCCCCATCGCCTCCGCCATGTCCCCGGTGGACTGCGGGACCAGGGAGCGCAGGGTGGAGACCGCCCGGTCGGAGTCGCGGAGGAAGAAGAAGCTCAGCAGCAGGGCGAGGACGGCGATGGCGATCATCTCGCCCACGACGCTGATGCCGGAGATCACCTCGGACGCGGCGGTCCCGCCGAACTTCGTGAGCAGCTGCCTGGAGTTGGTGGCCAGGTCGTCGAGCGAGGTGCCGGCGGCGCCGAAGTGCCTGGCCAGGTCGGTCGCGGCCCGCTTGAGGGAGGCGATGATCTGGTCCCCGGACTCGATGAGCGCGTTGACCACGATGTACATCGCCCCGCCGACGACCGCGACGACGGCGGCGCAGGTGATCCCCGCGGCGAGCGAGCGCTGCACCTTCATGCGGATCAGGCGCCGGTGCAGCGGGCCGAGCAGCGCGGTGCCCAGCAGCGCGAGCAGCAGGGGGGTGACGGCGGTCTTGAACTCGACGATCAGCCATACGCCGACGGCGCCGACCCCCGCGACGAGCAGCGCGACGGCGCACCAGGCGGCGAGGCGCTGCACGGGCCGGGGGAGAAGGGTCTGCGGCGGCGGCACGGTCCCAGCCGATCACGTCCGGCGCCGGCCGTCCCGTCCGCCGGGTCCGGACGGGTGACGGCTCGTCAGGCAGGTGGGGGCGGCGGCCGCCCCTCGGGGAGGGAAGCGCTTCGGGGAGGAAACCGCCCCTCGGGAGAGCAGCCGCCCCGCCCCTCCCTGGAGAGAACCGCTTGGGGGGCGGGGTGTCCGGTCGGCACGGGCTGCCCCCGATCAGCCCGTGCCGCCGGTGCTCCGCGGCGGGGGCCGCGGTCGGCCGGGGTGCCGTGCTCAGCCGGTGCAGCCGGGTACGGCTCCGGGCGGGGCGCAGTTGTTGGGGAAGTTCCCGATGACGCGGGTCTGGTCGAGGATGACGGTGCTGCCGGGCTCTTCGAAGATGCCACCGCCGTCGGCGGCCCTGTTCCTGGTGACCTTGGAGTCGGTCAGGGTCGCGGTGCCGTCGTCCTGGTACAGACCACCGCCCTGGTCGAAGGCGGTGTTGCCGCTGACTTCGCTGTCGCTGACGGTCATGTCGCCGACTCTCAGAATGCCGCCGCCGTCGACGTCGGCGGTGTTGTTGTTCACCGTGCTGCGGTTGAGGGACACACTGCCCACGAGGGCGAAAATGCCACCGCCGTCCTCGTTGGCGCTGTTGCCGTTCACCGAGCTGCGGGTGAGGGACACACTGCTCCCGATGGTGTTGATGCCGCCGCCGTCGCGGCCGGCGATGTTGCTGTTCACCGTGCTGCGGGTGAGGGACACAAGGCCCCCGATGGTGTTGATGCCACCACCGAAGGTGGCGGCGACGTTGTCGTTCACCGAGCTGCGAGTGAGGGACAAGCTGTCCACGATGGCGTTGATGCCGCCGCCGCCGCGGCCGGCGACATTGCCGTTCACCGAGCTCCCGATGAGGGCCAGGCTGTCCCCGAAGACGCTGATACCGCCGCCGTCGCTGCCGGCGGCGTTGCCGTTCACCGAGCCCCCGGTGAGGGCCACACTGCCCCCGAGGGCGAAGATGCCACCGCCCTCCTCGTTGGCGGTGTTGCGGTCGACGTGGCTGGAGGTGGCGGTGATGGTGGCGACGCCCTCGGTGGCGACCGCGCCTCCGACGTCGTCGGCGTGGTTGCCGGTGAGGGTGGTGCACTTCAGGGTCAGGCTGCGGTTGTCGTCGACGAAGACGGCGCCGCCGTCGTCGGTGCTGCTGCCGCCGCGGACGGTCAGACCCGAGCCGCTCCGGCAGTCCCGGTCATCGCGGTCCCGGTCGCGGTCCCGGTCGCGGTCGCGGTCGTTGCCGCCGAGCGCCGAGGCCGCGCTCCAGCCGTCGCCGCGGCCCTTTCCGCGGCCGGTGCCGTCGAGGGTGAGGGCGCCTGCAGGGCCGGTGATCTCGAAGATCCGGAACTGGGGGGCGGCGGCGAAACGCTCGATCACCGTGCGCTTGCCGCCCTTGAGCGTGATGGGCGTGGTGATCAGCGGCAGGCCGTTGGGGTCCCCGCTGGGACCGGTGTTGTCCACCACCGTGAGTGTGTAGGTGCACTTGGAAGGCAGCCGGATCGTGCCGCCGCCCGCGGCGTTGGCGGCGTCGATGGCATCCTTCAGGGCCTCGACGTCACAGGCGATGGCGTCGGAAGGCCTGGACGGGTCGGCCTGCGCGGACAGGGCCGGGACCAAGGCGAGGCCGAGGGCCAGGGCGGCGCAGACACCGCCCGCTCTCGCAACGAATCTCATGGCAGCTCCATAGGCGTGGGGACCAGCACCGTAGGCGCCACCCGGCCACCCTCGCCGCCAACACACCACACCAACGGAGCGGCACCACACCGACGCACCACCCGGGGCGGCCGGACCCGTCGCGCAAACGGTCCGGGCCTGGTGCCGGGCCCGTCACCCGTCCGCCGAATCCCGGTGGACGGGTGATCGGCCGTCAGAGGAACGGCCGGCGGTTCTCCGGACCGACGGATGCTGGCGGCGCACGCCCACCGGGCCTCGGCGGGCGGGCTGCCTCGACCGCTCGCCGGCCGGATCGCGTGGACCATCGTGATCGGGGTGCGGGTGATGCCGGGACTCGGGGGCGGGGTGTCCGGCCGGCACGGGCTGCCCCCGATCAGCCCGTACCGGCCGGTGGTTCGCGGCGGGAGCCGCGGTCGGCCGGGGTGCCGTGCTCAGCCGATGCAGCCGGGTACGGCTCCGGGCGGCGCGCAGTTGTCGGGGTCGTTGTTGACGACCGCGGTCTGGTTGAGGGTGACGGTGCTGCCGGGCTCTTCGAAGATGCCGCCGCCGCTGGCGGCCTTGTTCCTGGTGACCCTGGAGTCGGTCAGGGTCGCGGCACCGCCGTCGTTGTACAGGCCACCGCCCCGGTCGGCGGTGGTGTTGTTCTTGATCACGGTGGACTCGACGTCGAGGGTGCCGGAGTTGGTGATACCGCCGCCGTCACTCCCGGCGCCGGGTGCGGTGTTCCCGGTGACCCGGCTGTCGCGCAGGGTGAGAGTGCCGTCGAGGAGGAAGATCCCGCCGCCCAGGGCCGAGGATCCGGTGACCGTGTTCTTGCTGACGCCGGTGGATTCCATGGTGGTGTTGCCGCCGATGATGAAGAGACCGCCGCCGACTTCCCCGGCGGTGTTTCCGCTGATCTCGCTTCGGCTGAAGGTCGTGAGGTCGCCGCTGGTGATGATCACGATGCCGCCGCCGAGGGCTCCGCCGGTGTTCCGGTTCACCTGGCTGCGGATGTACGTCGCCGGGGTCTCGACGGAGAGTACGCCGCCTCCGCCACCGTCACTGGCCGTGTTCTTGTTCACGGTGCTGTCGGTGAGGGAGAGACTGCCCAGGGCGGTGAAGATGCCGCCCCCGTCGCCGGCGGCGTTTCTGTCGGCGCTGCTGTGGGTGAGGGAGAGGGCGGCTTCGTCGGTGAAGATGCCGCCGCCTTCGTCGGCCGCGGTGTTGCCGTCCACATGGCTGGACGTCGCGGTGACCGTGGAGTCGTCCTCGGCGTAGACCGCACCGCCGTCGTCGTCGGCGTGGTTGCCGGTGAGGGTGGTGCACTTCAGGGTCAGGCTGCGGTTGTCGTCGACGAAGACGGCGCCGCCGTCGTCGGTGCTGCTGCCGCCGCGGACGGTCAGACCCGAGCCGCTCCGGCAGTCCCGGTCATCGCGGTCCCGATCGCGGTCCCGATCGCGGTCGATACCGCTGAGTACCGGATTGCCGAGTACCGAGGCCGCGCTCCAGCCGTCGCCGCGGCCCTTTCCGCGGCCGGTGCCGTCGAGGGTGAGGGCGCCTGCAGGGCCGGTGATCTCGAAGATCCGGAACTGGGGGGCGGCGGCGGAACGCTCGATCACCGTGCGCTTGCCGCCCTTGAGCGTGATGGGCGTGGTGATCAGCGGCAGGCCGTTGGGGTCCCCGCTGGGACCGGTGTTGTCCACCGCCGTCAGCGTGTAGGTGCACTTGGAAGGCAGCCGGATGGTGCCGCCGCCCGCGGCGTTGGCGGCGTCGATGGCATCCTTCAGGGCCTCGACGTCACAGGCGATGGCGTCGGAGGGCCTGGACGGGTCGGCCTGCGCGGACAGGGCCGGGACCAAGGCGAGGCCGAGGGCCAGGGCGGCGCAGACACCGCCCGCTCTCGCAACGGATCTCATGGCAGCTCCATAGGCGTGGGGACCAGCACCGTAGGCGCCACCCGGCCACCCTCGCCGCCAACACACCACACCAGCGGAGCGGCACCACACCGATGCCGCACCACACCGCACCACCCGGGGCGGCAGGGGGCCCTCACGGATGCGACCCGGCGGGCGACCGGTGCCGCCGTACGCCCCACCGGGCCCGGGGCGGGCGGCGCCGACCGCCCCGGGCCGCGAGCCCCGGCCCGGGGCTCACATGCCGTGGACTGCCGGGACCGTGCCGAGGCGGCCCTTCTGGAAGTCCTCGAACGCCTGCTGCAGCTCCTCGCGGGTGTTCATGACGAACGGCCCGTAGTGCGCCATCGGCTCCCGGATGGGCCGCCCGCCGAGCAGCACGATCTCCAGGTCACCGGTGCCGACGGTGTCCTGTGTGTCGTCGGCCCGCACGGTCAGCGCACCGCCCTCGCCGAACACCGCCGTCTGGCCCATGTGCACGGGCCGCCGCTCGGCGCCGACCGCGCCGCGCCCGGCGAGGACGTACGCGAGGCCGTTGAAGTCCTCGCGCCACGGCAGGGTGATCTGCGCGCCCGGCCGCAGGGTCGCGTGGACCATAGTGATCGGGGTGTGGGTGATGCCGGGCCCCTGGTGCCCGTCGAGCTCACCGGCGATCACGCGCAGCAGGGCGCCGCCGTCGGGGGAGGTGAGCAGCTGGACCTGGCCGCCGCGGATGTCCTGGTAGCGCGGGTCCATCATCTTGTTCGCCGCGGGAAGGTTCACCCAGAGCTGCAGCCCGTGGAAGAGGCCGCCGCTCATGACCAGGTCCTCCGGCGGGGCCTCGATGTGGAGCAGCCCGGAGCCCGCAGTCATCCACTGGGTGTCGCCGTTGCGGATGGTCCCGCCTCCGCCGTTGCTGTCCTGGTGGACGAAGGTGCCGTCGATCAGGTACGTGACCGTCTCGAAGCCGCGGTGCGGGTGCCAGGGGGTGCCCTTCGGCTCCCCGGGCGCGTACTCCACCTCGCCCATCTGGTCCATCATGATGAACGGGTCGAGGTACGTGTAGTTGATCCCGGCGAACGCGCGGCGCACCGGGAAGCCCTCTCCCTCGTACCCCTGGGGCGCCGTGGTCACGGCCAGTACGGGACGCTGCACGGCGTCACCGGCCGCGGTCACGCGCGGCAGGGTCAGCGGGTTCTGGACAGTCACTGCGGGCATGGGGACCTCCTCGTACGTCCAGGTTAGTTGAATCCTGAACTTCTCGCCACCCCCAACACGGATGCCGCCGACCGCATTCCCGCCCCGCCGCGGGCGCCACCCCGCGCCGGTACCCCTGCACGAAAACGACCGGCGAGCACCGAAGGGTGCAGGCCGGCCGTCAGACCAGAAATCGAAGATCGGGGCGAGAGAAGCAAGCGGAACGAAGAAGGGCAGGCAGGGGAAAGCGGTGCGGGCCCGGGACCGGTCAGCCGTACATGCGCCGCATCGCGAAGTCGACCATCTGCTCCACGGCCTTCGCGTCGAAGACCATCCGGTGCTCGCCCTCCATGTCGAGGACGAAGCCGTACCCGGTGGGCAGCAGATCGATCACCTCGGCGCCCGTGATCACGAAGTACTTGGACTCCTTGCCCGCGTAGCGGCGCAGCTCCTTGAGCGAGCTGAACATCGGGATCACCGGCTGCTGCGTGTTGTGCAGGGCCAGAAAACCCGGGTTCTCGCCGCGCGGGCAGTACACCTTCGAGGTCGCGAAGATCTGCTGGAAGTCCTCCGCGGAGAGCGACCCCGTGGTGAAGGCCCGCACCGCGTCGGCGAGCGAGGGGGGTGACGGCTCGGGGTACAGCGGCTGCTCTCCATAGCCCGCCCCGGGCATCCCGGCACCCGGCATCCCGGCTCCGGGCATGCCCGCACCCGACATCGGCTGCTGCGGCGGAGGGCCGTAGTGCTGCTGACCGCCGGGGGTCTGGTCGTAGCCGTACATGGGCGCAAGACTACCGAGGCTCCGCCGGGAGCGGGCCCGGCCACCGGTCATGCCTCAGCGGGTGAGCTCCCCGGACCTGATCGCCCCGACGAACGACGGCCACGCTCCGGCACCGACCTCGAGGACGGGCCCGTGGGGCGCCCTGGAGTCGCGGCCGGGAACGACATGGGCGAGGCCGTCGGCAACTTCCCGGCATTCGCCACCCGTTCGTGCCGGACGAGTCGGGACGGGACCTCGCCCTGCCGGCGGCGATCGGTCTGCGCCGGGGTGTGGACCCGGGCCCCGACGGCAGGACAGTCTGGTGCGAGCTGCCCGGCCCGGCTCAGCCGCCGGATGCGGGGCGCGTCACAGATGCCGGTGGGGGGTTGCATCTTATTACCGGCGGGTAGCATCATCGTAGCTACTTGCTGGTAATGCAACGAGGAACCCTGCCTCCTCCCCGATCCGTTACGGAGCCGTCGCCATGGGGCACTACAAGTCGAATCTCCGCGACATCGAGTTCAACCTCTTCGAGGTCCTCGGGCGCGACAAGCTGTACGGCACGGGCCCGTTCGCGGAGATGGACGTCGAGACCGCCAAGAGCATCCTCGACGAGATCGCCCGCCTCGCGGAGAACGACCTCGCCGAGTCCTTCGCCGACGCCGACCGCAACCCGCCGGTCTTCGACCCCGAGACCAACACCGCTCCGGTGCCGGAGAGCTTCAAGAAGAGCTACAAGGCCTTCATGGACTCCGAGTACTGGCGCCTCGGCCTCCCCGAGGAGATCGGCGGCACCACCGCGCCGCGCTCCCTCGTCTGGTCCTACGCCGAGCTGCTCCTCGGCTCGAACCCGGCGATATGGATGTACTCCTCGGGCCCGGCGTTCGCCGGCATCCTCTACGAGGAGGGCAACGAGGCGCAGAAGAAGGTCGCCCAGATCGCGGTCGAGAAGCGGTGGGGCTCCACCATGGTCCTCACCGAGCCCGACGCGGGCTCGGACGTCGGCGCGGGCCGCGCGAAGGCGATCCAGCAGGACGACGGCTCCTGGCACATCGAGGGCGTGAAGCGCTTCATCACCTCCGGTGAGCACGACATGGAGGAGAACATCCTCCACTACGTCCTCGCCCGCCCCGAGGGCCACGGCCCCGGCACCAAGGGCCTGTCCCTCTTCCTCGTGCCGAAGTTCCACTTCGACTGGGAGACCGGCGAGCTGGGCGAGCGCAACGGCGTCTACGCCACCAACGTCGAGCACAAGATGGGCCTCAAGGCGTCCAACACGTGCGAGATCACCTTCGGCGACAAGCACCCCGCCAAGGGCTGGCTGATCGGCGACAAGCACGACGGCATCCGCCAGATGTTCATGATCATCGAGTTCGCCCGCATGATGGTCGGCACCAAGGCGATCTCCACGCTGTCGACGGGCTACCTCAACGCACTGGAGTACGCCAAGGAGCGCGTCCAGGGCCCCGACCTGGCCAACTTCATGGACAAGACCGCGCCCAAGGTCACCATCACCCACCACCCCGACGTGCGCCGCTCGCTCATGACGCAGAAGGCGTACGCGGAGGGCATGCGCGCCCTCGTCCTCTACACCGCGTCGGTGCAGGACGAGATCGCGTTCAAGGAGGCCGCGGACGAGGACGCCACGTCCCTGCACGGCCTGAACGACCTGCTGCTGCCGATCGTGAAGGGCTACGGCTCCGAGAAGGCGTACGAGCAGCTCGCCCAGTCGCTGCAGATCTTCGGCGGCTCCGGGTACCTGCAGGAGTACCCGATCGAGCAGTACATCCGCGACGCCAAGATCGACACCCTCTACGAGGGCACCACGGCGATCCAGGGCCAGGACTACTTCTTCCGGAAGATCGTCCGCGACCAGGGCGCCTCGCTGAACGCGCTCGCCGAGGAGATCAAGAAGTTCCTCGCGGTCGGCACCGGCGGCGAGGAGCTGGCCGGCGCCCGCGACGCCCTCTCCAAGGCCGCCGTCGACCTGGAGGCGATCGTCGGGCGGATGCTCACCGACCTCACCGCCACGGGCGAGGACGTCAGGAACATCTACAAGGTCGGCCTCAACACCACCCGCCTGCTGCTCGCCTCCGGTGACGTCGTCGTCGGCTACCTGCTGCTGCGCGGAGCGGCCGTCGCCGCCGAGAAGCTGGAGACCGCCTCCGCCAAGGACAAGGCGTTCTACCAGGGCAAGATCGCGGCCGCGAAGTTCTTCGCCGCCAACGTCCTGCCGGGCGTCTCGATGGCCCGCGAGATCGCCGAGGGCGTCGACAACGAGCTGATGGACCTGGACGAGGCGGCCTTCTAGACCCGGCCCCGCCCACCGACCGAGGCGAAGACCCGCTCCCACCCGGGAGCGGGTCTTCCCGCGTACCGGGCCGGCAACCGCCGCGCGCAGCCGTCCGGGCCCACACGCGCAGCCGTCCGGGCCCAGGGGACGCACCGGCCGCGTACCGGTGCCGCCCACCCGGGCGGACCGGCCGCGCGGGGCACGCTCGTTAAGGTGAACCCCATGAACAGCCGTGCAGCCTCCCCGTCGCCCACGCCCTTCGACCGCGGCCACACCGAGGACATGATGTCCTTCCTGGCGGCGAGCCCCTCGCCGTACCACGCGGTGGCGAACGTCGCCGGGCGGCTGGACAAGGCCGGGTTCCGGCGGGTCGAGGAGACCGACGCCTGGGACGGGGCCGCTGGCGGCAGGTACGTGCTCCGGGGCGGCGCCGTCATCGCCTGGTACGTACCGGAGGGCGCGCCGGCCCACACCCCCTTCCGCATCGTCGGCGCCCACACCGACTCCCCCAACCTCCGTGTCAAGCCGGAACCGGACATGGGCGCGCACGGCTGGCGTCAGATCGCCGTCGAGATCTACGGCGGACCGCTGCTGAACTCCTGGCTCGACCGCGACCTCGGCATCGCCGGGCGGCTCACCCTGCGGGACGGCTCCGCCCGCCTGGTGAACATCGACCGCCCGCTGCTGCGCGTGCCCCAGCTCGCGATCCACATGGACCGCTCGATCCATGAGAAGGGGCTTCAGCTCGACAAGCAGAGGCACATGCAGCCCGTCTGGGGTCTCGGCGACACCGTCAGGCAGGGCGACCTGATCTCCTTCCTGGAGGAGGAGAGCGGGCTCCCGCCCGGCGAGGTCACCGGCTGGGACCTGATGACCCACGCCGTGGAGGCCCCCGCGTTCCTCGGCCGCAACCGCGAACTCGTGGCCGGGCCGCGGATGGACAACCTGCTCTCCGTGCACGCGGGGACCGCGGCGCTCGCCGCCGTCTCCGGCCGGGACGACCTGCCGTACATCCCCGTCCTCGCCGCCTTCGACCACGAGGAGAACGGCTCCCAGGCCGACACCGGCGCGGACGGCCCGCTGCTCGGATCGGTGCTGGAGCGCTCGGTGTTCGCCCGCGGCGGCACGTACGAGGACCGCGCCCGGGCCTTCGCCGGCACCGTCTGCCTGTCCTCCGACACCGGCCACGCCGTCCACCCCAACTACGCGGAGCGCCACGACCCGACGCACCACCCCCGCCCCAACCGCGGCCCCATCCTGAAGGTCAACGCCAACCAGCGGTACGCGACGGACGGCAGCGGCCGGGCCGTGTTCGCGGCCGCCTGCGAGCGCGCCGATGTGGAGTGGCAGACCTTCGTCTCCAACAACGCGATGCCGTGCGGCACGACGATCGGCCCGATCACCGCCGCCCGCCACGGGATCCGGACCGTCGACATCGGCGTGGCGATCCTCTCGATGCACAGCGCCCGCGAACTCTGCGGCTCGGACGACCCGTACCTGCTGGCCAACGCGCTGGTGGCGTTCCTGGAGGGCTGACGCGCCGGGGGCTCCTTCCGCCCGGAGCCGCCGAGGACCGTCCCGGGAGCCGCCGAGGTCCGTCCCGGGCCGCCGAAAGGCGTCCCAGGAGGCTTCCCGGGGGCCGCTGAGGGCCGTCCCAGGAGGCTTCCCGGGGGCCGACGGGAGCCACCCGGGGCCCCTCGGCCGGGGTCCGAGCGAACGTCATGGGGGCTTTCCCGCGTAGGAGTTGCCGGCCGGGGTACCCGGAGGGCCGACATCGACTCGGGAGGCCGGAGGGCCTACACCGACACGGGAGGCGGAGACCATGGGCCTGGGAGGCTGCATCCTGCTGATCGGCGCGGGGGCGATTCTCACCTTCGCGACCGACTGGAAGACCGAGAGCGTCAACCTCGACCTGGTCGGACTGATCATGATGGCGGTCGGCATCATCGGGGTCGCCGCCTTCACCAGCATCGCGCGCCGTCGCCGGGCGCTCGTCTCACCGGTCGCCCCGACCGTGATCGAGGAGCCCCGGCACGGCGGCTACGAGCGCTGACGCGGCGCCCGGCCGGATCCGCCGGGTCGCGTCACCGGCCGGGGCCCATGACGCACCGCCCGCCGGAGCCGTCGAGCGGTGCGGCCGGGCCGGCCGGTCAGGCGTCGTCCAGGCCCGCCAGGACCAGCGGCAGCCGGGACGCGCCGTCGCGGGTCAGCCGGACCGGAACGCCCCAGTCCTGCCGGTGCACATGGCACGCCGGGTACTCTCCCCCGGTCTCCGACCGGGAGGTGCCCCCAGCCGGATCGTCGCAGGACGCGGCCATCGCCGAGACGTGCAGCACGCCCTCGGTCACCGCCGGGTCCAGCTCCAGCTCCCGGAAGAGGTCCGTGCCCGCACCCGCGCCCTTGGCCAGCAGCTCCGGCGGGGTCGACGACACCAGCAGCCTGGTCGAGGGCCCGTAGCGGGTGTCGAGCTTCTGCCCCTCGGGCGCCTGGAAGACCACGTCGAGCCGCAGCGTCCCCGGCGCCACCTCGGTGGCCGCCCGCTGCGTACGGTGCGCCACACCCTCGACCCGGACGGCCTCCTCGGGGAGCCGCAGCCGCGTCAGGCGGTGCCGCGCCGACTCCACGACGACGATCTCCCCGCCGTCCAGCACCGCGCCGGAAGGCTCGCGCAGATCGGTGGCGAGGGTCGTCACCTCACCGGTCGCCGGGTCGTAACGGCGCAGCGCGTGGTTGTACGTGTCGGACACCGCCACCGAGCCGTCGGGCAGCGCGGTGACGCCCAGCGGGTGCTGGAGCAGGGCCTGTCCGGCGTCCCCGTCCCGGTGCCCGAAGTCGAAGAGGCCGGTGCCGACGGCGGTGTGCACGACTCCGCCGGTGTCGATCCACCGCAGCGCGGAGGTCTCCGAGTCGGCGATCCACAGCCGGTCCCCGGCCGCGGCCAGCCCGGACGGTTGCGCGAACCACGCCTCGGCCGCCGGTCCGTCCACCAGGCCCTCGTTGGTCGTGCCCGCGGCCACCTCGACCGTGCCGGTCTCCGGGTCGTACGTCCACAGCTGGTGGACCCCGGCCATCGCGATCCACACCCTGCCCTGCCACCAGGCCACGTCCCACGGCGAGGAGAGATCCACCTCCAGCGCCGGGCCCGACGTCGGCGACCCCTGCCACCACTGCCGCCCCGTCCCCGCGACCCGCTCGACGGCTCCGGTCCCGGGATCGACCGTCCGCAGCGCGTGGTTCACGGTGTCGGCGACGATCACCTTCCCCGACGGCAGCAGCGCGAGCCCCTGCGGCTCCCGGAAGTCGCCGTCGCCGATCCGCCGCACCAGAGTCTCGCCGTCCGCCTCCAGCTCGACCAACTGGTGCCGCGTCGTGTCGGAGACCAGGAAACGCCCGGAGGGCAGCCGCAGCGCCTTCCCCGGGAAGCGGAGATCCGTCGCGACCGGCTCCGGCGGCACATACGGCCCGTCCCCGCGCCGCAGCGTGCCCTTCGCCTCGTGCTCGGCCTCCAGCTGCTCCACCAGCCGCTCGATGGCGTGCGCATGGCCCTCGCCCGCGTGCTGTGCGACCACGTACCCCTCGGGGTCGATCACCACGAGCGTCGGCCAGGCCCGTACCGCGTACTGCTTCCACGTGGCGAGCTCCGGGTCGTCGAGGACGGGGTGGTGCACCCCGTACCGCTCGACGGCGTCGACCACGGCCTGGTGATCGGCCTCGTGCACGAACTTCGGCGAGTGGACGCCGACGACCACCGTGGTGTCGCGGTGCTTCTCCTCGAGCTCGCGCAGCTCGTCCAGGACGTGCAGGCAGTTGATGCAGCAGAAGGTCCAAAAATCCAAGATCAATGTGCGACCTCGGAAGTCGGCGAGCTTCAGATCCTTCCCGCCGGTATTGATCCAGCCGCCCTTGCCGATCAGCTCGGGAGCACGGACACGGGCACGGCGGGGCGCGGGCGCGGGGGTGGGCGCCGAGGCAGCATCGTTCATGTTTCAAGCTTGCCATCCGCTTGTGAAGGCGGGATCACGCCCGTACGAAGCGACTCAGGGCACCCGCTCCACCACGGCGACTTCCGAGAACTCCCGGAGGAAGGTCATGTGACCGGTCCGGCCGGTGTGCTGTATGCACATGTCGGTGCACATGTCAGCGTTCCCGGTCGGTTCGGAGGTCCACCGGCAGTCCGGGTTCAGGCACCGCGCGGTTGCCGTGGTCTCCGCCGATGGGTGGCGGTGCATGACGTAGCTGACGTATCGGAGCACGGCTCTCACCGTCATGCCACTTCCCCGGGGTGCGGGTGGTTCCGGAGCTCCACGTTGCAATCGCTGACCGTGGAGTGGTCGCTCAGAAGGCGGGCTTCCCGGCGCTGTGAGGCCAGAGCGGCGCAGACTCCGCAGCCAGCCGCCGGTACGGGCTCCGGATCCGTTCGCAGCGGCAGCTCTACCGGGGGCTGCGCATAGGTGATCGGCTTCACGGCCCGATCTCGTGTCGTCCGCATGGTGACCACGCTAGGAACGCCGAGGTCGCACTTCCCATGAGATTGCATGAGGTTGCACGGCTATCACCGCAGGGTCTGAATGACGCTCGTGATCAGTGCTCGGGCCTTCGCCCCGTAGAGCGCCATGTCGGCCAGCTCCCTGAACGTGTCCGCGTAAGCGGCAACCTCACTGGGCTGGGTCAGCGTGAGGTAGCCCGAGACCAGCTCGACGTTGACCTGCGCGGTGTCGAAGATCCAGAACCCCTCCACCGGCATCCTCGATCGCTCGGTACGTGTGGGAACCACGCCCAGGCTGACGCTGGGCAGCGAGCCGACCGTGAGGAGGTGGCGGAGCTGCTCCTCTTGCACCTCCGCCCCGCCGAGCCCGTTCCGCAAGACCGATTCCTCAACCAGGAACGCAAACCGCCGATCGCCCTTATGGAGCACGCGCTGACGCTCCATGCGAACGACGACCGCGTCGGCAACGTCGTCCACTTCGACCCGTCTGCGCTGGACGCAAGACGGCTTCCGTGTAACCGTAGGTCTGGATCAGGCCCGGAACGAACCACGAGGAGTACGCGCGGAACCGGCGGGTTCGCTCGAAGAGCGGGAGGCGGGCTTCCTGGGCTTGCTTGAGCCCAGCGCGCTCCACTCGCCGCCACCCGACCCACATGCCTTCGGCGGTACGCAGCGAGGCCAACAGGTCTTCCGTCTGATCTTCCGAACCACACGCCCGGCACCACGCCCGGATGTCATCAGCGGACGGAGGCGTACGGGCGTTCATGATCCGTGACGACTTGGACGGATGCCAGGAGCACAAACGGGCGATGTCCCGTCCGGTGAGGCCGGCATCCCGGCACAGCTCAGCGAGTCGATTCGCCAGTGCCTGCCGGGCCTGCTGTGCGCTTGATGAGGGTGAGACGGCCATGGTGGTAACAGCTCAGCGCGGTCGGTACTCCTCGTGCGGAACGGCCCGTTGCCAGGCTGCTTCGAAGGCGACGGCGCACAGCTTCACCCGCTCGGGCTCCTCCGTGTACTCCCGCCCGTCCTGGTCGAGCTGCCCGTTCCCGGTGAAGTGGTGGAACAGCGCCTGCGCGCTGTCGAACAGCCAGAAATCGGTACCCGGCAAGGCCAAGTCCGTCGTCTGCCGCCGCGGCAGCCACCGGACCAGTTCACCCGCCGCGATGTTCGTGAACGTGCAGTCGTACTCGTACCGCACGTAGTCGCTGATCGGCTCCGACACGATCCGGAGCCGCCGGACCACGACCCCTCGGCCCGTCGCTTCGCTTACCGCGTCGTGCCAGCCGCCCCACCACGAAGACCGGTCAGCGGGGTCGAGGCGCTTCCCCTGCTGCCACGCGATGAACTCGGGGTCATCGAGCATGTAGCTGTCACGCAACTCAAGATGCACCGCCGAGTGCTTTGCTCGTGCCAGTGCATGACGGGCGGGTGGCTGCACGGCCTGCCTCTCAGTTGTCGTCCGGGTGCGGGATGTACTTCAGCATCACCGCGGGCAGCCGGATGATCGTCTCGTGGTCCGGAACGTCCGTGGAGTGGCCCGGGATCGAACCGATCTCCTGGCAGGCCCTCACTTCGTCCTCGGTCGCCTTGTACGACTGGATCAGAAGGTCGCCGGTCTCCTCGTGGAGTCAGATCGTCGGAGACTCGTCAGTCGGCGTGTTCGGGATGATGCCGAGGAACTTTAGGGTCATGGTCGCTCCCGCCGTCGAGTGGGTTGCACCAGCGTGCACGAGCCTCACCCCTGCGGCTGAGCCGCGCAAGAGGGCCTTAAGACAGGGCGGTTGGGGTGCCAGCGAAGGGACGAGAGCCCCCGAGCCCGCCGTCCCGATCGGGAGGGACGACTGCGGAGGCTCGTGGTGTTGCCCTGCCCTCCGGACTGCATCATGGGGCGTTCGGCGGGCTTTGCACGGCGTTAACTGTGTCGCTCTGGCGCCTGCGGCGGTCAATATCCGCTGGTCAGGGTGATGATGGTCCCGAAAAATGGCGTCGCACCCAGCGTGCGTATTTCGAGCTGGGGTCGGGGTCGGGATGGTGACCCCCAGCGCAACTTCGCGCCGACCCTCCGATGGCCCCAGTGACGAAGTGACGGAATGACGTTTTGCTCTATTCCATCTATAGAGACTTAGAACATCTCTTAAAGGGGTAATGGGCTTCGACCGTCATTCCGTCACTTCGTCACCCGTGGATTCCACCCCAGCCTCGCTTCTGGTCGCCCAGACGATCCGGCAGCGCTCGTCACCGTTGAACCTCACGCCCACCTTGCCTCGCTGGACTTCCACGCGATCGATTGCGAGGCCGAGGCGTTCACGCCTTCCGGCTGCGTCGTCGGCCTCCCAGGCTTCACGCAGCAGGTTCGCATCCAGGAGTGGAGAGATGTCCACGGAAGGGGTCGGCATCCGCAGTAGGTCCGCGCGCAGCCCCTCGATCCGGGTACGAAGTCGTCCGGCGAGCCGGTTGTACCGGTCGATCGCGTCTTCGCCGGTGAACTCGCCACGGACGTACCTGGCCTCCTCCAGTTCCGCCAGACGGGCCCCCTCGTCCGCGATCTCCGCCTCGATCGCGTCCCGCTTCGCGAAAACCTCCGGGTCCTCCCTCTGTACCCAGCGATCGGCGATCACGGCGAGCAGCGGGTCCTGAGGCTCCAGGGACGGCAGGCGTGAGAGGAACGCCCGAGTCACGTAGTCGTCAATGCTCTCCACACGGGCCGAGACACCGGAGCATCCCCGCCCCATGCGGTGGCTGGAGCACTGGTACGACGTGCCGGCCTTGCTCATCCGGGCCCCGCAGAGCCCACAACGTGCTATCCCGGTGAGCAGCGACTTCCCCTGCTTGTGACCGTGCCGCTTCCCCGCCAGAGGAAACGTGCGCGCTTCGAGCTGGCGGAGGATGAGCTCACGCTCCCCGACCGTGATGATCCCCTCACCGATGCTCACGGTCTCCAGCGTCTCCGGGTCTCGGTAGGGAGAGACCCGGTTCATGTACTTGCGTGTCCCGTCCGGCTGCTCCTCGTACTCGGTCTGCGGCATGAGACCGGCGAAGGCCGGTGAACGAAGGAGTTGCATGACGCTGGACGAGTTCCACTCGCCCCCACGGGCGGACTCCACCCCGTGCTCGTTCAGCAGCCGGGCGATGTGGACGAGGACCTTCCCGGACAGCGCCTCGTCGGCGATCAGGCGGGCGTAGACGGCGGTCTCGGGGTCGTGGACGAGCTTCTTCGCCTCCGGGTCCACCAGCAGCCCGTAAGGCGGCTGTCCGCCGATCCACTGGCCCCGCTGCCGTAGGTACCGCTTGGCGTTGCCGACGCGCATCCCAAGGTTGCGGGACTCGTTGCGCGCCAGTTCCGCCAGCATCGCGATGGTGACCCGGGCGCTGTCGTTCTTCGTGTCGAGGCCGTCCATGACGGAGACCAGCCGTCCGCCGACCCGGCCTATGTCGTCCAGCGCCTTGCCGACCTCGCCGATGCCCTTGCGGGACAGACGGTCGAGCTTCCAGACGATCAGAACGCCCACTACGCCGGCCGTGGCTGCTGTGATCGCCGCATCGAACCCCTTGCGGCTGACGTTCTTGTAACCGGAACGTCCACGGTCGATGTGGACCTTGCGGACGGTCAGTCCGTTGCGCTCCGCCCATGCGCGGCAGTCGGCTTCCTGGCGGTCGATCGCGGTCTTGCCCTCCCGGTCCAGGGACAGGCGCAAGTACAGGTCAGCAGTGGTGTGTTGGTGCACGCGCCCAACGCTAGCGAGGAGTGCTCACATTGGTTCAGGAAATCCAGAAATCTACAACAACGCACTTACCTCGTA
The DNA here is from genome assembly GCF_003097515.1 of Streptomyces tirandamycinicus. Taxonomy (NCBI): domain Bacteria; kingdom Bacillati; phylum Actinomycetota; class Actinomycetes; order Kitasatosporales; family Streptomycetaceae; genus Streptomyces; species Streptomyces tirandamycinicus. The sequence continues at coordinate 3,517,401 of NZ_CP029188.1, read as the reverse complement.
GGTCCGCGAGCGTCAGACTCTTGCCACCCGTGTTGAGCCAGCCACCCTTGCCGATCAGCTCGGGGGCACGGACACGGGCACGGCGGCGGGGCGCGGGGGAAGCGGCGGCGTTCATGCGGTCAAGGGTGCCACTCGCGGAGCGGGGGGACCGCGGGCGGTCCGGCACCGCCCGGCGGGGGGCCGCTCCCCCCGGGACGCAGTGGACGCACGGGGTCCACGCGACCGCCGACGGGGACCACACGACCGCCGGGACCCACGGCTGACCGCCACGGGCCTGCGGCGGGCGGGAGCGGCCGGGTCCCGTCCGGCCGGGGCCGGGCGGGGCCGGTCTCGGGGTGTCAGCTCCCCCGTACCGCCGGGGGTGCCAGGCCCAGACGGCGGTCCTTGAGGGCCGGGAACTGCTCGCGGGTCGCCCCCGGCCTCTTCGGGTCCAGGTCGACCGTGAGGACCTCCTCACCGGCGCCCGCCTCCGCCAGGACCTCGCCCCACGGGTCGACGACGATGCTGTGGCCCGCCTGCTCCACGCCCGCGTGGGTGCCCGCGCTGCCGCAGGCGAGGACGTACGCCTGGTTCTCCACCGCCCGGGCCTGCGCCAGCAGGGTCCAGTGGGCACGCCGCCGCTCCGGCCAGCCCGCGGGGACGACGAGCGTGTCGGCGCCGGCGTCCACCAGGCCGCGGAAGAGCTCCGGGAAGCGCAGGTCGTAGCAGGTGCCGAGACCGAGGGTCGCCTCGGGCAGCCGTACGGTCACCAGGTCCTCGCCCGCGGCCATCATCACGGCCTCGCCCTTGTCGAAGCCGAAGCGGTGGATCTTCCGGTAGACGCCCGCGAGGCGGCCCTCGGGGGACAGCACCAGCGAGGTGTTGAAGAGGCGGCCGTCGGCGGCCCGCTCGACGACGGATCCGGCGTGCAGCCAGACGCCCGCGTCGGCCGCGGCCTCCGCCATGACCCGGTGCGTGGGGCCGTCCAGCGTCTCGGCCTCCGTCTCGAAGGAGTCGTAGGCGAAGGCCCCCACGGTCCAGAGTTCGGGAAGGACGACAAGGGCGGAACCCCGTTGCTCCCGGACCAGTTCGGCCGCTCGGCGACGGCGGGAGTCCACCGGTTCGTCACGGTCTACCGCGATCTGGATGAGTGAGGCGCGCACACTACCACCGTCCTGGCATTCGAGCCGTCAACACGGGCCTACCATCGTCACACGAAAGCACTGCCGGGGTGCCCAAGGGCAGCGTACTGTTCTCTCCCGGGGGTCACCCCCAGGACCCCCGGCAGCCGCCCGCACCCAGACCGCGCACGACCGCCGAGGGGTTCCGTGACCGTCCATCCCAGTCTCCAGACCTACGCCGACGCCTGGACCCACTCCATCGAAGCCATATCCGAGCTGGTGCAGCCGCTCGCGGAGGGCGAGTGGAACCGCCCGACGCCGTGCCCCGCATGGTCGGTTCGCGACATCGTGTCGCACATCATCGGCATGGAGTGCGAGATGCTCGGCGACCCCCGCCCGATCCACAGCCTGCCGCGCGATCTCTACCATGTGCGCAGCGAGTTCGCCCGCTACATGGAGATGCAGGTCGATGTGCGCCGCCACCACACGGCGCCGGAGATGACCTCCGAGCTCGAGTACACGATCATCCGGCGGAACCGTCAGCTGCGGAACGAGAACCGCTCTCCGGAGACGATGGTGCGCGCCCCGCTGGGTGCGGAGCAGACGCTGGAACAGGCCTACCGTATGCGGGCGTTCGACGTCTGGGTGCACGAACAGGACCTGCGCGCCGCGCTGAACGCGCCGGGCAACCTCGACTCCCCCGGCGCGTTCGTCGCCCGTGACCAGTTCATCTCGGCGCTGCCGAAGGTCGTCGCCAAGGGCGCCGGGGCGCCACCCCACTCGGCGGTGGTCGTCGATGTGCACGGGCCGGTGGAGTTCCTGCGGACGGTGCGGGTCGGCGCGGACGGACGCGGCACCGTCGACGGCTCGCCGTCACTGGGCCCGGCCGTGACGCTGGCGCTGGACTGGGAGACCTATGTGCGGCTGGCGGCCGGCCGGGTCCGGCCCGCCGCCGTCGCCGACCGAATCAAGATCGAAGGGGACCCCGGCCTCGCGGACGCGATCCTGGAGTCGTTCGCGGTGACGCCGTAGCGGGGTCGGGTTCCGGGCGCCGTGGCCGCATCCGGGGCACGTCGGACGCCTCCGGTGCACCTCGGCCGCTAACCTCCGTGGGGCGCCGTGGACGGTGCGTCACGTCCGCCCCGGCGCCGCACCGCGCGCCCCGGACGCGGGACGCGCCCCGCACACGCCACGCCAGGGCACCCACACCGCACCCCGCACACCGGGACGTGCCCCGCCGCCGCACACCGGGCCCTGCCCTGCCCGCGCCACACCAGGGCACCCACCACGCCCCTCACACCGGGACGTGGACCGCCTCGACCCGGCTCGCCACCAGCCGCTCCCGCTCCAGCCGGACCGTGCGTGCCCGCAGCCGGAGGATCTGCGTCACGCCCAGCGCCTGCAGGGCGAAGACGGAGGAGAACGCGACGCGGTAGTCGCCGCCGGTCGCGTCCAGCAGTACGCCAACCGCCAGCAGCGTGGTCATGGAGGCCACGAAGCCGCCCATGTTGACGATGCCGGACGCGGTCCCCTGGCGTTCCGGCGGGTTGGCGGGGCGGGCGAAGTCGAAACCGATCATCGAGGCGGGGCCGCATGCGCCGAGGACCGCGCAGAGCGTGATCAGCAGCCACATCGGGGCCCGGTCTCCCGGGAAGGCGAGGGTGGCCGCCCATGCCGTGGCCGTCGCCGCGGCCGTACCGAGGGCGAGCGGCGCCCGGGCGGCGTGGTGCCGGGCGATGATCTGCCCGTAGACCAGTCCCACCACCATGTGGGAGACGACCACGAGGGTGAGCAGCCAGCCGGCGGTCTCCCGGGAGAGCCGCTGGGCCTCGACGAGGAACGGCAGCCCCCACAGCAGCAGGAACACCATGGCGGGGAACTGGGTGGTGAAGTGCACCCACATCCCGAGCCTGGTGCCGGGCTCGCGCCAGGAGAGGGCGAGCTGCCGGCGGACGAAGACCGCACCGGCCGGCCCGGCGGACGGCGGCTCCCAGCCCTCGGGATGGTCCCTGAGGAAGAGGAGGAGCAGGACGAGGACGACCGCCCCGGCCGCGGCGCTGCCCGCGAACGTCGCGGTCCAGCCGAGGCCCTCCAGCATCCGGGAGACCACGAGGGTGGAGACCAGGTTGCCCGCCATCCCGAACAGTGCCGCGACCTGGGCGACGAACGGTCCACGGCGGGCGGGGAACCAGCGGGAGCCGAGCCGCAGCACGCTGATGAAGGTCATCGCGTCGCCGCAGCCGAGGAGCGCCCGTGCGGCGAGGGCGGTCCCGTACGAGGGGGAGAAGGCGAAGCCGAGCTGCCCGGCGGTGAACAGGACGACGCCGAGGGCCAGCACCTTCCTGGTGCCGAGCCGGTCGACCATGAGGCCGACGGGTATCTGCATGCCCGCGTAGACGAGCAGCTGGAGTATGGAGAAGGCCGAGAGCGCGGAGGCGTTGACGTCGAAGCGGTCGGCCGCGTCGAGGCCGGCGACGCCCAGCGAGGTACGGAAGATGACGGCGACGAAGTAGACGGCGACGCCGATGCCCCAGACGAGGGCGGCCCGGCGTCCACCCGGGGGATCGCCGGGCAGTGCGGCGCACTCCCGGCTCATCCCTCCTCACCCCGGACCAGCACCTTCACCCAGCCCAGGTGCCGGCGCACACAGGCCGCGGCCCGCTCGGCGTCACCGGCCCTGATGGCGTCCAGCAACTCGGCGTGCTCGGCGATGTTCTTGGCGACGCGGTCGGGGTGGGAGTGCATGACGGCGACCCCCATCCTCAACTGGCGGTCGCGCAGCTGGTCGTAGAGGCGGGAGAGGATCTCGTTGCCGGCGTGGCGGACGATCTCCGCATGGAAGCAGCGGTCGGTGGCGGCGACCTCGGCGAGGTCGCCGGACTCGGCACACCGCCTGTGCTCGTCGAGCAGTTCCTCCAGGCGCCGGATCAGCCGGGGCGGGGCGGGGACGGCCCGGCGGACGGTGAACTCCTCGACCAGCAGCCGGGTTTCGACCACGTCCGCGATCTCCTGCGCGGAGACGGCGAGCACGAGCGCGCCCTTCTTCGGGTAGAGCCTGAGGAGTCCTTCCATCTCCAGCTTGAGGAGCGCCTCGCGGACGGGGGTGCGGGACACCCCGACGGCTTCGGCGAGTTCGCCCTCGGTGAGCAGGGTGCCGCCCTCGTAGCGGCGGTCGAGGACGGCCTGCTTGATGTGGGCGTAGACGCGCTCGGCGGCAGGGGGCTGTCTCACGGGGGCGGTGGGCATGCGCACAGCATAGATACAACGGGTGTGCAACGGTGAGGCCGTCCACCATCCAGGACGAGGCGGAGGCGGAGGGCGCCCGGCGAGGAGCGGGGAGGGGAGATCACTTGGCGAGGAGAGGGGGAGGGGAAGAAACCACACGCGGACCGGGAGGGGCTGGGACTGACCGGGACCGAACGGATCAGACCACAGCCGACCGGAGCGGACCGAAAAGGACCGGGCGCGGAGAAGCGCGCCACGTCGGTACATCCATTCACACCCCTCAGGTGTCTTGTATCGGGATCCTTGTTTCCCGCAGGGTCCGATCAACCCTGCGAACCCCTGCACTCCTCGCATACGCGACCAATCGGAGCGTTTCCTTTGAAAACCAGCCACAAGGGCGTGCGTCGCGCCGCCACCGTCGCTCTCGCCGGTGGTCTGCTGCTGACGGCCTCGCCCCTGGCCGCCCCCGCGCACGCGGCGACGCCGACCCCGTCCATCACGGCCAAGGGCGGCTTCCTCCTGGACCAGGCGGACGGCAGGGCCGTCTACGGCAAGGCCGGCAACACCCGCCGCCAGATGGCCAGCACGACGAAGCTGGTGACGGCCATAACGGTGCTCACCATCCGGGGCGTGGACCTGAACAAGAAGGTCACGGTCAAGGCCGAGTACCGCAACTACGTCGCCCGCGAGGGCGCCAGCACCGCGGACCTGCGCACCGGTGACAAGCTGACCGTCCGCCAGCTGCTGTCCGGGCTGATGCTGCCGTCCGGCTGCGACGCCGCGTACGCCCTGGCCGACACGTACGGCACGGGCACCACGACCGCCGCCCGCACCAGCTCCTTCATCGGCAAGATGAACGCGAAGGCCAAGCAACTGGGCCTGACCAACACCAAGTTCGACTCGTTCGACGGCATCTCGCGGACCGGGAACAACTACACCACCCCGTCGGACCTGGCGAAGCTGGCCCGTCACGCGATGAGCAGCTCCGTCTTCCGCGAGGTCGTCAAGCCGACGTCGTACAAGGCCGCGGCCACGACCAGCACCGGCGGCACCCGCACGTACACCTGGTACAACACCAACAAGCTGCTGGGCTCGTACGGCGGCGCCATCGGTGTGAAGACCGGTACCGGCACGGCGGCGGGCCCCTGCCTCGTCTTCGCCGCGACCCGCAACGGCAAGACCTACACCGGCGTGGTCCTGGCGTCGTCCACGGGCGACAACCGGTTCAAGGACGCGGCGAAGCTCCTCGACTTCGGCTTCGCCTCCAGCAGCGCCCGCACGATGGAGCTGCGTTCGCTCCCGGTCGGCACCCAGCGGGACTGATCGCCGCACTCACCGATCGACGCAAGAGGTCCCGGGACGCGGCGGCGTCCCGGGACCTTCCTTCGTGCGGTCCTGCGGTCCTGCGGCGGTCAGACGGCAGCGCGGTCGTACGGTGCGCGGCCATGCGGCCGTGCGGTCGTCCGGCCGCACGGTGTCCTGTACCGAACCGGAGCGTCAGACCCAGGTGATGAGCCTCTTCGGCTGCTCCAGCACGGCGGCGACGTCCGCCAGGACCTTGGAGCCCAGTTCGCCGTCGACCAGCCGGTGGTCGAAGGAGAGCGCCAGCGTGGTGACCTGGCGGGGCTTGACCTTGCCCTTGTGGACCCACGGCTGGAGCTTGATCGCGCCGACCGCGAGGATCGCCGACTCGCCGGGGTTGAGGATCGGCGTGCCGGTGTCGACCCCGAAGACGCCCACATTGGTGATCGTCACCGTGCCGCCCTGCATCGCGGCCGGGGTCGTCCTCCCCTCACGGGCGGTGGACACCAGCTCGCCGAGGGCCTCGGCGAGCTGCGGCAGGGTCTTGTCGTGCGCGTCCTTGATGTTCGGCACGATCAGACCGCGCGGTGTGGCCGCGGCGATGCCCAGGTTGACGTAGTGCTTGAGCACGATCTCCTGGTTCGCCTCGTCCCAGGCGGCGTTGATCTCCGGATTGCGCCTGATCGCGACCAGCAGCGCCCTGGCGACGAGCAGCAGGGGGTTCACCCGCAGCCCGGCCATGTCCTTGTCGGACTTCAGCTCCTCGACCAGCTTCATCGTGCGCGTGACGTCGACCGTGACGAACTCGGTGACGTGCGGTGCGGTGAAGGCCGAGCCGACCATCGCCTGGGCGGTGGCCTTGCGGACGCCCTTGACCGGGACGCGGGTCTCGCGGGCACCGGCCACCGCGGGCGCGGAGGGCGCGGTCGCGGTCTCCGCGGCCACCGGCTCGGGCACTGCGGCGGGCGCGGGAGCCTCGGCCGGGGACACGGCCGCCCGGACGTCGTCGCGGGTGATGATCCCGTCGGGGCCGCTGGGCACGACCGTGGCGAGGTCCACCCCGAGGTCCTTGGCCAGCTTGCGGACCGGGGGCTTGGCCAGCGGGCGGGGCGCGGCGGGCGCCGTGGTCCCGTGGCCGTTCAGCTCGGCCTGCACGGCCGCCGCGGCCTCGGTCTGCGCGGCCTGCTGGGCCTGCCCGGGCACCGAAGTGCCCTTGCGCGGACGGCGCTTGGTGGAGGACTCCGCCACGCCGTAGCCGACCAGCACCGGCTGCCGGCCGGCGGGCTTCTCCGGCGCCTCGGCCTCCGGCCCGGCGGCCGCGGACTCGGCGGCCTCCGGCTCGGCGGCCGCGGGCCGCGGCTCGTCGGCCGGGCCGGAGCCCGGCGCCACGTCCACGGTGATGATCGCGGTGCCGACGTCCACGGTGGTGCCCTCGTCGAAGCGCAGCTCGTGCACCACTCCGTCGTAGGGGATGGGCAGTTCCACCGCGGCCTTGGCGGTCTCGACCTCGCACACGACCTGTCCGTCGGTGACCGTGTCGCCGGGCTGGACGTACCACTTGAGGATCTCGGCCTCGGTGAGTCCCTCGCCCACGTCGGGCATCTTGAACTCGCGGAAGCGCGCGGAAGCGTCAGTCATCGTCGTCACGACCCTCTCCTCAGTACGCCAGCGAGCGGTCGACGGCGTCGAGCACCCGGTCCAGTCCCGGAAGGTACTCCTCCTCCAGCCGGGCCGGCGGGTAGGGAGCGTGGAAACCGCCGACCCGCAGGACCGG